>DATBBY010000026.1:0-27837 GCA_036270765.1 Candidatus Acidiferrum sp.
CGACCTGCTCGCCGACAGCGCCGAAGACTTCCAGACCCCCGAGGGCATCAACCATTCCCTCGCCCATCTCTTTCGGCTCCTCGCCGGCGGCCAGATCTCCACTCGACGCGCCATCGGACTCGCCTACATCGCCAGCCTGCCTCCGAACTCTCCCGGCCATCAACAAGCAGCTCGACGACAGCGAACCCACCGAGATCGAGATCGACGTCCCTCCCCGCGACCACTTCCCATCCACCGGCCCCGACGAAAACGGTCCTCACAGCTTTACGCCGGTCGAACATCCTCCACAACATCCCATCGCTCAACCCGTAATGGCAGCCTTGCCTGTCGTGACAGGTTTACCTGCCGCCGTATCGGCAGGCCCGTCTGTTCCGGAATTTTCTCCCCGCTGTTTTTTCCGGTTCCGTCGCACCCATCCACCACGTACGTGGAACCCGCGCTTTGACGCCGCCGCGTCCCGCGCCGTACACTGCCGTTATGCCTCCGACGTTCAGCTCGCGCCGCTACAACTTCGATTGGCGCGGATTCATCACCCCTGGCGTCAAGCTGATCGTCTTAATTTGTTCCGGCGTATTTCTGGTGCAGACCCTCGCGAATTTGCTGCTGGGCTACGACCGCGCCTACCACTTGATCATTCAAACCTTCGGTTTGATACCCGACGCGATCGTCCACGGCCTGCGCATCTGGCAACCCTTCACCTACATTTTTCTGCACGGCGGTCTGTTCCATCTCCTGATCAACATGCTGATGCTGTGGATGTTTGGCCGCGAACTGGAACAGGTCTGGGGCAAGCGCCGCTTCCTGAATTATTTTTTCCTGTGCGGCGTGGGCGCCGGGCTGATCGAAGTCATCGTGAAAACAATTCCAACGTTCATTGGCGGTCAAGCTTCTCTGGTCCCCACCATCGGCGCGTCCGGCGCGATCTTCGGCATCCTCATCGCCAACGCCATTTTATTTCCCGACCGCCGCATCTGGCTTATTCCTCTGCCTGTGACCATTCCCATGCGCCCCTACGTAGCGGTCATGGCCGCCATCGAATTTTTTGGCACTCTCAGTAGCGGCGGCGACAACGTGAGCCATCTTTGCCACCTGGGCGGCATGCTGGTGGGCTGGATTTATTTGCGCCGCGGCTCGTTCCTCTACAACGTGCGCAACACCGTCACCGACTGGAAAGTGCAGCGCAACAAGAAAAAATTCCAGGTCTACATGAATAAACAGAAAGACCCCCCATCGCGCCCCGACAATTGGGTCAACTAACGACACAGCGTGCGATGCGGGATCCCATCGCGTCAGGAACAACTGGCACAATTAATTGTAGAGAGGCGCTGTAACCACTCGCGTTGTAACTAATTTCCCAACCATGAGCTTCCGTCACTCGAAAATAGTTTGCACTATCGGTCCCGCCAGCAAGTCGCGCCGCATCGTCGAAAAACTGCTGCGCGCCGGCATGGATGTCGCCCGCCTGAATTTTTCCCACGGCAAGCACGAAGATCACGCCGCAAATATCGCGCTGCTGCGCGCCGCCGCCCTGGAGCAGGGCAAAACCATTTCCATTCTCGCCGATCTGCAAGGGCCCAAAATTCGCACCGGTGTACTGGCCGGCGGCAAACCCGTGATCTTGGTCGCCGGGCAACAATTTGTAATCACCACCGCGCGCATCCTGGGAGATTCGACGCGCGTCAACACCACCTTCACGCCGCTGCCGCGTGAAGTGCACAAGGACGACAGAATTTTACTTTCCGACGGATTGATTGAATTGCGCGTCATGAAAGTGCGCGGCCGCGAAGTGATTTGCAAAGTTGTGAATGGCGGCGCGCTCGGCGAGAACAAAGGAATTAATTTGCCGGGCATTAAATTGCGGGTGCCGGCGCTGACTCCCAAGGACAGGCAGGATTTGAAGTTTGCGCTGAAACACAACGCCGACTACATCGCGGTCAGTTTTGTGCGCCGCGCCGAAGACGTGTTGCAGGCCAAGGCGCTGATTCGCAAAGCGGGCAAAGACACTCCGGTGATCGCCAAGTTGGAAAAACCGGAAGCCATTGAAAATCTCGATGCCATTTTGCGCGCGGCCGACGGCGTCATGGTGGCTCGCGGAGACCTCGGCGTGGAGATGCGCCCGGAACGCGTGCCGGTGGTGCAAAAAACGATTATTGCCCGCGCCCGGGAATTTCGCCGGCCGGTAATTACTGCTACGCAGATGCTCGAATCGATGACCGGAAATCCGCGGCCCACTCGCGCGGAAGCGAGCGACGTGGCCAACGCCATTTTCGACGGCTCCGACGCGGTGATGCTCTCGGCCGAAACCGCTTCGGGAAACTATCCCGTCGAAGCTGTGCAGATGATGGCCAAGATCATCGAGGAAGCGGAAAAAAGCATTAGGGAATTTCCGCGCCCCTCCATGCAGGAGCAACTGAAAGTCGCGGAAACCGTAGCCGAGTTGGTGTGCCACGCTTCGCGCGAACTGCACATGCGGTTGATCGCGGTGTTCACCCACAGCGGATTTACCGCGCGCCTCGTTTCGCGCTACCGCCCGCTGGTGCCCATCATTGCATTCTCTCCCGAAGCCAACACCCGCAGGCGCATGGCGCTGATCTGGGGCGTGATGCCCGCGGAAATTAAAGACCCGCACAAAATTGACAGCCTGGCGGCCATTTCTGAAAAGCGTTTGCTGGAAGAAAAGTTGGTGCGCAAAGGCGACGTCATCGGCATCGTGGCCGGCACCCCGATGGGCATTCGCGGCACCACAAACTTCATGAAATTCCACGTAATCGGCGGCGAAACCTAGCCGGATCTTTTGAGCCGTGCTTCGTTTTCAAATTTTATTTGGGAGTTTTATTTTGAAGTTTCGGATGGCGGATGTAGGCGAGGGTGCCGCACCCTTCGGTTTTAAGGTGTGCGGGTTTTGACTTACAGGCTGGCGTGGAAGAAGCGAAACACAATGCACTGCGACGCTTTTATGGCTCGGGCGATCTTCATTTCGTCACTGTAAGTTGTTATCGGCGAAGCGAAGATCGCATCCACTAACCCGCCTCCCGCCCAGCCGGCCTAAGGCTGATTGGTTTTTATTTGGCGGCGGCAAATTCCGCCACGATGCGCGCTAGAACATCTACACCTTTAACGAAGGACGCTACCGGAAGCCGCTCATCATCGCCGTGAACGCGCAGGTAGTCTTCTTCCGTGAGAGGAAACGGAACTAGCCCGTAGGCCTGCACGTTGTGGAGCCGCAGTTGCGCCGAATCCGTCGCGCCGGTCGACTGAAACGGCAGCACTGGAGCATTTCCATATTGCGCGGCGGCCACTTTGGAAATGGTGGCGTAAAAATCCGACTCCAGCGACGACGGCGGCGCGGCGAGTCCGGCGTCCGGTTGAAGTTCAAACTTAATTTGTGGATCGGCGACCAGCTTGGTCAGCGCCGAAAGCAGCACATCGATGGTGTCCCCGGGAAGTAAGCGAATATTTAAATTGGCTCGCGCTTCCGCAGGGATCACGTTGTTGCGCACCCCGGCGGAGAGCATGGTGGGAGCCACGGTATCGCGCATCATGGAACTCCACAGCGGGCTCGCTTCGGACACCACCTTTTGGGCGTGTTCGCCGCGGTCCTCGCTGTCCAGCACGCGCATCCATTTGCCCAGCTCGTCGGGTTCAATGGCCGCGAGTTGCTCGAAATATCGGCGCACAATAGTTGTGAAATGTGCCGGCGCCGAATAACTGCCGATCTTGGCAACGGCCGCTGCGAGATGCACTACCGCATTGTCTTTGGTCGGCCGCGACGCGTGCCCGGAAGTTCCGCGTACGACAACCATAACGTTCATGGCAACTTTTTCGCTGGCCTGCACCGCGACGTACTGTACTCGGCCATTCTTCATGAAAACTTCTCCGCCTTCGTTCAATGCGTAGCCGGCGGCAAATTTATCCCAGTACTTGGAGATCAACATCCTGATGCTGGCGTCGCCGCCCTGCTCTTCATCGGCGGTGGCCAGAAAAATCACGTCGCGATTCAAGCGCGCATTGGAACGTTTCAGCGCGATAAATGCGGCAAGGTTCGCGGCCAACATTCCTTTGTCATCGACGGATCCGCGCCCATACAAATAGCCATCCTTTATCATTGCGGCGAACGGATCGACCGTCCATTTCGACCGGTCGACGCCGACTACGTCCATGTGGGCGACCAGCAATAACGCTTTCGAGGGGTCGGCCACCGCCGAACTACGCAAACGCGCTACCAGCGCGCTGCGACCGGGCGACAGGTCCAGCATCTCGGACTGGATGCCTTCCTTCTCCAGAATGTGCGCCAGATATTTCGCGATGGACTGCTCACTTCCCGGAGGGTTAGTGGTGTTGGTGCGGACCATGTCGATGAGCCAGCCCTGAGCTTCCTTGGCGAGAGCGGTGGTATCGCCAATGGGCGACGGACTACTGATCGCTACTGCCGGGGACTGGGACGTGGGCGCGCCGGCAGACTGGGAAGTCGGGTGGGCTGCCTGGGAAGAAGATACTTGGGCACCCAGCGGCAAACGCGCGCTAAACAATAGCGCCCCGACGATTATTCCCAACTGCAGTTTGCGTTTCCCGCTCACGAATCCCCTCCAGTTTAGGTCGAGCCTTAGCCCTATTTCTTTGGGATGAAGCCCAAATAACAGTACAAGTAGCCGGGTAAAATTCAGCCTGCAACACTTTGCTGCGATTGCGCTTCATACTAACATGCAGGGTGTGGTGGTTCGGGCGTTGCGTGGAGAGCGGTTGCGAAGACCCAACGCATGGTTTCAGGCGTGTCGCGGCTTCAAGAATTTGGGCGTCTCAAAGTGAGGTTCCAGCTATGAATGCAGTCTCTGGCAAGATTTTTCCGGTGAGTCTCGTTGCGGTGCTGGCATGCGCACTGGCGGTACAGTCGGCATGGGCACAAGCCCCTGCGGGGCCGCAGGGCGGGCAGCCGCAGCAAAGCCCGCCGCCTGCAACACCTCCTCCGGCCGCGCAGAATCCGGCGGCGAAGCCGCCGACGCAAGCGCCTCCGGAAGCCGGGGTGACGATCGCGGTGGACGTTCCGGTGGTCACGGTGGACGTAATTGCAACCACGAAAAATGGCGACATCCTCACTGGGTTGAAAAAAGAAAATTTCCGGGTGCTGGACGATGGCGCGCCACAAACCATCACGAATTTTGCTCCTACGGATGCACCTATCACGATGGTCATTGTTATGGAGTTCAGCGGCCGCGCGTATGGCTGGTTTGCGGCTTATGCCAGGTATTGGGCTGATGCGCTGTTTCCCAACCTGCAGCAAAAAGATTGGGTGGCACTCGAAACGTTTGACATGAGGACACGCCTGGAAGTGGATTTTACTCAAGATAAGAATGAAGTTCGCGCGGCAATCAACCGGTTGTATTTTCCGGGATTCAGCGAGTCGAATGTCTTTGACGCGATTCTGGAGACGAATGAACGGTTGAAAGATGTGAAAGGCAAAAAATCGATCCTGCTGTTGGCCAGCGGCGTGGATACTTTTTCCAAACACACTCTGGACCAGACCATGAAACAGTTGCGGCAGAGCGACGTGACTATTTTTGCGGTGGGGCTGGACAAAACATTTACGAATTATCTGGACTTGCATGGGTCGCGCGGCGCGCACTTGGATTATTTGCAGGCGGAAAATCAGTTAAAGACATTTGCTAATGAGACCGGAGGATTTTCCTGGTTTCCGCAATTCGACGGGGAAATTCCGGGAATATTCCAGCAAGTGGCTTCCATGTTGCGGCACCAGTACAGCATTTCCTACACCCCGGGAAATGGCGCGAAGGACGGGCGCTTTCACAAAGTGAAAGTGGAGCTGGTGGCGCCTGACGGCGGGCCGCTTAACGTTGTGGATCAAAAAGGAAAGAAACAGAAATACGTGGTGTACGCGCGCGAAGGCTACCAGGCGCCGAAGAGCGGAACTGGGGACTAATGCCAGCGGTTGGCGGACGGTGCGGGAGGAGGCGTCTTGCGCGATCGAAGAGAGATTCCTCCGCTGCGCAGGCCGACTCATTCGCAGGAGCGAATGAGAAAGCAAAAAAGCATCGGTCTGCTCCGGTCCTCCCTGCGGTAGGCAGGCGGAATGACCGGTGGGTGGTGGCGGCGACGTGATCCGCAGGGCGGGGCGACAGAGCGGAGCAGATGAAGAGCCTCGCCACGCTCCGGTTGGACTGACATCAGCGGGTTAGGCTCGCGTCTTTAATAGCCGCGGGCGAAATCGACGCGATTGAAAAGCTCGCGGCCGTCGAACCAACGTTCCAGTAAATCAACCAGCATGGCTGTTTCGCGCGGCCACAACCGGTCGCTGAGGGCGCTGGTGTGCGGGGTAATGAATAAATTCGGCGCGCGCCATAGGGGACTTGTGGCTGGCAAAGGCTCGGTCTGCGCGACGTCAACGGCGGCGCCGGCGAGCGCTCCACTTTCCAATGCAGAAATCAACGCAGCTTCGTCTACGAGCGAGCCCCGCCCTACGTTAATCAGGCGCGCAGTGCGTTTCATTTGCGCCAATTGTTGCGGGCCAATCAGGGAGTTTGTTTCCGACGTTTCAGGCGCGCAAAGCAAAAGGTAATCGGCATTGGGCAAAACGTTATGCAATTCAGTGGAGGCGACAATTTTTTCGGCGTGGGTGGCATCGCCTTTGCCGGATCTGGTCACGCCCCAGACGCGCATGCCCAGGGCCTTGGCGCGTTTTGCTACTTCCCTGCCGATCGATCCGTAGCCCACGATAAGGAGCAAAGTTCCATTCACTTCCGCGAGATGCTGTGGCTTGTCCCATAAATCCTGCTGCGACCAGATAGCTTTTTCCTGCTGGCGCACAGTGTCTGGGAAATTTCGCGCCAAGGCCAATATCAAACCGATGGTGTGCTCGGCCATGGGTATAGAAAAAATGCCGCTGGCATTGGTGATTATCACTCCAGAGTTGCGCAACTCCGGATACATGAGTTGCCCGACGCCAGCGGAAGTAGAATGGATCCACTTTAATTTTTTCGCGGCGGCAAACTGGGCCGGGCGCAACACGCTGCCGACAAAAATATCCGCGTCGGCCAATTCGGCGGGCAATCGCTCGACATTCGTGACGTGTACCACGTTCATCTGAGGCCAGCGTTGACGAAGGGTGTAGGCCATTACCGGCTTGGCATTCCATTCGGAAAAGAAGGAATGCCAGACGGCGATTACAAGTTTGGTATTCGTGGGTTCGGTGCCAACGCTCACAGTTACCTCTAATTCGTTGCGCGTTGAAATTATTGATGCGTTGGGACCCTAAGAAGATAAGCGTAGATCTGTGCCGGTCATGTCCTTTGGTTGGCGCTCGCCGAGCACACCCAGTATCGTGGGCGCGATGTCACGCAGCGAACCGCCGGGCCGCAAGTGGAGTTGCTCGTCGCCATTCACCAAAATAAACGGCACGGGATTGGTGGTGTGATAGGTGTGCGCGCCGCCAGTGTTGGGATCGACCATCATTTCGGCGTTGCCGTGATCGGCGGTAATGAGCCAGGTGCCTCCGCGTGCTTTCAGCGTTTGATAAATTCGGGCCAGGCCGGCGTCTACGGCTTCAACGGCCTGGATGGCGGCTTCCAATTTTCCGGAATGGCCGACCATGTCGGCGTTGGCGTAATTCATAATGATGGCGTCGAATTCACCTTTCTCGATGGCGTTGACCACGGTGTCGGTGATTCCAGCGGCGGACATTTCGGGTTTTAGGTCGTAGGTAGCGACTTTCGGCGAGGGGACGAGGATGCGTTCTTCGCCGCCGAAGGGCTTTTCCACACCCCCGTTGAAAAAATAAGTTACGTGCGCGTATTTTTCGGTTTCCGCGCAGCGCAAATTCTTGTAATCGAGTTCGGAGAAGACTTGCGCCAATATTTGTTCGAGCTTTTCGGGAGAAATTACGTATTTCAGCCACGGCCAGTTTTTGTCGTATTGCGTGGTGGCGACGAAAAAAAGATTTTTGGGTCTTTGCGGATCGGCAAACTTGTCGAAATCGGGCGCGGCCAGGGCATAGGTTATCTGCCGGGCGCGATCGGCGCGGAAATTGAAGAAAATTACCGCGTCTTCATCGCGAATCAAGCCGACTGGCTTGGCTGAGTCGCCGGTGCCTTTGGTGACCACGATCGGCTTGATGAACTCATCGGTGACGTCCTGCTCGTAACTCTTGCTGAGGGCCCCGACGGGGTCGTCGGTGCGGGTGGACGCTTCGCCGTGCACCATGGCGCGATAGGCGAGCTCGATGCGTTCCCAGCGATTATCGCGGTCCATGGCGTAGTAGCGTCCCACGAGAGTGGCGATTTGGCCCACGCCCAAGTCGCGCATCTTGTGCTGCAGTTGCTTGACGAATTCCCGGCCGCTGTGCGGCGGTGTGTCTCGCCCGTCCATGAAGCAATGGACAAAGACTTTCTCTACTTTTTTGTGCTTGGCCATTTCCAGCAACGCAAACAAATGTTGGATGTGGGAATGCACGCCGCCATCGCTTACCAGGCCGATGAAATGCAGTTGGCGTTCGCGGCCGCGGTCCATGGCTTGTTGCCACAGCGGCACGTTTTCCAATTGTTTGTTGGCGATCAACAGATCGATTCGGGTGATGTCCATATGCACGATGCGCCCGGCACCGATATTCATGTGGCCGACTTCGCTGTTGCCCATCTGGCCTTCGGGGAGGCCGACAAAGGGACCGGAAGTGTGAATCAAAATATTTGGAAATTTGCGCAGCAGTTCGTCGTAGGCAGGCTTCCGCGCTAGAGCGATGGCATTGCCGTTGGATTCGGCGCGATAGCCCCAGCCGTCGAGCACGGTTAAAACGATTGGTTTCGTTTTTTTATTCATAGCGCGTCAGAATACACGGATTCGCGGCGGTGTTGTAGGTGAAGGCAGGGGATAGTGGCGGGCCATTTTCAAATTACGCGCCTTACGGGGCACTGAATTTGCGGCGAACACGGACCGCCGTGCTAGGATTCGGAGGAACCTCCTCACATGGACGATAAGACCGCCCTCCATACTGCAGCGCGCAGGTACTGCCAGGAGCGATTTTCCGAGTGGGTCGGAATTTATGGCGAACTTCAGCGCAAGGAAAATTGGCAAGTCCAAAATCTATTTCAATCTGGTTGGGACTACTCAGCCGAAGCATATGGAACGTTTCCTCGATACCGGATCGCGAAGAATACCCAGGTAGAGATCGAAAGATTGATCCCCGCGTCTAGCGCGAGCCTCACCGACATGAGAGCACGCATAATTGCTGCTGCCAAGGAATCTTACGCAAAACTTCAGGTCGAACTCACTAACAAATTGGCACAAATGGCACTTCTTGAAGAGACAGAAGATTTCAGAGCGTACATCGAAACGTTGACGCCAACGGATCTAAAAGGTGTAGAAGAGCTTCCGTACAGGCGTGTATTGGACGAACAGGAAGGAAAACGACTTTGGGAACAGATCAGGAGGAATTGGGACATCGGTGAAGGCTATTGGTTCCCTTTAAAGGATGGCCCCGTTCCACCGCATATACTTGCCTTCCACACTGAATATTTTCAGAACATTGGTGGCGAGACACTTCTACGTGGAGCATTGAAGAAGCGAGATGTATCTACGGTCTTCCTGCTTCATGAATTTGGCGATCCAGACTACGAAATTGAACTCGGGAGTTTTGTGCCAGGTTATCGGGATGGTGGGGAGCAATATTCCACTTCGAAGGAAGCAGATTGGGTCGTCTACTCTTCTCATGAATCATCCATCACGATTTGCGGAGTTTGGCTAACAGCCCTCTTTCGTGAATTGCGCCCTGATTGTGCAGAACGGACATACAGAGGGCCTTATTCAACGGCAGACCTTCGTGGCACATGGGAGATACCGCATAGAGGTCTATACGACGAGCCTAATCTTGTCTGGGACGGGCAGCGGCGGGTGCCGGCGCGGATTCTGGCGCTGGCGCGGACTTGGTGGCTTGTTGTTGGGGCTCGGGCGGCAAATCGTCACGCAATTCGATGGAGAGCCAGTCGCCGGCGTAGTCTTTGGCGACTGGGGGACGATAACGGACGACGGCGTGCATGCCTTCCACGTGATGACAAAGACTGAAATGGTCGCTGCCGTACCAGAGGGTGTCTGAATAGCCGATCATCTGGCGTCCTCTGCTTTTGAAAACCATGAGGTCGTCGCCGCGCTGCAGGGTTACTTCGTTTTTGCTTTTTTCGCCGCAGACGATGGAGAGCATTTTCCCCTCCGCGGCTTGCGATTGTTCCTCAACTTCTTCGACCACGATGGCGTCGGCGGGCCTGCTGTCAGCGGGGATGCGATTCCACAGGGCAACGGCTTCGTTGTGATCGGGGCCGTGCCAGCGCTCAGCAACATAGCGCGCGGAGTCGGCGGCCTCTTTTTCGCGTTTCATGCGCAGCAAAATTTCACCGCACAATAAATGATAGCCAGCTCGCGAAGGTTCCAGTTGCTCGGCTTTGCGGGCGGCAACCAATGCCCTGGTGCCTTGCCCGTCGCCGATGTAGAGGATGGCCAGTTGCACATAGGCGGGCGCAAATTGCGGATTGATTTGGGTGATTTTTTGCAACTCGGTGCGTAGCGCCTCGCGCTGTTCGGGCGTTTCGCGTTTGGCGGTCATCATGGCCTGGAAATACTGTGAAAGGTAAAGCGTTTTGTCCAATTCAACTGCGCGAGTAAATTCGTGGATGGCATCTTCATCTTTGCCTTCGCGGAAATTGATGAAGGCCTTCTCTTCGTGCGCCGGGCCGAGTGCGGGATCTTCCTGGAGCGCACGTTCGACGAGATCAGCGGCCTCGGGAGCATCGCGTTCCCACAAGCGATAACCGGCAATTTCGCAATCCGTTTCGGCCTTGGTCAGCTTGCGCGCGGGAAAATCTTTTTCCTGGATGGCGGTGAGATTTTCGACAGAGTAAGCGTGAAAGGTGAAAGCCTGGATATACTTTTGCAGACCATCCTCCACTTGTTTTGGATCACCGAACACGTCGCGGAAGGCCTTTAGCTGAGGGTCTCCAGCTTGTAACTGGGCGTAAAAACGACTGAGCTTTTTGCCAAGCTCCATGTCCGGCCCAAACACGAGGTAATGCACGAGGGCCCAGGATTCGGCGTAAAAGGTGTCGATCTGGGTTTCATCGCCGCGGTAATAGGACCACGGATTTATGGTTAGGAGCGTTTCTAGCTTGATCAAGGTACGGTTTTTCAACCGGTAGACGCGGGTGCTAGGCGCACCTACGTAGGATTTCTTGGGTTCGAATCTGGTATTGCCGTAAAACTCCGCCAAGCCTTCGTCCAACCAAGTGGGCAGCCAGCGAAAATTACTGTGCAGCAAGGTGTGCACATATTCGTGATAGACGACGTTATAGGCGCCTGGCACGTCCTGATCGATACGCACGATTGCAAATTGTTTTTCCCAGCCATGATCGAAAAGGCCGGCAGGGAGCGGGCCTTTATGATTTTTCCACTGTGCGGGTGCCAGGGATTTCATGTCATTTTCGGTTTGCAGAGCGAAGATCAGGAGCGGCGCTCCGGTGGTCAGGCGCATCTTGGGAAATCCGACGGCGAAGACCGCGCGCATTTGTTCGAACTCGAGGGCGATTCTGCGGGCGTCATGTTCACTGCCGTTAGTGAGAACGCGGAAATTGGGGCTGCGAACTTCGGTGAGGGGTCTGTCGCCGTTAAATGACGAACCGCCAACGAATAGGGCTAGAGCAGAAGTCAGTGCGGCGAATTTAAAACGATGAGACAACAATGAGGTCATATAGCGACGCCCCTTCGCCAACAATCTAACACTTTACTACTAGATTAGTTTCCGGAAGCGGCTGACTCTACACGTACCTGCCAGGTTTTCAGGTGCGGCTGAATTCGCGCAAGGCGGCCAGGAGCCGGTCTACTTCATCGGCGGTGTTGTAGTGGACCAAGCCAATGCGCAAGAGTCCGCCGGTGGATTGCACGCCGAGGCGCTCGGTTAAATTCAGGGCATAAAAATTTCCGTCCCAGGCGAAAATGCCGCGCTCGCCGAGGAAAGTGGCGGTCTCCGTGGGAGTGTGGCCCTCGAGGCGAATCGATACGGTTGAACATCGCTGATCAAATTTTGCCGGATCGGTGATGCCGAAAATGCGGAGGCCGTCGATCTGCTGCAAGCCTTCGAGCAATTTCGCGAGCAGCGCCATTTCATGTTGGTGCGTTACGCGGTAGGCGGCCAGAAGCGCGCTGCGGCGGTCTCGCGCGGCGGGATCGTGGCGCTTTCCCAGTGCGGCGAGGTATTCCACGGCGGCCGCGATTCCGGCGATTAATTCCTGAACTTGAGTGCCGGTTTCCCATCGGTCGGGAAGGGCTTCGGGCGCGGGGCGAACTTTATACGGCGCAAAACGCATCAAGAGCTCGTGCTGCCCGTAGAGCGTGCCCATGTGCGGGCCAAAAAATTTGTATGGGGAACAGGCAAGAAAATCGCAATCGAGGGCTTGCACATCGATGGCGCCGTGGGGGGCGTAATGGACTGCGTCGACAAATATGAGCGCGCCTACGGAATGGGCGAGCTTGGCAATCTCGGCGACGGGATTGATGGTGCCCACGGCGTTGGAGGCGTAGCCTACCGCGACGAGCTTGGTTTTTTTGGTGAGCTTGCGCTTTAAATCGTCCATGTCCAGGGTGCAATCTGCTTCGCGAATGTCCACCTGACGCACATGTATGCCTTTTTCCTGGAGGGCGCGCCACGGCGCGACGTTGGCGTCATGGTCCAGAGTGGTGAGGACGATTTCGTCACCAGCGTCCAGCTCGCGGCCAATTGCGCGGGCGAGCGCGAAGGTGATGGTGGTCATATTCTGGCCGAAACTTACTTCATCGGGGGCGCAATTGAAAAAATCAGCCATGGCCTGGCGCGCTCCGTAAATCATGGCGTCGTTGCGGCGGCTGGTGGCGAAGGCTCCGCAGGTGTTGGCGTTATCGTGGAGCAGATAATTCGTTATCGCGTCGATGACCTGTTGGGGAACCTGGGTGCCTGCGGGGCCATCGAGAAAAGCGGCGGGTTGGCCGTTGACTTGGGTCTGGAGGGAAGGAAACTGCTGGCGGACCCAGGCGGTGTCTAAGGATTTATTCCCCGCTGCGTGTGTAACTGATGAGCTCATGGTTTCTCCGGTTGAGTAGTTTCTCACAAAGGCGCGGGAAGGCGAGTAGTGAGGAGTGGTGAGGCATCGGGAGTGCCACATTGGCCGTTGCGGGTGGCGTGGAGCGTCGTGTTAGCATCGAAATGATTGTTCCTCACTCATGCCGCATTGGCGCCGGCTATCAACTCCGCGCCACGATTCACATAGAGGTGCATTTTGCCGGAAACTTTCTCGCCGACGGAGCGCACGCGAGTAGTGCGCGAACCGCATCGCGGCTCGTTTGACCGCGAGACCATTTACAAGATTCTTGATGAAGGATTCGTTTGCCACGTGGGATTCACGATGGACGGGCAGCCGTATGTAATTCCCACCATGTTCGCGCGGGTGAGCGATGCAATTTATTTTCACGGGTCGGCGGCCAGCCGGATGTTGCGAGGACTGAGCGGTGGCCTGGCGGTGTGCGTGACGGTGACGCTGATCGATGGGCTGGTGCTGGCGCGCTCGGTGTTTAATCATTCGATGAACTACCGGTCGGTAGTGGCGCTCGGGACGGCCACGCTGGTCAGTGAGCCAGAAGAGAAAATCGCGGCGTTGCGCGCGTTTACCGAGAAGATTTTGCCGGGGCGGTGGGATGACGCTCGCCAGCCCAACGAAAAAGAATTAAAAGCCACGAGCATCCTGCGATTGGCGTTGAGTGAAGTTTCCGCGAAGATACGCACTGGCGATGTGCAGGACGACGAACAAGACTACACGTTGCCGGTGTGGGCCGGGGTGCTGCCGATTCGGCTGGCTGCCAGTGAGCCGATTCGCGATGGACGCTGCGATGCGAAACTCGCGGTTCCAGCGGCGGTCGCTAATTTTGACAAGCGGTTGGGTGCGCGGTAACTGGCGATTGGGTTCACGCGCGGTAGCTGAAGATAATTTTACGGCTGTACGGCGCGAACGAGGTCAGCTACTAGCCCGTAACCGGTGGCGTCGATGCCGGGATTGTGTTCGACAATTGATAGGCCAAAGACGTCCATATCAAAACGAATCGCAGAGCTGGAGCCTTCCAGATTTGCGAGCGGGTCGCCGGCCAAGAGCAATTCCGGGGCTACGGTGCATTCCACGCCGAGACCGCGGCGTTCGGCTCGGCATACGAGTTTGTAGCGCATTCCGGCGTCACGCACGGAGCGAATTTTTTCCTCGCTCAATTCGCGGATGCCGGTGCGGCGAACTTGCTCAATTTTTACCGGCACGCCCATAAGGACGGTGGCCAAGGCCACCACCTTGAAGGCCGCATCCCAGCCATCGACATCGGCAGATGGATCGGTTTCCGCAATGCCCATGGCTTGCGCGCGCTTGATGGCTTCGTCAAGCGAGAGACCTCTTTCGATTTCGGTCAGCACGACATTGGTGGTGGAATTCAAAACTCCATGGAAACCGCGTAAATCCACGGCCGGCAAACCCAGGGGAAACATGGAAAAAATGGGGACGCCATCCATGACCGTCGATTCGTAAAGGAATTTTTTCTTTTTCTCAACGGCGAGCCTGGTCAGCTCCTCGAAGGCATAGACGATTGGACCTTTGTTGGCGGTCAGCGCGTGGGCGCCGAACTCCAGCGCCGTTTTGAGGTGTTCAATGGCGGGCTGGCCGGACTGCAGATTCAGCGAGCTAGCTTCGATGAAGACATCGGCGTGCGATTTTTCCAGCCATTCGCGAATGTCTTTGGCGGGTATTTCACGCTGGGCAGGCCAGTGGCCATTTAATAAAGCGATGGGATTGAGCCCGAACGGATCCGCAAGCCAGCCGCAGCGGCGGGTGGCAACACCGGTTAAACGCCAGCGCAAATCACAGCGTCTGCGGAGTTCCGATTCTTTTGCGATTAGCAACCGCAAGAAAGAGCGGCCCACGTTGCCGAAACCGATTAGCGCGAGATTGTATGACGGAATAGGGCAGTCCTTTCGGGACGCGCACGGTTATTTTTTGTAAATGCGAAAATCTGAAGCTGCCGGTTAATGCGCCGCAGCGGTAAGTTTTGCGGCGGCTGCAGAGATCAATTCGGCCTCGTCCTGCAGCACTTGGGCGACAACAAAAATGCCGGCTTCGGCTTGTTTCCATTGTTTTTGTTCGATGGCCTCGCGCACCGCTGGCATGGTTTTGGCAGCATAGCCGGTGTAAAAACCCGGAGCATAAATCTGGTGTTTAAACCAGGGGCGATTGGGAAGTCCATCCGAGTTAGTAAGTTTGCGCTCGCTCTGGATTAGAAGTTTGTTCACGTCCGCAAGAGAGGCCGCAGCCATGGAGCTTGCGCCATTGGCATTTATCTTCTCGAGGGCTTTGCGATATTCGGAGGCGCTACGACCCAGCGCTACAGTGGCGTTATCCAGTGGAGCGAAGTTCAAATATGGGACCAGCGGTTCGACGGGCGGCGCGATCAGCGGTTTTTTGGGGTCGTCGGTGGCCTGGAACACCCCTTCTTCAATTTCGCGATTGCGTTCCTGAATATCGGTCTGCGTTTTCTGCGCCAGTGTTTTCAATTCCTTTACGTAGGTGTCCATGGTGTCTGCGAAGTCACCGAATTCAAATGGCAAGAGGTCCGCATCGGCGAGCCGCAAAACGATGGTGCCACCGGTCTGCGCCAACGCGCGGCCGTACACAAAATTCGTATCACTGAAATGGGTATACCAGTAGAAGTCGTCGTAAATCGAATGGTAGATGCCGCCGCCATCTTCTCCGCCGAAACCGATATTCATGGAGGCGATGCCATCGTGTTGCAGAAAAGCGGTGTAGTCGGATCCCGAGCCAAGGGCGCCGATGCGCTCGTCAGCACGCTGGCGAATCTTTTCGCGGTCTTCGGGCGATTTAGCTTCGGCAATTTCGTGCAAGTGATTTCGCTTCCAGGCGGAAAGCTTGGTTTCGGGATCGGTGATCTCGCGAGAAATGTCGTTGCTGAATTTTTCCAACGTGTGGGAACCTTCAATCCCGAGATAACCTCGTCCATTGGAGTCCGAGTTGATGTACGCCACGGCGTGTGCCCGCAATTCGTCGTAATGAGCTTCCGCAAACTCGGTTGAGCCGAGCAGGCCGGGCTCTTCGCCATCCCAAGCGCAATAGATGACGGTGCGCTTGGGCTTCCATCCGGCCTTCAGTAACTCACCCAGAGCGCGAGCTTCCTCCAGCACCGCTACAGCCCCGGAAATTGGGTCTTCCGCACCGTTGACCCATGCGTCGTGATGATTCCCGCGCAAGACCCACTCGTCGGGAAAGGTCGCGCCGGGAATTTTTGCGATCACATCGTAAACAGGCTTGGTGTCCCAGTTGGATTTCACTTTCAGATGCACTTTCGCGGCACCCGGACCGACGTGATAGGTGATGCCGAGGCCGCCACGCCACAGCGGCGGCGCGACACGTCCGGAGAGGGCTTCCAGCAAAGGCTGCGCATCGGCGTAGGAAATAGGAAGGACGGGAATTTTTGTAATCGTGGCAGCATCTTCGATCTTCAAGCGCTTGGCGTCTTTCGTGGCGCCCACGCCCGGAGTTAATGGATCACCGGGATAAAGGGGCATGTCCGCGACGCTGCCGCGCTGGACGCCGTCCTTGGGGCGCCAGGCGCCTTTGGGAAACGTTTCGCCCTGCGCAAATCCATCTTCATGCGGGTCGGAATAAATCAGGCAACCGACGGCGCCATGTTCGGCGGCGACTTTTGGCTTGATGCCGCGCCAGGAGTGGTAATAACGGGCGATCACGATCTTGCCTTTGACGGAAACGCCCATGCGATCGAGTTGTTCGTAATCCTCGGGAATTCCGTAGTTCACGTAGACCAGCGGAGCCGTAACGTCGCCGTCTTTTGAATATGCGTGGTAGGTGGGAAGTTGTTCCGCTTGCTGGTTTGACGTTGGATCTTCCGGCAGCCCGGGTTCTTGCAACTTGGCTGAAAATTTCGGTCCGCCTTCAACCAGTTCGACGAGACGTTCCTTGGGCGTGGGATAAAGCACGTCGAATTGCTCGATGTGCGCGTCGAGTCCGAAGTTTTTGAATTTCGCGGCAATCCATTCGGCGTTTTCCTTGTCGTATGCAGTGCCGACGTTGTGCGGCCGGGCGGAAAGATGCTGCATGTACGCGCGCAGATTGTCGGGGCTCGGAATTTCGCGGAACTTTTCTTCCCACTGGCGCTCGGCGCGGGATGATTCGGGCGAATATCCCGCGAGGGTCTGATCGTCGGCCGAAACCTCCGCAACTTTGTTGGCGGCGGCGAGTGCCAGCGCTAATGTGCTTAATAAAACGGACCCAACTGCAAAACTGCGATTCATATCGTCTCCTGAATGGCGGAGACATTCTGCCTGAAGTCGAGTTAGTTTGGAATGCGGAAGCTTTGAGGGCGAGAAAGGACAATTCGGATGATTTAGTTGCTGGCTTGTCGGCCGAGAGCGAAGGAAAAGAACGAGCATCGGCTGCTTCGGGACGGAATGGCGACGGTATGGCGTGCGGTAAAATTTTTTCGTGGTCAGTTGCTATGGGGATCAACGAGGGTTGATGAGCTCCAGAAGAGAAAACCCAAGGCGAAGAGAGCTTCCTCCACTGCGTAAGCCGACTCCTTCGCAGGAGCGAAGGAGAAGAAAAAGTGTCGGCTCACTTCGGTCGGAATGACCATGCTGTGGCGTGCGAGCGAAGGAGACAAAAAAACGTCGGCTTACTTCGGTCCCGCCGGAGGCGGGCAGGCAGAATGAGACTGCTGTGGCACGCCAATGCCGTGGCGTGGCAATGATGTGACGCCAGAATGCTGCGGTGGGGCATTGCTTGGGGCAACAACGCGGCGGCGTGCGGGGGATAATTTTTAGTGGCTAGGTGATGTGTGGGGTAAAGAGGGTAAATAAAAAATGGGCAATTTTTCGCATGGATTGAAAGAGGGTGGCGATTTGAAAGGTGAGAATAAACAGACACGCGTAAAAGCTTCCCGGTGAACGCTGCAACCATGGCATTACCAAGGTGCGTACCCAATCACAAAAGAGTTTGGCACGCGCTATCAAGGCAAGCGCGATTCCGATCAAGGCTCCGCCCAGAATATCGGTAGGATAGTGAAATCCCAGATAGAGTCGCGGCATGGCGATGAACAAAAATACATAGATCAGCGCTGCAATTCCGGCAGCCCGCCACACAAAGACAAGGGACATTGCCAAGGAAAAAAACACCGCGGCGTGATCGCTCGGGAAAGAACTCCAGTCAATGAGACCGGCGTCGTCGGCTCCGTACGGGCGCTGAAAATGAAGCGCGGCGACGACCATGGGGCGTTCACGAAAAGGAAGCATAAGGGCCAAGGCTCGCGCCATAATCACGGCCACCAGGCAGGCAAAAATGGCGCAAATTAGATGCTGCCGGGTGTCGTCCCTGCGGGCATCGGGGCGAGTCCAGGCCCACCAGATAAGCGCCACGACAACTCCACCTTTGAGCAAATCATTGCTACTCAGCATGTAGACAAAGGAGTCAAAGGCCAACGAATGGCGGGCAAACGAATTTAGAAAGGTGATGATCGACGTATCGAATGAGTTCATGAACGTTTCAGGTGGTTTATAGCAATGGGGAAAACGCCCTAATCACCAATGGTCAGGTTAACATCCGTACAATTGGAGCTTTTCGATGATTACGAGCGATTATGTTCTATCGCGCATTATCGAATACGTTTTTATGATCGCAGGCGATTTACCTCAGGCTAAGTTGATATCAAGTTGCCGCACGGAACGAAGGCGCACTGGCCTGATCCAGCAATTGGACGGACTCACGATCCAGGTTTAAGTTCGTGGCGTCCACGAGTTCCCGAAGTTGAGCCACGTTGGTGGCGCTGGCGATGGGCGCGGTAATCGTGGGCCTCGTTAACAACCACGCCAAGGAAACTTTGGCAGGCGTGGAATTATATTTCTTCGCCGTTTGGTCCAGCGCCGCTAATATGCGGAAGCCGCGCTCATTCAAGTACTTTTTTACGCCAGCGCCGCGAGCGCTCTTTGCCAGGTCGCCTTCCCCGCGATATTTGCCGGTCAAAAATCCACTGGCCAACGAGTAATACGGGATGACGCCAACACCATTTTGGCGGCAAACTGGCTCCAGAGCCGCTTCGTAATCCGCGCGGTCGTACAAATTGTAAAGGGGCTGCAAGGATTCGTATCGCGGAAGCCCATGCTTCTTGCTGACGTCCAGCGCTTCGGACAATCGTGGCGCTTTGTAGTTGGATGCTCCAATGGCGCGGACTTTACCCTGTTTAACCAGTTGGCCAAAGGCTTCAAGCGTTTCCTGCAGCGGCGCGGTAGCGTCATCGGTGTGCGCCTGGTACAGGTCGATATAGTCGGTCTGCAAGCGGCGTAAGGAAGCCTCTGCGGCGCGGAAAATATAATCCTTGGATAAACCCTTCATACCTGCGCCCAGGTCCATGCCAACTTTGGTGGCAACCAAAACTTTCTGGCGGTTGGCGTTTTTCTTCATCCACTTACCGATAATGGTTTCGGATTCGCCACCTTTATTTCCAGGCTTCCAGATCGAATACATGTCCGCGGTATCCACGAAATTTAAGCCTGCCGCCAGAAATGCATCGAGCACCTGAAATGAGGCTGGTTCGTCGATAGTCCAGCCAAAAACGTTTCCGCCCAGTGCGAGAGGAGCTACTTCCAATCCCGAATTTCCGAGCTTGCGTTTTTTCATGTTCGATTATCCATTCTAATGGGCCGCACGTTTTGACCCAGTTTGTTGGATGTGAGGGAGAGCCCTAAAGTATCAGCCCTAGTGTGAATTAGCTCAGCGTTACAACAATCGGCACATACAGTTTTTGCCGTATTGATGGTTTCTGAGCAGCTAAATAGTCTTAAATTGTCCCGATGGTCTTCCCAGACAGATCAGTTCTCCGAGTTCCGGCCGAGAGAAAATGTCGTCAGCAGTGTTCCATCAGTAGGAGTAAAAACACGTTTTTTAAGGAGGATCGAACATGAGAAAGTTTATTGGCGCAGCGTTGCTTGCCGCGATGCTTTTGACTGGCTCGCCCGCCCTTAAAGCTCAGGTATCCGTCGGAATCGGAATTGGCGCTCCACCGCCACCGCGCGCGTATGCGCGACCGGTCGCACCGGGACCCGGCTACGTGTGGGTGGACGGCTACTGGTATCCCGTCAACGGCCATTACGTTTGGCACCGGGGCTATTGGACTGAGCCGCCTTATGGCGGAGCGGTCTGGGTCGGGCCTCGTTGGGAAGGTGGCCGTTACTACAACGGTTACTGGAATGGAGATCGTGGGCGCTTCGAGCATGATCACCGCTGGGACCACGAGCGTGGACGAGACCACGACCGCTGGCGGGACCATGACCGTGAACATGAACATCGGTGATGCGGTCTAAAAGCTAAGCAAATGTAAATGCCGGCGTGGCTGGTCCTCTGGCAGATGCTGAGGACGAAATAAAAGCCACGCCGGCATTTTATTTGGTTGATCAGTTTGCAGGCATATAAACTGAACCCCTAGGCCTTCCACACATAAAGTTGCTGGTCGAAACAAAGCATCGCGACGAAATAATTTGATGATGTTTGCGTATTGCACAGTATGGAGCCGGGCGTTCGCATTCGGCGGGTACTGTGGAGCACGGTGATTTTTCTGGCGTTCATCGGAAGCGCTGTTGCTGTGAGACGGATGACAGCCGTAGTTCCGGTGATGCTGCACGGGTACCATACGCCGCCGCCAGCTTGCAATCCTGTGGCTGCGAAATTTGGTGCGCTGGATGATTTGTTTGCGCATTACCCGAAACTGACCCTGATTCATATTGTTCCGGGTTTGCTGTTCATGCTGCTGGGGCCATTGCAATTCAGCTCAAGCATTCGTGCGCGTCATTTACGGTGGCACCGCTGGAGCGGGCGGGTTTTTGTGGCGTCCGGATTTGTGATTGGCCGCTGATTATGAGTTTTGGGATGCCGGCGATTGGCGGTGTTAATCAAGCGGCCGCGACTACTTTATTCGGATCTTATTTTTTGGTGACGCTGTCGAGGGCGTTCTGGCTTATACGGCGCCGAGAAATTGCGCTGCATCGCGAGTGGATGATTCGCGCGTTTTCGATTGGACTGGCAGTGGCGACTATCCGGCCGATTATGGGGATATTTTTTGCCACGAGCCGTTTTTCAGGGCTGACGCCGCGGGAATTCTTTGGGATCGCGTTTTGGATTGGTTTTGTGCTGCATTTGATGGCCGCCGAGGCCTGGATTCGAACGACACAATCACCACGGCGGCAATTTGAAGCGGTACGCGGGATACATACAGCGAAGAGAGATTCCTCCGCTGCGTAAGCCGACTCCTTCGCAGGAGCGAAGGAGTCGGCTTACTTCGGTCGGAATGACCGTCTTGTGGCGTGGGATCGACGGAGGAGAGGAACGCGGCGTAATTGGGACAAAGATTATTTTTTGTGGGTGGTGTTGAGGATGGCGTCGGGAATGATCAGACGCGCTACGGGTGTGCCACCGATGATGTGGGAGTCGATGATTTCGTCTACGTCCTCGGGCTTGACGCTTCCATACCAGATTGCTTCGGGGTAGACCACGACCGTGGGACCCAGTTCACACTGGTCGAGGCAGCCGGATTTGTTGGCGCGCACGTTTTTAATGCCGCGTTGCGCCAGCTTGGTTTTGAAGAGGCGTTGCAACTCGCCTTGGCCGGTGGGGTCGCAGCAACCGCGCGGATGGCCTGCTTCGCGCTGATTCATGCAGACAAAAATGTGTTTGTCGAACTTTGGCACGGTTTAAGTTTAACTCATGGGCCGCAGCGCAAATACTGCGACGCAATGGCGCTTGCACCAGCGCAGAAATGCTTACCGAGAAAATCGGAAGACTTAGGAGAGGCCAAGATGGTCGAGTTGGTACCGGCCGCGATTAATGACCTGGTCTTCATCGATCCAAACATCGCACTTGCGAGTCAGCACATCGACGTGCGTTTTGGAGGCCCAGTCGGCGTGGGTCTGGCTGCCGTAGGGATCACCGAAGGCCAGATGGACGCCGGGGAATTTTTCGTCCTGCAAAAGCACGCCGATCATGCGCGACAATCCCAAATTTGTGCCGAAGGCTAATTCGCCGACGCGGTCGCTGTTCTTGTCGGTGTGACAATATTCCCAAAACTCCTGCTGCAGATCTTTGCGCGCGCACTCGGCGTGAACGAGACGAGCTTCCTTGATTTCCAGAACCAGCGGCGTGGATTGCAGGTCGCCGTATTTGCCATTGAAGTGGTCCCCGGCGGTGGCATCACAGACAAAAGTGCCGTCGACCGTGGCAGGAGTGGTAAAAACTTCACCGGCGGGAAGATTGGACCAATACCTCGGGCTGATCAAGCCGCTGGTTTTCACCCAGTCGAGGCCGGGATCAAAATGCGCAGCGATGTTGGTGCCTGCTTCGGTTTTTACTGTGAGGGTTTCGGCGCGCATCATGCGCTCGCGAAGTTTGTCGCTCAGGCGATCCACCATGCGGTAGTCGGCGCGCATGCCCTGCTGCATGATTTCCGCGGTGACGCCGACCATGTGGGCGTAGCGAATCTGGCGTCGCTCGACAATTTTCACGATGGCCATGCGCGCGCCAAGTTCGCCGGGTTGGGGGGTCATGCACATGATGCCCACGTCGGCGGTTTCCAACGCTCGCAAAATTTCGGATGGGGCTTCGCGCATGGGACGCGGGCCAAAATCTTCTAGTAAAAATGCATGGTATTTCGCGCCACGCTGGTCGAGTGCCGCGGCGAGGCTGGCTGCGACTGGCTTGCTTACTTCATCGGCGATCAACGCAACACATTCACCGGCGCGCACAGCGAGGCAAGTATCCACGGCGTTTTTGGCGCCGGGCATCAGCTCATTTTTTGCGCTGCCGAATAAATTGCGCATGCTGCTATTTTAACGAATTTTGATGGAGGAGTTCAAAAGTTGATGGATTAGTTGCCAGCGCTCGACTGCTGGGCGATCCATTTGTCGGTGCGGGCGTCGAGAAGATCGAGTGGCAAGGTTCCGCCGTCGAGCATTTCGTCATGGAACTTGCGGATGTCGAACTTGGGGCCGAGTTTTTGCTGCGCGCGATCGCGTAGCTCGCGAATTTTGAGTTGGCCCAACTTGTAGCTGAGGGCTTGCGCGGGCCAGGAAATGTAGCGGTCGGTTTCTGATTGAATAGTGGGTTCATCGACGGCTCCGGATTTGCGGAAGAATTCCACAACCTGATCGCGTGTCCAGCCTTTCGAATGGATGCCGGTGTCGACTACGAGACGCACAGCGCGAAATAGTTCGGAGGAGAGGCGGCCATAATCGGAAACGGGGTCCTGATAAAAGCCGACTTCTTTGCCGAGTTGCTCGGCGTAGAGCGCCCAGCCTTCGATGTAGGCGTTGAAGCCGAGGCCGTGCTGGCGAAACTTTGGCAGACCGGTGAGCTGTTGCTGCACGGACAATTGCATGTGATGGCCGGGAATTCCTTCGTGGTAGGCGATGGCTTCGTCGTCGATTAAGGAACGCTCAGCGAATTTCGAGGTGGCCACTACCACGCGGCCGGGGCGCTTGCCGTCCGGGGTTCCGGTGACGTAGTGAGTTGCGGCGGCGAACTGAAAGGCTGGAATGGCTTCGACGGTCACCGGGGACTTGGGGAGCAGAGTGAAAAGTTGCGGCAGCTTGGGCTCCATTTGGGCGATGTAATGGCGGAAATCGTCAAGAATCTGCTCAGCGGAAGTGGGGATATATTTTTTATTGGTTTTCAGCGATGCGCGAAAGGCAGCGAGATCGGCGAAGCCTTCTTTCTTGGCGATGGCGGTCATTTCTTTTTCAATGCGGTCGATTTCGCGAAGGCCGAGCTGATGTATTTCGTCGGGGGACATATGCGTGGTGGTACGGGCATAAATATTGTTCTGGTAGCGCTTCTGGCCGTCCGGCAATGAGGTGATGGCAAGAGTGGTGCGGCCTTCAGGGGCGTACTTGGTACGAATAAATTCGCCGAAGCTGCGGTACGCGGGGAGGACTTCATTGTTGATCGCGTCGTTGATCTGCTGAGTCAGGCGCTTCTGGTCATCGGCGGAAATACTTGAGGGGAATTTTTTTGTTGGCAGAAGAAATGGGTCGGCGTCGATAATGCCCTGGCACTGGCCTGGGATTTTTTCCGCGAGGAATTTCACCGGCATGAGCTTGTCCTTCATGCCGGCTTGCAAGACTTCAATGGTCTGGTTGAGCGCGCGCGGGATTTGGTGAAGGCGAGCGATGTAGTCTTCGTAATGCTTCACAGAATCGAGGGGGACGGAGAGCGGCAGATCGGCGAGCCTGGTATGGATGCCGTTCTGCTGGTTGATGGGCATCTCATACTCTTTGAACTCGAAATCGGTGATGCGCTGCTGCAAGACGCGGGCCAGCAAGTCATGCGAAAGCTGATCCTGCTCGTCGAAGCCGGTCGTGGGGATGGCTTGAATGCGGGCTAAAAAGCTTTCATCCATTTTGTGGTGCTGCGTGACTCCGTCAAGCGAGTAATCATCAAGCTTGTCGTTGTAGCGGTAATCGCCGAAGGCGGTGGCGCGCTCCGGGAAAGTGCGCAGTTCGGACTCGTAGTAGTCGTTGAAGATGGCATTTTGCGCGGCAACGCGGTCAGCCGCGGGTTTTGTGTCTTGGCCGGAAACGGATACCGCAACAGCGAGCAGGAAAATCAAACCTAGGTAATTTCGCATAGGATGGAATCGTATCAGAGCGACGTTAACGCACTCAATTTTTGCGAGACAACAGAAAGATTCACCCGCCACGGCGGGTTAAACCCTAAAAATCGAGGGTCGGGGGCCCTCCGCGGGGGTTGAGTTTTGGTGGTTTGAAGACGACGTTTTACTAGTGTGGGTGTGAAGCGAATGAGCGTGAAACTATTCGGTATCCGTGAGTTCGCGAACCCAAATATTTCTGAAGCGTACTGGGTGGTTGTGGTCCTGGAGTTCCAGGGGCACTTTTGCGGCGTGGGCTTCGTACGGCTTTCCGGTTGCGGTGGGGCCATGGATTTCCACGTTGTCCTGCACCAGCACACCGTTTTGAAGGACTGTTACGTGCGCAGGACGCAATAACTTTCCGCTGGCGTCGAAACGTGGGGCGTGAAATATGATGTCGTAGGTCTGCCACTGGCCGGGCGGGCGCGAGACGTTGACGAGCGGCGGATACTGGCCATACACCGCGCCCCCTTGGCCGTCGGGATAGGTTTTGCTCTGGTAAGAATCGAGCACCTGAATTTCGTACAGGCCCATGATGATCACGCCGCTGTTGCCGCGATCCTGATCCTCGCCGACGGGCGGGGCAGGCTCACGAAATTCCACGTGCAATTGCATGTCGCCGAATGGCTGCTTAGTAATGATGTCTTTAGTTTTGGGAACGACTTCGAAGTATCCGTCAGCAACTTTCCATTTTGCGGGGCTGCCGTCCTTATGCGTCCATTGGGAGAGATCTTTCCCGTCGAAGAGCACGATGGCGTCCGAGGGAGCGCGTCCTGCCGAACTTTCCATGCCGGGCATACCGGGATCCACGGCTGCGGGTGCGGGACGGTTACGGTCGTGCGATTTCCATTTTTGTTCCGTTTGCGCGGCCGCGGAATGCCCCCATGCTACCAGCGAGATTAGAAGCATCAGGGTGTTTAGCAGAACGTGAAAACATTTTTTCATGAATGTCTCTCCAACTGCGATGTGCGTTGACGTTTCAACGGTGCTTTTAATTGATGCTGGTCGCATTGAGACTTCAGGGGCTAAAGCCGCGACCTACAACCCACGACCTACAAACATTGTTTAAGCGCCCGCGCCGGGCGGCGAATTCCATCCTTCGCGATATTCGCGGCGCAGAAAATCATTGGCCTGCGGCACGTTGGTGATTCTCATATTTGCGCCGTCGTAGTTAATTTTTTTGCCGGCCCGCAGGGCAACCACACCCAGCAGCATTACTTCTGTGAGCCGCGCGGCATATTCGAAAGGACACGAGGCCTCCGCATTTCCTTTCGCCGCATCAACCCAGTTCATTTCGTGGTCTTCACCGGGGATGCGCGGAAGTTTCTGCGGCGGCTTGCCATAGGATTCGTGCAGCGACTTGGGCAGCAGGCGCGGCTTCGCTCCGTAGGTGTCATGCAACAATTTTCCTTTGCTGCCGATAATCAGAGCGCCGCCGCCCTTGTTCAATTCTTCGTCACCAAGCTCTTCGGGTTTACGGGGTAGCAGACCTCCATCATACCAGGTCATCGTTACCGGGGACATTTTGCCGCGCGCAGGAAATCCGTAGAAGGTTTGGGTGGCCAGTGGATAGGACGCGCCGTTGAATGGTGTCGACACGGTTTCGACACTGGTAGGAAATCCCAAATCGAGGGCCCACATGGAGTGATCGATCAAATGCGCGCCCATATCGCCGATTGCGCCGACGCCCCAGTCGACCCAGCCGCGCCAGTTGAAGGGATGATAGATAGGGTGATAGTCGACCCGCGGGCCCACACCGAGAAATAAATCCCACGCCAAAGTATTGGGAACGGGATATGAGCCGACAAATGAATTCGCTATGCGAGCGTTAACGCCTGGACCGTTCCACTTCAGCGTGTCGGCAGGCTCTTTCAGCGGCTCGGGGCGCGGGACGCCTTGCGGCCAAAATCCTAACGGGCGATTGGTCCAGATATGGGCTTCACGAACTTCGCCTATGGCACCGGCGCGAACATATTCGACCGTGGTGCGGGCGTCGTTCAGCGAGTGGCCTTGGTTGCCCATCTGCGTGGCGATTTTCAACTCTTTGGCGCGGTGCGCCAGCCTTCGAGATTCGTCGATCGACCAGGTCAGTGGCTTCTGCACGTAAACGTGTTTGTTGAGGTCCATGGCCGCGAGCGCAATGGGCGCGTGCATGTGGTCGGCGGTGGCTACGACCACGGCATCGATGTCTTTCTGGCGCTCCAACATCACGCGGTAGTCCTGGTAATGCTTGGCTTTCGGCCAATGATCGGTTTTTAGCCGAATCATTCCGTCGAGACGCTTTGTAGCTTTCACGCGATCAAATTCCACCGGCGGAATTCCCGGGACTGGCTGCGGATCGGGATTGTCGAGCCGGGTCTTTAGAGCTTGAATGTCCGCGTCAAGATGCTCAAACGCTTTGGCTGCGTAATCCCAATCAACATCGCACAGCGCAACGATGTTCTGGGTTGCGAGTGCGATAAGGTTTGCTCGGCCTATGCCGCCAACTCCGATACCAGCGATGTTGAGCTTGTCGCTGGGAGGGGTGAAGCCGCGGCCAAGGACGTGTCGCGGCACAATTGTGAAGGCGCTGGCGTTGGTTGCGGTCCCGGAGACCGCGGCTGCAGCGGCAGTGGCCAGAAATTTACGGCGTGATAGCTTCGTTTTTGCGCTCATAGCCCTCTCGCGACCACCACTCTAGCGTGACGGAGCACCAAAGAAACGCAAATTTTCTTCTCGCGTCTTTCGCGCGGCCGTGACCTTACGACTTCAGGGGCTAAAAAGCTCAACTGACTCAGGCAAGTCCGTTCGTCGCGGCTAAAACCGCGACCTGCAAAGCTACAACCCGAGCCCACTGCATTTGAGCAATTTGCTGGAAACATTTTGGCGCGTCATCCGTCTTTACCTATAGCTGTCTATGGGAGCTTGGATGGGGCGGCCTAAAACGGATGTGCTGCAGGGTACGTTAGCTTTGCTGGTGCTCAAGACGCTTTTGCGCGGGCCGATGCATGGATACGGCATCACCCTGCACATTCAAACAATTTCGAAAGATGTTTTGCGCGTGGAAGAAGGATCGCTTTACCCGGCGCTACA
>DATBBY010000027.1:0-21601 GCA_036270765.1 Candidatus Acidiferrum sp.
CCAAGGCTGAACAAAATTCTTCATACAACGTTTTCGCCTGTTCAGGACGCGCAGCAGATACAAAGCTCGGCCGCCTTTGCCCGCGTGCATCTCCGTAAAGTGTAAATTGGGAAATGACCATAGCACTTCCTCTCACATCGAGCAGAGAACGGTTCATCTTGCCGACATCGTCTTCAAAGATGCGCAGATTGGCAACCTTTTCCGCCATCGAGGTGGCCGTTGCCACCGTGTCGGCGGTGCCCACGCCAAGCAGTACCACTAGTCCGGCTGCGACCTCAGCGACGACCCGTCCTTCGACGATGACGCGGGCGCGGCTCACTCGTTGCAATACCGCTCGCATAAAATGTGGAATTCTCCTAGATCGTCTGACCGTAGCGGCTGTGGACTACGGCTTCGCCGACTTTCGCGGCAATAATTCCGGCAACTCCGCCACGTTGTACGCAAATACCGCCAACACTTGCGCGCCCTCTGCTAAATCGTCCCAGCGCACCCGATCCACGGTGTCGGATTGCGAATGGTGCGTTTTATCGTAGTCCGCAATTTCCTGCACGCACCAAAAACCCGGCACTCCCGCTTCATCGAACGGCACGTGATCTGTGCCGTCCTCTTTTCGCAGCGTAGGCTCGGCCAAACCTATTTCTTTGGCACGCGCCAGCGGATACATCACGCGATCAACGGTTTCCCGCGCGTCATAATTTCCCATGAGCCCGATAGTCAAGACTTTTCCGGTGCCGCTATCGTGCACCAAGGCGGCGGAGATTTTCTTGAGCTCATCCTGGTGCTTCGCGACGTAAGCTTTGGAACCGTTCAGACCCTGTTCTTCGCCGGTAAATAATACGAAGCGAATGGTGCGTTTGGGCTTTACGCCTAATTTTGTAAGCGCGCGCGCCGCTTCGAGGACTGCGGTTGAGCCGGTTCCGTTATCCGTAGCGCCCGTTCCCAAGTCCCAGGAATCCAGGTGCGCGCCGATGATCACGACTTCGTCCAGCTTCTCGCTGCCCGGAATTTCAGCGACCGTGTTATACACTTCAACGGGCTTTCCGCTGAAATTCCCCCCGATGTTTACTTCAACTTGGATTGAGCCGGAATCCATCAGACGCCAGAGCAACATAAAATCTTCTCTGGCGATAAATGCCGTGGGAATCACGCCGGGTCGATAATTTTGCCCGCTGACGCTCATGTTCAACAGCCCAAACCATTTTTCAGAGCCGATCAATACCGCCGCAGCTTTTTCCTCGGCAAAAAACGTCAGCTCCGCGGTGCGCAACTTCATATAGGCAGTGAAGTCCAATGGCTTGTCGCTCTTTGGAAAAGCGATGGGAATAGTTTCTTCGCCCCAGGGCGTCAACATCGGATTTTGTGGAGCGCGCAACTCGACGGGCCTGTTCAGAACGATGATCGCGCCTTTCAGCTTACCTTTGTATTGCTGCAGGTCTTCTACTTTCTCGACTGCTACGCCGACTACCGGGCCTTTTACGGTGCCCTCCGTGGCCCGCGACCACCCACCAGTGGCCATGGTGAGGTTACGTGCAGCAGGCACTTCTCCGGGTTTCGCTTCTGCGCTTAAAAACACTCGCCCGGTCGCGGGTCCGCGCGTCCAGCGATTAGCGATACTCCACGCTTCTTGATGCGCGTTGGCTAGTCCGAGTTGCTGGAAACGCGTCAGCATCCATCGACTGGCTTGCTCAAGTTGTTCGGAACCGGTCAAACGAGGGCCGATGTGGTCGGACAAAAATTCCAAATTTGCCTTCAGTTCCGGTTCATCGGCCTTTACCTGCGCCAGAATTTTGGTATCCATTTCACCGATAGGGTCCAGTTTTGCGGCGGCTGGGTTTTCTTGGTCAGAATCTGTTGCTGGCTTAGCGTTTGCTTCTCCATTCTCGTTTGCGTCGGGTTTTGGCACTTGTGCTTTAGCCGGAGCAGGACGTCGCGGCAACATTGCGGGCAACTGCGCGGTGTTGTACGCCCACGCCGCGAGCACTTGCGCGCCTTGATTCAAGTCATCTTTCCAGACTTTGTCGAAGGTGTCCGACTGGCTGTGGTGCGTCTTGGAATATTCGGCGCCGTCCTGAATAGCCCAAAATCCGGGCACGCCGACGTCGTCGAAGGAAGCATGATCTGTTCCGAAGGAGCGCTGCATGCTGGGCTCGAGCAATTTCAGTTCGCGCAGAGGCGCGATCTCCTGGTCGACAATTTCTCGATCCTGATAATTGTCATGCAGGCCCAGGGTAAGCACTCGTCCTGTGCCGGTGTCATGCACCAGAATTCCTGAAATTTTGTCCAGCTCGGTTTTATGGGCTTCCACATACTTCACCGAGCCGACTAAGCCTTCTTCTTCGCCGGTAAACAATGCGAAGCGTATGGTGCGCTTTGGTTTTAGCTGCAATTTTGCCAGCGCACGAGCTGCTTCCAGTACGGCCATCGACCCGGTGCCGTTGTCGGTTGATCCAGTGCCGAGATCCCAGGAATCCAGATGCGCGCCCAGCATGACAACTTCGTCTGGTATCTCGCTTCCACGAATTTCCGCGACGGTGTTGTAGACTTCCACCGGTTTTTCGCTAAAGGAATTGGTCATCTCCAATTCCACTTCCACGGGCCCATGTTTCAACATGCGAAAAAGCATGCGGTACCCTTCGCCGGTGATAAACGCAGTCGGTAGCGCGCCAATCTCGAATTTTTCTCCACCCATGCCGGTCATGTTCAGGAGCGCGTGTGGCTTGTTCGAATCGCGCAGCACCGCTGCGACGCTCTCCTGCTTGAAAAACGCGGTGCGAGCTTTGGCTGTTTCCTGCAAGACTGCGAACGGCGAGGGGGCAGGCGGTTCGCCTTTCATCGGCGGGGGCGGCTGCATTGCGCGAACATATTCACTTCGGGAATCTTCGGGTTTAGGAGGCGACAAGCTCGTGGGCTCCTGGTAAATCACCACCGCGCCCTTGAGTTTTCCGCGAAATTTCTCGAACTCTTCTTTTTTCTTGGCATCGAAGTACACCACTGGTGCGTGTAACACGCCCGCAGTGCCTGGGGACCATCCTGCGGCTGCGATAGTCAGGGGATGCTCGGCGGGTTTCACGATGCGCGCGTGCGCGGTGCCCCGTGTCCACGAGTGGGCGATGGTCCAGGGTTCGAGGTGCACATTGGTCAGACCGTACTTGCGAAACATTTCTGCGGTCCATTCGTTAGCCTGCTTCAATTGAGGCGAACCGGTCAGGCGCGCGCCGATGTCGTCGGACAAATACTCCAAATTTCCCATCGCTTCACTGTGTTCGTGAATTTCTTTTAGTATTTGCGCGTCCGCTGCCGCGTAATCTGTAGTTTCGGCGGTAGCATCTGCCGCCACGCGCAAGACCCCCAGCGTCAACACCAACACAACTCCGAAAGCGATTGCCCGACTTAGATTCATTCCCGCTCCCTCGACAAAGGTTTCTGCCTGTAAAATCTCCCAGCGACTTTATTTTTTTCGTCTACTGCGAGCCGCCCGTCGCGGCCTATTTTTAAATGATTTGGCGTTTTTCCTGCGGTCACGACCGGCCGACTGGCGTTCCGATTTCTGTGGCGTAGCAGGTCGGGCTAAAAAACCGCGCGGGCCGATCTGACATTTGGGGCAAAAAAAGCTGCTGCGGCCGGCGACGATGGCCCGGCGAATAATCGTCCCGCAGCGGTAACACTTTTTGCCCTCGCGGCCGTAGGCGCGATGGTGTTGCTGATATTCGCCGGGCTGGCCCTCGCCATCCACAAAATTAGCAATCGAAGATCCGCGCATCACGATTGCTTTTTTCAGGATGTCTCGCAACGCACGATGAAGTACCGCGGCTTGTTTTTTGCCAATACGCGCGCCCAACTGTGCGGGATGAATTTTTGCGCGCCATAAACTTTCATCTGCGTAAATGTTGCCCACTCCGCGCAGCACGGTCTGATCGAGCAAAAGAGCCTTGATACGTGAGTGTCGCGATCGTATGCGGGTTGCAAATTCTTCGGCGGTCACTTCCAGTGGATCCGCGCCAAAGGGTGCCAGTTCGGCCGGTAATAATTCTGCTGACAAGTAGGCCAGCCGTCCGAATCTGCGCGCGTCGGTGTAGCGCAATTCTCGTCCATCATCCAAAGCGAAACCCGCATGGGTGTGTTTTTTCCATGGCTCTGCGGCGGCGGTGGAGGCGATGTGACCAGTCATTCCGAGATGAACGAGCAACGCCGCTGGAGCGTTATCCCCGGTTGCGGAGTTTTCTTCACCCGGCGCGGCAGACAAACGCAGCAACATGAATTTGCCGTAGCGTTCTACCGCGTCAATGCGACGCCCTGGCACGTGTCGTTCGATTAAAGAAGGATCATCGATGAAGTCGGTCTTTCGCAGAGTCACGGATAGAATCCGGCGGCCGAGCACGGTCATCCGTAATCCACGCGCGACGGTTTCGACTTCGGGAAGTTCAGGCATGCAAAGTGTTCATGAAAATATCACAACGCGAGTGACTATTTGACCCGCGACAGACAACCACCGAGCCGGATTACTCCGTCTTGTGATAATTCGGATACGGCGGATGCTCCGGGATGATTACCGGATTCTTTTTCAGAGCTTCCAACGTGACCTGCACCGCTCTTTCGAGTTGCGCGTCATGTCCAGCGGCGACTGAGGCGGGATCATTTTCCACTTCGATGTCGGGCGCGATTCCGTGGTTCTCCACTTCCCATTCGCCATGTAGTCCATAAATCGCTGCGCGTGGCGCCATTACATAGCCGCCATCCAAGAGCGACGGAAAACCACCGATGCCCACAAGGCCGCCCCAGGTGCGTGTGCCCACCAGTGGGCCAATCTTGTCTTGCCGGAACATCCAGGGAAGCGCGTCGCCACCGGAGCCGGACATTTCGTTGATAACCATCGTTTTGGGTCCATAGATCTGCGCGAGAGGCGAGCACCATTTTTCGCCTTCGCGGGTGGTGGCGCAGTTTCGCAGCGGGCGCTCCAGCAGATCGATGATGTAATCGGCGATCGCGCCACCGTGATTGTAACGCTCGTCGATCACGGCGGCCTGTTTGTCGGTTTGCGCAAAATAAAAGCGATTAAAATTCAGGAAGCCACCATTGGCGGTATCGGGCACGTGCACATACGCGAGTTTGCCGCCGCTGAGTTCTCCAACTTTGCGGCGGTTATCTTCTTCCCACGCACGGGTCCGCAACTCGGCTTCGTCAGCTACGGGGACCACAGTTACATCGCGCGCGTCCTTGCCGTCCGGGTTCGGGCCGACTTTGATGCGGATCTGCTTGCCAGCGGTATTTTCAAAGTAGCTGTAGACATCGTTGGGCGGGCGCACATCAGCGCCATTTACTTCCAACAAATAATCGCCGAGCTTTACATCAACCCCCGGCTGCGTGAGTGGGGCGCGCAATTGCGGGTTCCAGTTCTCACCATTGAATATTTTGGCGAAGCGGTAGCGGCCATTTTCGACTTTATAATCCGCGCCGAGCAGTCCACTCTTTACTTCCGTGACTTTCGGAATGTCGCCGCCAAAAATAAACATATGCCCGATGGTGACTTCACCGAGCATTTCCACGAAAAGATGATTCACGTCCGAGCGTCCGCCAGCGCCCTTCAAGTAGGGGGCGTATCTTTTTTCCGCAGCGCCTAAGTCCAGGCCATGGGCATGCGGGTCGTACAAGAAATCGCGTTCGATGCGCCATACCTCGTGGTACATCTGATTCCATTCCGCGCGCGGATCGACTTTCACTTCCATCTCGTCGAACTTTAGGGCGCCCTCTCCTGCTTTAGGAGCCGCGCCGGTAGCGGCGATGAACCACGTGGGACCTTGGCCGGTGTGATACAAAACTTTTTCTCCATTGGCAGAAACTGCAAAGGCGCTGACACCAGTGAGGAATGGTTCTGTTTTTCGAGTTGTGAGATCAAATTTCGTCACGGTAGCCGCTGGCGGAGCGTTTAGCGGAGGAATGTCGGGAATTTCGGTAAGGAATAGGACGCCCGCTTTTCCGGTATCAAGAGAAATGTAATTAGAAGCTTTGATGGGCATGGACACGACGCGCTGGCCAATGTTGTCGAGATCGATGGTGACGTTGACGGGCTCTTCTTTTTTGTCGCTGTCCTTGGATTTATCGTCGTCTTTGCCTTTAGTTTTATCGGCCTCGTTTTTTTTCTTGTCTTTATCCTTATCTTTATCCTTATCTTTGTCTTTGTCTTTATTTCCATCCTTTTTGTCAGAGTCTTTAGACTTGTCGCCCGACTTAGCGGCATCCAGCTTTTCGTCGTCGCTTTCCGGCTCTAGGGGATTCGGATCGGTTTTTTTCAAGACTACGGCGTAAATATTGCGCGATACGGGGCGTTGAAATCCGGACAGGTCGAGCCATGTGACGGCGAGGCCCAGGTCCGTACTGGCCGCGAAGTACAGAACTTTGCCGCCCTTATCGAAGACGGGATATCGCGCATCGCTCAGGCCGTCGGTAATTTGCGAACTCTTTCCGCTTTCGAGCGAATGCACAAAAACCGCACGCATGTGATTGGGCAGGAATTTTGTAAATGTGATCCATTTGCTGTCTGGCGACCACCTAGGAGTCATTATTACCCCCCACGCGTCGTACAAATCGGTATCGATTTTTACGGGCGCCGGCGCGCTTTTTTCGATATCAACGTACCAAAGGTTTAAGCGCTTGTCGGTGAAAGTAATTTTCTTACTGTCCGGCGACCATGTCGGGCTATAAAAAAACGACGCCGGTTTGCCCAACTCGATTTTCTTAACTGTTCCGAGCCCGGACTGGTCCACCAGGTGCAGCGCGTATTCGCCGGACTCATCGGAAAAAAATGCCACCCACTTGCCATCAGGCGACCAGGAAGGGTCGCGTTCGGCTACCGCGGCGGTGCGCGTTAGATTCCGCGTATTGCCTTTCTCCGCTGGTATGGTGAAAATCTCGCCGCGCGCTTCGAAGACTGCACGTGCCCCGCTTGGGGAGATAGCGGCTGCCGAAATCTTGTCCGCGACTTTTTCAAAATGCGGACGGGTGGCCGGCAAATCTCCAGCGATATGAATGTCGATCCTCTTGGGCTGAGCATTTTGGGGGTCAAAAAGATAGATGCCGCCGAATTGTTCGTAGACCAGCGCGTCGGGTCCTGCGGAAAGCGTCTTAAAATCCAATCCCTTATTTTCTACAGCCTGCTTGACGTTTTTAGTTTTGGTGTCGTACGCGAAGAGGGTTACCGGGCCGTTGCGGTCAGACAGAAAATAAACAGTGTCGCCCATCCACACCGGCGCGAAATCATTCGAATTGTCGTGCGGCAATTTTTCCAGTGACAAATCGCTTAACTTGACGATGTACACGGGAGTGGTCTGCCCACCGCGATATCGCTTCCACGATTCTTGCCATTTCAAATTTGGAACATAGGCAAGCCGGGATGCCTCCGGCGAATACCATCCCGCCTCTCCGCGCCACATTGGCAATACTTCCGGGACCCCGCCCTCCACAGCCACTGTGTATAGGCGGTCGAAATCGGCATAGGACACGCGCCCGGAGCGAAATAAAATGCGCTTGCTGTCGGGAGTCCAGCCTACCACCACATCTGCTCCAGGGTGCCACGTCAGGCGCCTGGGCTCGCCTCCGTCCGCGGGCATCACGAAGACGTCCATGTTGCCGTCGTACTCTCCGGTGAAGGCGATGAACTTCCCGTCGGGGGAAAACTGCGGGCCGGATTCGTGACCACCGGTTGTTAATTGACGCGCGTTGCCGCCATCGCGTGGCACACTCCACAAATAACCACCGTATGCGAAGACGATTTCTGTCTTGCTCAAAGTGGGAGCTTGCACCAGGAGCGGGGTGTCTGCCGCAGCGAAAGTATGGCCGGCCAAAGCGAGCAAAAGACCTAATGTCAGCAGCAATCGAAAACGCATGTATCCTCCGAAATAGATTCGTCGTTAGAAAATTTTATTCTTGAGTCGGAGGCGGCCAGAAGCCCGGCTCACTTATAACTCGCGCATCCTGTTTCTCGGCATATTTTTGCACTCCCGCGGCAACTTCAGAGCGCTTTCCAATCAAAGTGAAAACTAAATTGTCGGTGGGGAAATGTTTTTGAATGGTTTGCTGAGCGATGGCCGGTGTGACGGCATCGAGGCGCGCTTCGAGGTCATTAATTTCACGGTCGTCGAGGCCGTAGAATTCATTGATGGCGATTATCTGCGCCAACTGCTTGGAAGTTTCAATGGAGGGCGGGAATTGTCCCTTGATGTAACTTTTTGCGGACGCCAATTCTTCGGCGGTGATTCCTTGCTTGTGTAGTTTCTGCAAAACCTGCAGAGCCATATCGATGGCTTGCGCGGTACTTTCGTTTTTGGTGTAGCTATAAATTCCGAACGGGCCGGGCGCCTTGCGCGGATCAAAAGCCGAGATGGCTCCATAAGTCAGTCCGGACTCGACACGCAACGCTTCATTCAATAACGAGGTGAAGCGGCCGCCAAAAATGGTGTTCACCAGCCGGATGGCCACACGATCGGGGTCTCCAGCGGCGGTGGCGACATTTCCGATGGCGAAATATGTTTGCGTGGCATCGGGTTTGTCGACCAACAAAAGTTTCTTGCTCTTCACCGGTGGAAGAACGGGGATTTTTACGGGTGTGACTGGCTTGGACGGCCATCCACCAAAGACTTCTTCCAGCTTCTTCTTCATGTCCGCGGCCTGAAAATCTCCAGCTACTGCGAGGATGATATTTCCAGGGGCGTAATACGTTTCGTAAAATCTCACGATTGCGTCGCGGTGAATTTTGGTCAGCGAAATTTCGTCTCCGTCCGACGTTCTCCCGTAACCATTTCCGTTGAAGAGGTAGGCGTTGTAATAGGTCCCAAGGACAGAACGGGCTTCGTCTTTTGCCGCGCGCACGCCGTCCAGGCTCTGCGCCAGCAATTTATCGACTTCGGACTGCGGAAAAATGGGATGCAACAGTGCGTCTGAAAACAAGTCCAGTCCGCGAGCAAGATCCTTGTTTAAGAATTCTCCGGAGACAGAAGAAAAGTCCGCGCTCGCGTCGGCTTCAACGGATCCACCGGTAAAATCACTGTCTGCGGCGAATTGCTGCGCGGTGCGCTTCTGCGTGCCTTTCCTGAGCAATTGAGCGGTTATGGATGCCAGCCCTTCCTCTCCTGCAGGATCGCCCGCTGCGCCAGTCTTCACCAGGGCCGCGAAATTTACGATGGGAACCCCATGCTTTTCGAGAAGCAATACGGTGAGCCCGTTTTTGAAAACTACTTTTTCGTGCGGTGGAATGTGAATCGACTGCGCAAATAGTGCAGTCGGAAAGATGAGAACGAGGAGGATCAGCAGGAAACTGCATTTCTTCAACGTGCTCATGGTTTGGCCTTTTCCTCGTTCTCCGGCAGGAGCGTCGCTACAGTGCGGTTATTGGCGCCAAAATAGGTCTTTGCGACGCGCTGAACGTCTTCTTTGGTAACCGCGGCGTAGTTCTTCGCGGCTTCAAAAAGCTTCTTGTAGTCACCGTCAAATACTTCATAGGTGCCAATGGTGTTGGCGCGTCCATTGATGGTGCGCACTTGGTGATAGAACTCCATGAGGCGAATGTTTTTAGCTTTTTCCAGTTCCTCGTCGGAGATGGTGGAGACTTTCACGCGGTCGAGTTCCTCATAAATTGCCTTTTCGCATTTCCCCGGATCGACGGCTTGTTTCGGCTGGGCGACGATAATGGCGATTGTGGGATCGAAGGCCGGCTCGACCTGAGACGAAACATCCAGCGCGATCTGATCTTTATCGACAAGGCGTTGATACATACGCGAGCTTTCTCCCTGGAACAAGATGGTGCGCAGGATGTTGGTGGCGTAAAAGTCCGGGTGATTGGTCTGCGGTACGTGGTAGGCAATCATTAATAGCGGCAACTCCGCGGGCTTGTGCACCACCAGGCGCCGTTCGCCAAGCTGCGGCGGCTCCACGGTGGTCACCGGCGGCGGCGGTGCATGGGAAGGAATGGGCTCAATGGTTTTTTCGCAGAGTTGGAAAATCTCTTCAGGGGTAACGTCGCCCACCACTATCATGGTGGCGTTGCTCGGAGAATAGCCCATGGCAAAGTGATGCTTGAGGTCATCGATGGTCCAGCGCTCGATGTCACTCATCCATCCCACAACCGGCCATTGGTAGGGATGCGCGATAAAGGCGGTGGCCCATAATTGCTCGTCCAGCAATCCTCCGTTGTCGTTATCCACGCTGGAGCGGCGCTCGGAGGCCACAACGCCGCGCTCGGACTCGATTTTTTGCGGATCAAAACTCAAATTCTGGATACGGTCGGCCTCGATATCGAAAATGAGCGGCATGGCCGAGCGCGGAAACCAATCCTGATAGACGGTGACGTTCTGACTGGTGTAGGCGTTGTTGGAACCGCCATTCGCTTCCATCACTTTATCCAGCTCGCCGGGTCCGTATTTTTTTGCGCCATTAAACATCATGTGTTCAAAAAAGTGCGATATGCCGGTGGTGCCGGGACGCTCATTGCGCGATCCGATGCGATAAAAAATGTAGAGGGCCACGTTGGGAATGCTGTGATCGCTCTGCACCAGCACTTTCATTCCATTTTTTAGGCTGCGTTCGGCTACCGGGAACTCCTGCGCAACCGCAGGCGTTCCAACCGAAGTAAAGGATGCGACACACACCATCGCGAGCGTTGCCAACCGTAACCAATTTTTTTTCATGAACCACCCTTACGCGGGACTCTCTCCCATCAGACGTACAAAGTGTCCAGAATGTTGCTGAATAGCCCGACTTTAAGGCAATAGCGCGAAGACGCGTACCGGTCCGCCGGATCCGCCTTCCAGCTTGATAGGCGCGACAACCAAGAACGCTCCTGCTTCCGGGACAGCACTTAAATCCGATAAGTTTTCCAGGTGATACAGGCCGGCGCCGAGCGCCAAATGATGTACGCTGAAATCTTCGGACGCTCCGTAATCGGCGCTTAGGGTGTCGCAGCCCAATCCGCTTACTCCGCGATCGATGAGCAACTTGGCAGCCTCGACCGAATAACCGGGAAAGTGCATTTTCCCTTGCTGATCCTGGTTACGATATTTCTGCACATTGGGCCAGCGCGAGGCCCAGCCGGTGCGCAACAACACGATGGCGCCGGGCGGAATTCGGCCGTGTGCGTGCTCCCATTTTTCGATCTTACTCACCGGCAGGCAATAGTCCGCGTCTTTGGCCGCCTCATCGCGGACATCCAGCAGCACCGCAGGTCCGAAAAACTTGCTTGCCGGAATTTGATCTACAGTGGCCTTACCTGGCGGAAAATGCACGGGCGCGTCGAGATGCGTGCCGTAATGCTCCAGCATCCAAAAACTTCGGGTGAAGTAGCCATTTTTCTCGACGGTAGCATTGATTTTAGCTTCAAAATATTTTTCGTCGCCAGGCCAGGGTACCAGCTTGTCGTTGATTGCGTAGCTAAGATCGATCACGCGGGTTTTTCCGCCAGGTATGCCTAGCAAGGCCGAGTCCTGCGCTGCAATGTTGGAAGAAACGGTCATGAGCGCGGTGACACCAATGAGTAATACGCCGGTACGAATAAATATGGACATCAATCCAACCTTGCAGATCAACAAGCGCCGGCAGCGGCTATCGCAAAATTAAGCTGGCAGCTAGGGCAGCGGCATCCCCGGTGTGGCCACGATTCCGGCCATTCGCAATATTTCCTGGTATTCAGCTTCGGTGATGGCAGAAACGACCAGGCGCACATTCTTCAGCATTTTTACTTTCTTCAACGCCGGGTTAGCGCGCATCTCCGCGAGGGTAATTTGCCTAGGTAGCTTGTCGAACGCTCGCAGGTCCGCCACCAGATTCTTTTCTTTACGGTCGTGCGGGTCAGGATAAGGGTCGCGGGTAATTTCGGCGATGGAGTACAGCGAGCGTTCCGGGGCAGAGTGGTAGCAAAGTACCCGGTCGCCCTTGCGCACTTGCTTGAGGGCGCGAATGGCGTCGGGTTTGGAACCGGCACCGTGCCACATCTCCTTACCCTTCACGAACAGCGTGTCCCAGTGGTAGTGGTGAGGGTCGGCGCCGAAAATCCAGTAATGTCGTTGCGAGGTCGGAATTGCCATCGAGGCTTAGAGTCGGGCAGCAATATACACGGCAGAAGCCAAAAAGCGAAACAAAATATGAGGGTTAGCCGGGTAGGGGGCAATTAAATCGGCTCAATACAGCCAGTACAAACGGCAGGATCGCGTGCGGTTACCTAGGGTACTTGTTTTCTTGGAGATACAGAATTACCGGGGAATACTTACGTCTGGGCACTGACGTCTACGTAAACGTCCTCGCCTCGCAGTTCAACGGGGTAACGTGCGACTCTAGCCGTTTGGTTAGGGCTCACCTTACCGGAAGTCACGTCGTAGGCCCACCCGTGCCAAGGACACGTGACCATGTTTCCTTGCATCGAGCCCTGACCTAAAGGGCCTCCCCGGTGAAGACAGGTATTGCTCAGCGCGTGAAATTGGCCGCCGACGTTTGCTAGGGCAATCGTCGTTCCGTCGAGCTGAATTTCACGGATTTGACCGGGAGCGATGTCGCTCGCCTTCGCTGCGCAGACAAATGCCATGGTCGCTCCTTGAATAGGTTAGTGACATATATGGTATCCACGGGAGCCTGAACTTTGCCAGTCGATGCTGGATAGCCGACGCGGTGGGAGTGTTTCCACAACTACTCTCTGCAACTACGATGCTCGTCAAACTCCTTGGCTCGCTCAGGCTCAGTTTTTATCAGGTTACGACCCGCGTTTTTCGCCGCGTACAGGGCTTTGTCGGCACGGCGTAACAACGTGGTGAAATCCACATTTTCTTTGCCATTGAGGCCCGCGATTCCGAAGCTGGCAGTTATGGAGACTCGTTCGAAGCCCAGTTCGAACCGCTGTGCCGCCAATTGTTCGCGGAACCGTTCGACCGTCTTGAATATGGCATCTGCCTCCACATGGGTGATCACCATTACAAACTCATCGCCGCCCAGGCGGCCGCAAATATCAGAAGCGCGAACAACTGTTTTCAGTATGTCGGCGAATTTTTGCAGCATGGCATCGCCCCCATTGTGGCCGTATGTATCGTTAATGATCTTGAAAGAATCCAGGTCCGCAAGCACCACCCAATAGGGGAATCCGTGGCGCGCCGCTGCACGTAATTGCCGCGCAGCCCATTCTTCAATGGCGCGCCGGTTGGGCAATCCGGTAAGCGAGTCGCAGTGCGCCATCTCATCCAGAAGCTTGTTTTTCGCATCGATCTGGCGGTGAAGATCAATAATCCGGCGGCCGACTCCTATACGTGCCAGTAACTCGCCGGGATCGAATGGTTTTGTTAAATAATCATCCGCGCCGGCAGCCAGTCCTTTAACGACGTTGCCTTTCTCAGCGATGCTGGTGAGCATGATGATGTAGGTATAGCCGCGGTGCACATGGGCGCGTACTTGTTGGCATAGATCGAGCCCGGAGAAGTCCGGCATCATCCAATCGGTAATGACGATGGCAGGGAGATAACTCGCAAATAATTCAAGGGCTTCGCGTCCACTCTTGGCGAACATAAGGGAGTAGGAATTGCCCTCTAACGCATGCTCGACCAGCTTGCGATACACAGGTGAATCGTCCACCACCAGGATTTGCAATTCCTGCACAGCGGAACCGTTCGTGCACAATTCGCCTTCTATCGACGCGGGCCAAACCATTTCGAGCCACCTAACGTGCGAGGAAAACCTTTCGTTCTATTTTAGCAGTGGTCTTGAAAGGGAATTGTGAGTTGCTGAGCGTGGTTCGAAATGGTAACCGTTTCGTTATGATTTTATTACCTGCTAACCAGTGCAGTGGCGAGGTCTGTAGCTCATCAGGCGTCACGGAAAGCTGAGTTCAGATTCGCTTTACTCTAAAATTAGCCGGCAGCCTGGACTTTGGCTAGCAATTCGACAAATTTCTGCTTGCGCTCGGACTGGTCGTGGCCACCTTCGGCGTCTGCCATTTGAGTAATGTTCATAGAGCAGAATTTGGGCCCGCACATGGAGCAGAACTTCGCTTCCTTGTAGAAATCGTCGGGTAAGGATTCGTCATGCATGGCCCGCGCGGTCGAGGGGTCGAGCGAGAGTTCGAATTGTTTGTTCCAGTCAAACAGGAACCGGGCGTAGCTGAGGGCGTCATCGCGATCACGCGCGCCTGGGCGATGGCGTGCCACGTCTGCCGCGTGGGCTGCAATTTTGTAGGCAATGACTCCTTGCTTCACGTCTTCCGGATTTGGCAGGCCCAAATGTTCTTTCGGGGTTACGTAACAGAGCATGGAAGCGCCGTGCCATCCGATCATGGCGGCGCCGATCGCGCTGGTGATGTGGTCATACCCCGGCGCGATATCGATTACCAGCGGCCCTAGCGTATAGAAGGGCGCTTCGTGGCACCATTCCATCTCCTTGTCGACTTGTTCCTTGATCTTGTCCAGCGGCACGTGGCCGGGGCCCTCGATCATCACCTGAACGTCGTGCTCCCAGGCCTTGGTGGTTAATTCGCCGAGCACTTTCAATTCGGCGAATTGCGCTTCGTCGCTGGCGTCCGCGATACACCCGGGTCGTAAGCCGTCGCCAAACGAAAAACTGACGTCGTGTTTCTTGAAAATTTTGCAGATGTCTTCGATGTTTTCGTATAAGAAATTCTGTTTCTTGTGGTGCTCCATCCAGTGGGCCATCAGCGAGCCGCCGCGGCTCACGATTCCGGTAATTCTCTTGCGGACCAGCGGAACATGTTCACGCAGCACGCCGGCATGGATGGTCATATAGTCCACGCCTTGCTCGGCTTGCTCTTCAATCACTTCCAGCATCAGGCTCAGGGTCAGGTCTTCAGGACGGCGCACGCGGGAAATTGCTTCGTAGACCGGCACGGTTCCGACCGGGACGGGAGAAGCGTCAATGATGGCTTTGCGGATTTTTGGGATGTCGCCGCCGGTGGAAAGGTCCATCACGGTATCGGCGCCATAGTGCACGGCGTGGTGCAGCTTCTTCAGCTCTTCGTCAATGTTGGAGGTGGTTGCCGAGTTACCGATATTGGCGTTGATCTTGCATTTGCTGGCGATACCGATGCCCATCGGTTCCAGGTTGCGGTGGTTCACATTGGCGGGAATAATCAGGCGGCCGCGGGCGATTTCGCTGCGAATCAGTTCTGGGTCAATCTTCTCGCGCCCCGCTACAAAGCGCATTTCTTCCGTAGTAACGCCGCGGCGCGCCCAGTGCATCTGGGACATATTGCGGTTGCCGTTGCCTGAGGACTGCTCACTCTCGCGCTTTTCGATCCACTTATCCCGAAACGCCATAAATCCCCCTCAGAATGCTGACAAAGCGGACGGCTGCCGTTTGCCTGTGCGAACAAGAAGTATCGCACCGCCCTCAGGGCGCCGCAACTAAGCGCGTGAGTGTGGACTCGGGTCTGCATCTCTCAACGGCTTCTTTCAATCGCTGTTTCTTAATGCGTCTCGAGGCAAGGAACATCAAGAGCATAATAACAACGCATCCCGAAACGATTCCTACCGAAAGCAACAAGCCCCCATCCGCGTTCAGTACCAGAAGGGCTATCGCCACCATCGGTAGCAAAGCGGTTCCAATGAGCAGCAGGCCGTCCCACCTCGCTCTGCGGGGTTTCATGCCTACCCATTGCAGAAGACCCGCCACGGGGTGCCGTTCGAGGGTGAAAGCAGCGAATGCAAACTCCCAATCGAGCGATGCTGGATTCACTTGGAGGTCATGTTGGTACGCGGCCTTTCCTAGCGCACAGACTCGCTCGAGATTGATATTTCTGGGAACCAACACAGTGATTTCTGGATCCCAGTTTGTTGGCCCTGAGGAGGGTAGGTAATTGCGTAACAAACGTTGTTCGTCACTGAGCGGCTCACCTTGCCGTTCGGCTTGTTCTGCAATCTGGCCAATCACAAAGTTACGAGCGGAATGTAAATCTGCGGCTCGATCCATTAAGCCCTCACGGACTGTCGATTCGTTTTCTTAGACATAGATGAGGCACGGCGTTGTTGTAACTCAGAACCCGAAGCGTCAAATTTCTTCGTCGTCTTCGCCGGCGCGACGGAGTACGTTCGTCTTGTGGGTGATTTTGACGCTATGGGTGCGAATGCCGGCCACGATGGCGCGGCGCGTCTCGATTGGGAGCATTTCTGGGGCAAATACTCCGGCCAAATCCCGTGGGAAAAATTTGATAAATAACGCGGCGACGTGGGCCGTTGCGTACGCTACAGGTGTGGTGAAGAGGCCCTGCTGCCTGATTTGGTAGAGGGTCGGAAACATGCAATCAGTTCGAGTCAACAAATGCAGGTCTTCTTTTTTGCCGCGCTTGATGCCGCTAACCAGCGCCACGGCGGCGAAACGCGCATTTTGCAAAACGCCCTGACGGATCAATTTGGCTATCATCCGTGGCGAAGCCGTCTGTGGGAAGTTTTTCTTCAGCATCCCGCGCGATTTTGACAACCTGCCCTGCTTGTACCAACGGCGCAGACGGTCAAATTCGTTGCCGCCGATTTTTACATCCATGTTTCGCATGGGAATAAAATAGGGCAGCGTGGTTACTTCGTCTTGCGCGGCTAATACCACGATCGCGGTTCCAATAGGTTCGGGAAACCTGAATTTCTCCAGCTCCGCAAAGCGCTTCTCCATCCGGAATTTCCCACTGCGGTAAACGCGCGGATTGGAAATGGCCTCGTCGAATGAAACTTCGGGCGACCATTGCGAAATAGGGTCGCGACTTTCGGCGCTTTCGTACAAGCGGATCTGTACGGACTCGACTTCATGCAGCGATTCCGCGGCGCGCTTTACCAGCAAATTGGTCAGCCCTGGGGCGGCTCCGGTGTTGATCAACGCGACGCGGTTCTTGGCTTCAAAACGCTTGGCGAAGGCGAATTGTTCGGATTTATAGGGATTGCGCGTTAAGTGCGAGCTTAAGTCCAGATAATGGGCACGGAGTCGCAGCGCGGCACGCATGACGATCTGGTTAAAGACCGAGGCGGAAGCGTTGATGATCAGCTGGCAACCGCGGGCTGCGCGGACGATACCCAGCAAATTACGGGCGTTTACTTCGGTGACCGGAATGGTGCTTTTTCTGCCGAGGAATTTGCGCGCGCGATCAAGGTCGCGGTCACCGCACCAAACGTCATGTCCCTGACGCTCGAGCAGCTGTGCAAGGAGTGAGCCGGTCGCCCCGGCTCCCAAAACGAAAATGCGCATGTGTGGGCAGAACTTTACCACACCCGAATTGCGATGTGGCCGCGAGAGGATTAGACTGGTGCTGTAACTCCGATCCCTGCCGCCTAAACGGAGATAAAACCGATGGCGTCAGGGACGAAGCGATCCGCTTATTGATTTGGCGACCGATCGCTCAGGGTTCGGGTGGAAACGCCCGGGCCTCCCCGTACTTGGAAAGGAGCTCTTCTCCGAAACTTATTTCGGACGCGCGCCCGATTCCATTTACTGGATCGGGTTTTTTGTTTTTCAGGCGTTTGAATAAAGATGGCTTTACACGACAAGTTCGGAAGGCAAATCACCGATCTGCGTATCTCGGTCACGGATCGTTGCAATTTCCGTTGCGTGTACTGCCGCTCCGCGGATCCGGAAAATTATCGCGATCACGATGAAATTTTGTCCTGGCCGGAGCTTTATCGTCTTGCTGGCGTTTTCAAGACTTTAGGCATTCGAAAGATGCGGGTTACCGGGGGCGAGCCATTGGTGCGTCCGGGCGTCGAAGAGTTCATTTCGCACCTGCGAGACCTGGATGTTGAAGATATTTCCATGACCACGAATGGTCATCTGTTATCGGAACGTTGCGCGCGGCTGGTGTCCGCCGGCTTACAACGCATCAATATCAGTCTCGATTCTCTGGACGCTGTAAAATTCGAGCGAATCACGCGCACCAAATCATTTGCTTCGGTGATGAACGGCATCGATGTGGTGCAAGCGTCGGCTCTCGCGCCGGGAAAAGTAAATGCCGTACTGGTCCGGGGAATCAACGACAACGAAGTGGAAGACTTCGCGGCCTTCGCGCGTGAGCGTGCCCTGATTATGCGCTTCATCGAATTCATGCCGCTAGACGCCGATCACCACTGGAACCGAAACCTGGTGGTTCCCGCAGCCGAAGTTTACAATCGCATTCACGCCCGCTGGCCGCTGGAAGAAATTCCTCACCATTACAGCGAGACGGCGCGAAAGTACCGCTTTGTGGACGGCACCCCGGGCGAAATCGGATTGATCGCGCCGGTGACTCAGCCGTTCTGCGGGCACTGTTCGCGCATACGGCTTACCGCGGACGGCAAAATTAGAACATGCTTATTCAGCAAGGAAGACCACGATCTGCGGTCGCTTTTGCGCGAGGGCGCGAGCGACGAAGATCTCGTCACTTATATAACCTCGGTGGTAATGGAAAAGGAAGCAGGTCATCGCATCAACGAACCAGATTTCCACCCCCCCAGTCGCTCGATGGTCTTTATTGGCGGCTAACTGAACGAGAAATCCTTCCCGTGACCCGGTACCATTTGGGGTATAAGCTACGGTTGTTGATGCTGTTTTGTGAACAGCTTTGCCTATTTTCCGCATCACACTTAGTACCAGTCGAAGAACTAATAAGGCTCTCAAATGGCAGACGAAGACGACGACCGAGATCAAGACGAAGGGCCAGAACCGCCACGACGTCTCTTCACTCTTACGGAGGCGGAACGCGCTCGCAAGGAAATTGAGCCCGTGCTGGTGGAAGCAATGGGTTGCCGCAAGAAGCTCGCCGGCCTGGAAAGCGATTTGTCCGCGGTTTCGTCGCGCATTGCGATGATGGGTGGCGTCATCGTGCCCTACGAAAAACTTGCCGCGGTGCGCTTGCAACACGACCAACTGGCGGAGACATTTAATTCCGCGCTTACGCAAATCATTGAGACGGGATGCGTGATTAAAGACCTGGATGTCGGCTTGTTGGATTTCCCAGCGATCATCGATAATCAGGATGTTTATCTGTGCTGGAAACTGGGCGAGGACCGCATTCGCTTCTATCATCGCCAGGATGAGGGGTTCGCTGGGCGCAAGCCTCTGGACCCGCGTGATCTTGGTTCCAGCGACATCGTTCAGTAAGTTATTTAGTACGCGCCCACGCAAGTGCCATAAAAACTGGCAAATCTCCTCGCCAAAAGGATTTTCTTGTCGACACATCCTGAAAATCGCCTGAAAGATTCCGCCAGCCCCTATCTGCGCTCTGCGGCGCATCAACCCATCGATTGGTACGAGTGGGGCGATGCGGCATTCGAACGGGCGAAAGCCGATGACAAGCCCATGCTGCTCGATATTGGCGCGGTGTGGTGCCACTGGTGTCATGTCATCGACCGTGAATCTTACGAGAATCCCGCCATCGCCAAAATTATCAGCGACAATTTCATCGCTGTGAAGGTTGACCGCGACGAGCGGCCTGATGTGGATTCGCGTTATCAATCGGCGATCAGTTCCATCTCAGGTCAGGGTGGCTGGCCGCTCACTGGATTTTTGCTGCCCGACGGGCGTCCGTTTTTTGGCGGCACTTATTTTCCGCCTGAGGATCAGATGGGCCGCCCGGGATTCCGCCGAGTTCTGCTCGCTGTGGCCGAATCGTACCGCAGCAAACGCGCGGAGCTGGAGCGGGCCGCCAGTTCATTGGCGGAGGCAGTGGCGCACGGCGAAGCATTCATCGGCGCTCACGCCGCGTTTGATCCGGGTGTTGTGGACGAACAAATCGCATCCATCACTCAGCTTTTTGATATCAAGAACGGGGGCTTCGGCAGCGCGCCGAAATTTCCTCACGCTTCGGCGATGGATCTGGTTCTTGAGCGCTACCAGCAAACTGGCGAAAAGCATTTGCGGGCCATGGCCGAAAGCACGCTGGAAAAAATGGCACGCGGCGGCGTTTACGATCAGCTCGCGGGCGGCTTTCATCGTTACTCCGTGGACGAACGATGGCTGGTACCGCATTTCGAAAAAATGAGCTACGACAATTCCGAGCTGCTGCGAAATTATCTGCATGGCTGGCAGGTTACGCAAAATCCATTTCTCCGGCAGACCGCTGAAGGCATCATTGCGTGGGTCAACGAAGTATTGTCTGACCAGGAAAACGGCGGGTTTTATGCCAGCCAGGACGCCGATTACTCGCTGGACGACGACGGCGATTATTTTACGTGGACGCTGGAGGAGCTACGGGCCGCATTGAGTCCCAAGGAAGCTCGTGTCATGGAACTTTATTACGATGTCGAGGCGCACGGCGAGATGCACCATAATCCCGCCAAGAATGTTTTGTGGATTGCCCGCGATGCACCGGACACCGCCGAGCAGCTAGGATTGGCAGAGGCGGCGGTGGCCGCCACTATCACCCAGGCGAAAGCAAAAATGCTTGCCGCTCGGCTGGCACGTCCGACCCCTTACATAGACCAGACCATGTACGTTTCGTGGAACGCCATGTTTGTGTCCGCTTATCTAGAGGCGGCGCGCGTATTGGGCGGCGTAGTAGCCGAAAGCTGCCGCCGCTTTGCGGTGAAAACTCTGGAACGCATGCTTAAGGAAGTGTGGAGTGAATCGCGTGGGTTTGCTCACCGCGTTGGCGGCCCGGCGTTGGACGGCTCACTCGACGATCAGATTTTTGGTGTACTGGCTTTGATGGACGCATACGAAACCACCCTGGAATCGCGCTACTTCGAAGTTGCGAAAAAAACTATGGACGTGGCCATCGCTCGCTATGGTGATGCTGATGGCGGTGGTTTTTTCGATCGCCCCAGTGATGCCGCGCCCATGGGTGGCCTGGATGTGCGGCGAAAACCGTTTCAGGATTCGCCGACGCCGGGTACCAATTCCGTGGCGGCCATCGCTCTGCTTCGTCTCGAATCATTTAGTGGCGATGAAACCTACCGTGTCACCGCGCAAAAAACGTTGGAGGCTTTTGCCGGTATCGCACCGCGATACGGCATGTTTGCCTCGACCTATGGACTGGCGGCCACGCTGTTTGCGCAGCACCCGCTGCAAATCGTCATCACCGGTGCAGCCGATGAGGGGGTGGCACAATCGCTGGAATTGGCAGCGCATCGGGTATTTCGCTTCGGTAAGGCCGTGCTTCGCGTGACTCCAGGTACAAAACTCACAGCTCTTGCAGGCGCTTTGAAAGAAACCCTTCCGCATCTCCCGGCAGACAAACCGGTCGCGATTGTCTGTGCCGGTCAAAGTTGCTTGCCGCCCGCGACGGACGCGGCGCAGTTAACGGCTTTGCTCCAGAATGTGCTACAGACTGGGGCGGCTGGCGCCGCTGCGCCCGCGTAGAAGGGCCGCTGAAAAAGAAAACGGGCCCGATACATCATCGAGCCCTGCACATTTGTTCCAAAGGTTTGACGCTATTTTTGGGGACGCGATTCTGGCGGCACCAATCCAGACAAGCGATAATAAGCCACCAATTGTCCGTAGTGCTCACCAGAATGCTCGATCAGACCGTACGCCAAATCTGAGACGTGTATTTGCTGTTTGGTTTCTGGGTTGGCGATCAAATCAGCCATGCCTTTATCGCCTTTTGCTTTGATCGCGGCAGCGCCATCCTCGACTTCCTTTTTCACAAAGGCCACGACGTCCGCCTTGGTTTTGT
>DATBBY010000028.1:0-12507 GCA_036270765.1 Candidatus Acidiferrum sp.
TCGTCCTGGAAGCCATCACCGCCGCCGGCTATAAACCGGGCGAACAAGTGCGCATCGCTCTCGATCCCGCATCCAGCGAGTTTTACGACAAAGCCAGCGGCAAATATATTTTCAAGAAGTCCGACAAATCAGCCCACACCAGCGGCGAGATGGCCGCCTACTGGACCAGTTGGGTCGAAAAATATCCCATCGTCAGCATCGAAGACGGCATGGCCGAAGACGACTGGGCCGGCTGGAAAGAACTTACGGAAAAAGTCGGCCGCAAGGGCTCCGGCAAAAAATCAATTCAACTGGTGGGCGACGATCTTTTTGTCACCAATACCCAGCGCCTCGGTCGCGGCGTCACCGAAGGTGTGGCTAACGCCATCCTGATCAAGCTGAATCAAATCGGAACCGTTACGGAAACCATTGACGCCATCGAACTGGCCCGCAAAGCCGGCTACAACTCCATCATTTCTCACCGTTCCGGTGAAACCGAAGACACCTTCATCGCCGACCTGGCAGTCGCTACTGCCGCGGGACAAATCAAAACCGGCTCGGCCAGCCGCACCGATCGCATCGCAAAATACAATCAGCTATTGCGCATCGAAGAAGAACTTGGCGGCGCCGCCAGATTTCCCGGCACTTCGCTTTTCAAATAAAGCGCAAGCGGAAATGGCCGGTATAGCAGGTTTTTAGAGGTGCGTTAGAACAGCCGCGAAACATATTCGCGCATCTCGTTCTTCCAGTACGGCCAATCGTGCCCGCCCTGCGGTCCCCAATCATCCAACGAGTGGCGAATACCCTTGCTCCAGAGAATTTCCGACAGCCGATAGCTCGAACCACTCTTTTCCCACGGCCCTGTGCCGGTAATGATGTGAATGTCGCAGGAAGCCAGTTGCCCCAACAGCCACGGGTCGCTTAAGTTCGCCAGATAGTCGACAGGATTATTGAAATAAAAATTCTCGTCGTACATCCCATCCATGAAATTCCGAACGTCATACACTCCGGACATCGCGAAACAGCGTTTGAACACATCAGGATGCTTGAACAACGTATTCGCCGCGTGATACGCCCCAAAAGACGCCCCCATCGTGGAAATCGCCACTGACGATTTGCAATTGTCCCAGATGAACGGCACAACTTCCTCGCGCAGATACCCGTCGAACATCGCTTGCATATAGCTGCGATGAAACGGGTGCGCCCCCCGGTTGTAAAGCCCCTGATGATTGACGGAATTTACAGAAAAAAACTTAATCCTCCCCGCATCAATGAAATCGCCAAGCGCCCCGATCATGCCCTGATTTTCCAGTTCCCACTCATCCCCCGCGCTGGTGGGAAATCCCATCAACGGTGGCCCCCAATGCCCATAAACCACCACGCCCAGATCAATTCCCAGCCGTGATGAATACCAGCGGTGATACTCACGTTTCATGAATGGCCTCTATGCACAACTCTGTACGACGAAGGGAGCAGAATTATGCCAGCCGCTCAGAACCGAAGCAATGAGCCTTGCGCCATATCTCCAGGGCTGTTAGTGATGAAGTCAGTTTCCGATTTCCCGTGCCGGTTCAGATGGTCGACGCAACACTTGCTTGGAGTTTACTCGCAGGAGTTTGGAATCCCCTTAACCGTGTGCGGGCTACAATGCACAACGAACCCCGGCAGCGTCATGAACCCAGCGTTCATTCTGAATTTCTCTGCTTCCGGTGTTCCAAGAAATGCTGCTGACACGCAATGCCTAAGGAGCGTATTTCAGCAAACTCCGGCATCGCCCGAATTTTGGTCAAGAGAGGATCTGTTTCCATCTGCGGATAGGCGCAGTAGTGTTGTTCGATAGCTCGGCGCAACTCGCGGAAGGCAAATTCTGTTTGACCACAGAAAGAGTCCACCGCGGCAAGCGCGTATTTTAAACCAGGGTCGTAGTCTCCCATCACTATTGAGCGTATCTTTTGCGCTCCAACACCTCCATTTGGCGGCGGTTGGTGCTGCAGGCACGGCTCCAGCAGCTGCAAGCCATAATCATCTGTCGTCGGCAAGGATTTTAAAGTCTTAAGAGCTTCCTCCTCCTTGCCCTCGCGCAGGAGTATTTCTACTTGTCCTGATTTTTCGTATTCGGTGCCAGATACCAGATGAAAATACTCTCTGGCGCGATCATATTTGCCCAAAGCAATGAAGACATTGCCGCACGAGGCCAGGTCTTGCGTCCCTGCATCGAGAGATCGGGTCTTCTCACATTCGGACTCCGCCTCTCCCAGAAGACCCGCGTACCAGAGCACGTATGAGTGCACCAGATGGACCGCTCCACTGTCGGGACGCTGGTGGAGGAGGTTGGCGATGTCATCATAGGCTTGGTTCAGATCACCCTCTTCACTTTCCATGTTAATCAGATCGCTTGCCGCCTCGATGCGGCTCGGGTCGAAGGCCACTGCTCGTTGAAGTGCCGCCTTGGCGCGAGACCTCGCTATTTCGCCGCCGTCTCCCAATCCGCTCTCGTAGTAATAAAAATGGCCCAGCGCCGCCCAGGCTGAAGCGTAGCCGGGATCGAGAGCCACGGCACGTTGCAGAAGTTGGATTGCGGTCTTGTTTTCCGAAGAGAAGGAAGAGCCCTGCGAATTTGGGGCATCGTTGTGCGACATCGCCTGCAGATAGAATTCATACGCTTGTGCATTGTGGGATATGTTCGAGGAAGCATTGGGGCCGGTGTTCACTCCGAGTGCGGGAATCAGTTCATGCTGGACGCGGGCAGCAATTTGCTCCTGCACTCCAGTAAGATCTCGAGTCGTACCTCGCAAGGTGACTCGCCAGAGCACCCGGTTGTCCGCCGCGTCTACGGCCTCCAGTGTCACCTCAACGTTTTCGCCGGCCACCAGAAAATGTCCGGTGATTAAGTCTGCCACCCGCAATTCCCGGGCGGCTTCCTGTAAATCGACATCTGGCCCGGCATATTTACTGGTGGCGGCGAAGGGGCGGATCGAGAGCGAAGGGTAAAAGCTCAGAGTGGTGGCAATGTCATCTGCCAGTCCGAGTCGGAGAAAGTCGAGATCTTTCGTGGCACTTGTGTTCTGCAGGGGCAGAACTGCAATCGGCTGAGGGCCCCTGGTTTGCATTTTGGCCGGCTTACGAAGAAGTGCGACAGCAACGGCGATCGCGATCGCCAACAGTGCCACCGAAGTCGCCACCAGCGCTTTTCGTTGTCGTCGGGCGGAAGAGTCTGCTCCAATTTCTAGGCCCGGAGCCAATGAACAATCTTGACTACGCTGGACATGCGCAATAAGCCGGTAACCACCCTTGGGTATGGTCTCGATGAAACGAGGTTGCTTCGGGTCATCGTTAAGTGCCTTACGCAGTTCGGAGATGCAGCGCGTCAGCACATCGTCGGTGACAAAGGTATCAGCCCAAACGGCCCGGATCAGCTGCTCTTTGGTTACAAGTTCTCCTTGGTGTTCGGCCAGGCACACAAGCACCTGCATCACCTTGGGCTCCAGCCGGACAGCCTGCCCATTCCGTTCCAAGTTGTTTAGCTGCGGCTCTACGGCCCACTCCGCAACTCTGAAGCCGCCCGCCATAGCAAACCTCCTGCCGGCAAGGCGGTGATTATAGCTCCTCCCGAATGCGGCCCGCCCTCCAAAGGCGCCGAATCGTGACTGTGTAAATCCCTGCAAGGAAACGCCTAATCTTTCCCAGAGAAAATCATCGGCGACACTTAAGCCTCACCTCAGGACTTCCTAGCGGCCCAGGTTCTACAGCTCCTCCCACGCGCCGAGCGCGGAGGAGTGGCGGTGAGACTTGCGATGGGTTGCATGGTTCTTTGCGCTACATTGGGGTTTACCTCGAGTGCCGTGGGTCAGAAACAAACCGAGCTACCGTTTCGGTTGATCGATGGGTGGGCTGTCCTGGTGCAAGGGACACTTGGAGGAGTGCCCAACCGTGCAATCCTAATTGACACCGGCGCGGTGCCCAGTGCTATCTCCAGAGAGATGGCCAAGAAATTGGGCCTACTGGGCTCGGCGGAACAAGTGTCGGTGATGAATCGTGCCATTGACGTCGAGAGAGTGCGCGTGCCAAAGGTTCAAGTGGGCCCGGTGGCTGCGGATGCCTTCGAAATGGTGACTGCGGATTTGGGGACGATTGAACAAGCGCTACACGCGCGACTCGATGCAGTGATTGGTCTGGACCTTCTGGCCAGACAGAACTTCGCAATCGATTACAGAGGCAAGAAGCTATTATTTGGAAGCGCTGTTCAGTCCGCAGATTCCGCTACATTTCAACTAAAGCACGCAGCCGGCGGAACCTATGTACTCGTTCCCATGGAGAGTGGCGGTGAGAAGTTCCAGATGCTCCTCGATACCGGAACCAAAGACATCACGCTGTTTCGGCCCCGACTCAAAGGCAGTCTGCGGCAAATTCGCTTAAGCAGCGAAGATGTAACTGTCAACGCCGGCGGATCAAGCCAGATCAATAAGGTCGTAATTCCCTTGGTGCGGTTAGGATCAATTTCTCGAAAACAGCAAGATGCCTATGTGTGGACGACGCCGGAAGCCGACCTTCGCGATTTTGACGGCATGCTTGGGCCAACTGCTTTAGGAGCTATCGTGGTGGGATTCGACTTTGACCGGAACATCATGACTCTGCGGACTCGGTAGTTTGACTTGGCAGCCTTTTACTGTCACAGCCTTAGCAAGCAACTTCGCACTATGTTGCCCCAATCCCTTAAGGGGTGCTATTTGACTCGTAGTCTTGAATCTACATTCCCCAAATCCCATGTGACCGTAGGTGTTAGCCAGGTTAGCCGGACTAACTGCCCTACGAAGCCGTCAGTGCCTTTCGACCATAACCGGCTAATTGCCGGAAACTGTTCCACTCCGACCGACCGCACGAGATGAATTGCTTTTTAATCCCTGCTACAATTCGCGGCAATTAACGTCCCTATCCACCAAAAGGAGCAATTCTAATAATGGCTACACCATCCTCGACGAACCGTCCTACCCCGGAACATATTTTTAATACCTTGAACGCCTACCAGCAGACCTACGCATTGCGCGCAGCGATCGAGTTGGACATTTTTTCCGCAATCGCCAATGGCTCTAACGATGTTCCGTCCATTGCGAAAAAGACTGGAGCCGCTGAACGCGGTATTCAGAGCCTTTGTAATTACCTTACGGTTCTGGGATTTCTCAGCAAGCATGACGGGCACTACGCGCTTACTCAGGAATCCAGCATTTTTCTCAATAAGCGTTCTCCTGCATACATGGGAGCGATATCTGGCTTCCTGGCTAACGACGTCCTCATGAAGAAATTTTCGTCTTTGACGCAAGCGGTCAAGAAAGGCGGCACTGCCGCGGAACAGGGCCACAACCTCGCACCTAATGATATGTGGGTCACCTTTGCGCGCTCTATGGCGCCTATTACCATGCCTGCGGCCGCATTTATCACGCAGCTAACCGGGATGGCGCAAGGAAAGGCCTGCAAAATCCTCGATATCGCTGCTGGCCACGGTATGTACGGCATCACCATGGCCCGGCAGAATCCGAATGCACAGATCACCGCGGTGGACTGGCCCAACGTCCTGGAAGTCGCAAGGGAGAATGCCAATGCCGTCGGCGTCGGCGATCGATTCAATGTGCAGCCAGGTAGCGCGTTTGACGCACACTTTGGCGAGAACTACGATTATGTGCTACTCACCAACATTTTTCATCACTTCGACCAACGCACCTGCGAAAAACTAATGAAGCGTGTACACGCGGCGCTAAAACCGGGCGGTCAAGCCGTCACGTTGGAGTTCATTCCCAATGAAGATCGTGTCAGCCCTCCGACGCCGGCCATGTTTAGCCTGCTGATGTTGGCTACGACGGATTCCGGCGATGCCTATACTTTTGCAGATTACGAAAAAATGTTTCACAACGCGGGATTTGGGAAAACCACGCTGCATCAGATTCCCGATATGCCATCGCAAGTGCTGGTTTCAGAAAAGTAAGGCGGCGGCAGCAGCTCAGGGTTTTGCTCGCGCCTGGCGCAAATATTCACTGACCACTTTAACGTAATCGGGAAACGCGACTTCCGGCTCCAGCAGATCCGGGTGCCATTTTTTCTCCCATTCGAAACAATAAAACCCGACATAATTAATTTTGACCAGCGCCTCAACCTGTCGTTTCACCGGCACATCGCCCTTTCCCGTCAGCACGTAATGCCGGTCTTTCCCATCCGGCACCGAATCTTTCAAGTGGGTGTGGCGGATCCACTTCCCCAATTGCGCCACGGTAAATTCCGGCTCCTCATGCGAACTAGCAAACGTGTGGTGCGCATCCCACAGCAACGCCACATGCTCGGAATCGGCGCGCGTCAATACTTCTTTCAACGTGGGCGAATCGGTGAAATCTCCATGCGATTCAATAATCACAGTCACATTTCGCGGTCCCGCATATTCCCCCAGCTCATGCAGTCCGCTCGAGACGCGCACAATAACTTCCTCCCGCGGCCCCTCCACTTTGTTGCCAAAGACCCGCACGTAAGGCGCGCCCAACGCTGACGCCAGATCGATGAAATTGCGCGCATCGGAAAGCTGTTGCGCGCGCTTTTGCGGGTCCGCTACATGCATCTCCGCCGAACTGCTCACGCACGCAATCTTCAATCCATGTGCCGCTACGTCCCGCTTGGCCGCCGGAATCTTATCCGCGGCAAATTCCGGACGCGCCGGCAAATTCATGTCGCCGAGGAGTCCGCGCAACTCCACAGCCGCGAATTCATTCTTCTCAGCAAATTCCAGAATTTGCGGCCAGGTCCATCCCGGACAGCCCAGCGTCGAAAACGCCAGCGGTAATCGCGCCGCCGCTGCACGAGCATATCGCGCTCCCATCGCGGCCAGCGCCATGGTGCTCACGAATTCGCGTCTCGTAGCGTTCATTTACACACTCCTCCGGATTTCGAGCGAATTCTATCATCATGACTCCGTCTCTCGTGCGTCCGCATTTGCAAGAATTCCGAATGGCAGTAGGATGTAGCGTGGGAATAGAAGTCCTTTACCTCGTGAAATTCTGGAGACCTTCAAGAATGCTCCGTGACCGCGCGTCCGTGAACACCGTCGAATCCCTGAACAAGTCCATAGATATTGTCGAGCCCGGCCGCCGCGAATTTTTGAAGGGCCTGCTCAGCGCCGGAGCGCTCGTATTAGCCGTTCGTTGGGCGCCGCAAACCGTCTTTGCGGCAGGAACCGGTCCAACAACCGCCAACGCCGCCTCGCCGATGGCAAACGCCCCGCTGCATCCCAATGTGTATCTCGCCATCGACACCGACGGCACCGTCTACATCATCGCGCACCGCTCCGAGATGGGCAGCGGCAGCAAGACCGCTCTGCCACGTATCGTGGCCGACGAACTCGATGCCGACTGGGCGCGCGTAAAAATTGTGCAAGCCACCGGCGATGAAAAATACGGCGATCAGGACACCGACGGCTCGCATTCCGTTCGCAGTTTCTTCGATACATTGCGCGAAGCTGGCGGAACAGCGCGCCTGATGCTGGTTCAAGCCGCCGCCGCGCAGTGGAACCAACCAATTACCGAATGCCACACCGAACTCCACGAAGTAATCCACTCGCCTTCCGGCAAAAAGCTTGGCTACGGCGAACTGGCTGCCTCCGCGGCCAAGCTCGAAGTCCCAAAGAAAGAAGACGTTAAGCTTAAATCCCGCACCGAATGGCGCTACATCGGCAAAGGCACTCCCAACTACGACCTGAAGGATATGTGTGATGGAAAAGCCGTATACGGCCAGGACACCCGGATGGACGGAATGTTGTACGCCAGCGTCGCGCACCCGCCAGTCTTCGGCAGCACCGCGAAGGCTGTCGACGATAAGGCCGCGCTAGCTGTTACGGGCGTCAAGCAGACCGCCTCCATTGAAGGATTCAAACCGCCGGTCGGCTATCAGACTCTGGGAGGCGTGGCCGTCCTCGCGGACAACACCTGGTCCGCCACGCAGGGCAGGAAAAAACTCAAAATCGAATGGGAGAAGAGTCCGCACAGCGTTTATAACTCCGACGCCTATAAGAAAGAATTGCAGGACACTGCGCGCAAGCCTGGAAAAGTAGTGCGCGAAAACGGAAACGTAGATGCCATTTTTGCCAAGGGCGGCAAGATCGTGGAAGCTGAATATTACGCGCCGCTGCTCGCGCATGCCTCCATGGAGCCGCCGGCAGCCCTCGCCGTTTTTCACGACGGCAGAGTGGAAGTGTGGGCCCCGACGCAAAATCCCCAAGGCGCAAAAGATGCCATCGCCAGCGCACTCGGATTGAAAAAAGAAGACGTTACCGTAAACGTTACCCTGCTGGGCGGCGCGTTCGGCCGCAAATCGTTCCCAGATTTTGCCATCGAAGCCGCAGTCCTCGCCAAAAAAACTGGCAAGCCCGTGAAAGTCATCTGGAGCCGCGAAGACGACATTAAATTTGACACGTATCACTCCGTGGCCGCGATGTACATGAAAGCCTCGCTCGGCGCTGACGGCAAGCCCGAAGCTTGGCTGCAGCGCACCGTGTTTCCCCCAATCGGCTCAACCTTTGATCCCAAGACAAATTATTCCGCCGCTGATGAATTGGGCCTCGGATTCACTGATGTGCCCTTCGCATTGCCGAATCACCGCGTCGAAAACGGTCCCGCCACCGCCCATGTGCGCATCGGTTGGCTGCGCTCCGTCGCAAATATTTATCACGCTTTCGCAGTCCATTCTTTTGCCGACGAACTGGCGCACGCCGCGGGGCGCGATTCGCTCGACTATTTGCTGCAACTTCTCGGCCCCGACCGCATTATCCCCAAGGAAGAATTGCCAAAGGATTATTCGAATTACGACGGCGCCTATGAGCAATATCCCATCGACACCGCCAGATTTCGCCGCGTCGTATCGCTGGCAACAGAAAAAGCTGGCTGGGGCAAACAAAAATCCGGCAACGGATTCGGCATGGGCGTCGCGATGCACCGCAGTTTCTTGACCTACGTGGCAACGGTTGTGCAGGTGCACGTGAATGACGCCGGCCAAGCACAAATCAAACGCGTCGATACCGCCTTGGATGCCGGAACGTTGGTAAATCCGGAAATGGCCCGCCAACAATTTGAAGGCGCGGCCGTGATGGGTACCTCCCTCGCATTTTACGGCGAGATCACCGCCAAAGATGGAGCCATCGAGCAATCCAACTTCAACGATTACCAGGTGGCGCGCATGAGAGAAGCTCCGCGCGAAACGCACGTTTACATTGTTCCCAGCGATGACCCGCCGGCGGGAATCGGCGAGCCGGGTTTGCCGCCCTTCGCCCCCGCCCTTTGCAACGCGATCTTTGCGGCCACCGGCAAGCGCGTCCGCGAATTGCCATTGAGCCGCGCGGGCTTTGCCTGAGATTTGGAAATTGAATTAAATGAAGCGCGCGTGGAGAAGATTCAAAAGTTGAAAAACAGAAAGATCCATCAATTCCGGAGCTATTCCACGTAAAACATCAGCATCACACCCAAAACAATCATGATCGACGGCCACAACTTACTAAAAACTGGCTGCCAGTTGGTTTTGATTTCAGACAATCCTTTGGTGAGACCAATCCCAAATCCCGCCACTGTGTAACTGTGATGCTCAGCCTGAATGCGCGCCATGCGCTCCATGTGTCCGGCGCCGTGCATGCCGCCGCGGTGTTCGTGAAATAGCAAAATAACAGAACCCACTATCGCCACAATCGGAAAAACCCATCCGGCCCAAGCCGCTTTCAAAGTGTCCCGAGCGCGCAGAAATTCGATCACCCCCACGGCCAGCAAAATCAGCGCGAATGATTTGTGTTGGCGAACTTCCAGGTGATGCGACAGCCCGTAAAACCACGACTGTTGCCCAAACGGCCACAACTCCGTATCGCTGTAAACCAGCACGAAAATCCCCGCCAGCAGAAAACATACCGGCCATGCATAGCGAACCTTCGGCCATCGCACCCTAAACCGAGGCTCCGTAAGAATAAAAATTCCCGCCAGCATCACAAAAAACCCAGCCAGGTGATGATTGAATTCGCTCTCGCGTTTGTCAGCCGTCAGTTTTTCCGGGGTATGCATCCACGACTCTGGGTCCGGCGCCGTCGAACTCATGTCCATTCCCGGCATGTCGTTGCTCATCCCCTCGTGGCCCTCGTGACTGTCCTGCGCTGGATGATCTTGCGCGCGAATCAAAGGCTGCCACGCCCACAGTAAGAAAATAAGTAGCAGGCACGTCCCCGAAAATTTAAATTGCCGCAACAAATCCTTTTTTGAATGCATCGCTTCTCCACATAAGTTGCAGAGCTTTAATTGGGAGTAAAAAGTTTCGCTAATTCCCGCGCGAAAAGCCAATTAGCCTCAGTGCAGCATAATGGAGGTTTTGCAGCAATGCCCTCGAAGACTTGCTTCCCTTGAGCGCGTTCCATCAAAAACTAGTTTACTAGCGGTGAGTTTTCTTACTCACACCGCAACGCCACCATCGGATCAACGCGCATGGCCCGTCGCGTAGGGATATAGCAGGCGGCCAGCGCCACCAACGCTAGCAGCATAGCCACGCCGATAAACGTAAGCGGATCGGATGCGCTGATCCCATATAACATGCTCGCCATCAGTTTAGTGAGGCCGAGTGACGCTCCCACACCGATCACAATCCCAACCACCGTGAGTTTCGCACCTTGCGACAAAATAAGATTCGAAACATCCCAACGCCGTGCGCCGAGCGCGATCCGAACTCCGATTTCGTGGGTGCGCTGGCCAACAAGATAAGAGATGACTCCATAGATCCCCACGCTCGATAGCATGAGCGCCATCCCCGCAAAAACACCCAGCAAAATCATGGAAAATCGCCGAGCCGCCAGCGAAGCGGAAACGATTTCCTCCATGGTTTGCGCGCCGTAGATCACTTGTTCTTCGCTCATCAATTTATTCACGCGGCGAAGCGAATCGAACAGCGCCGGGTCCGACCCGTCTGAGCGCACCATAATGGTCGTCCCGGCCGGCGCCAGTTTCATCGCGCCGTCGGGCAATTGCATGAATGGCACATACAGTTCCGCGCGCAGTTGCTGAGACTCATCCGAATCTAGCCCCCACTGTTTCACGTGCGGCACAACGCCCACGATTTCAGCCTTGACTTCCCCTTGCTGCAAAGTGATGTGTCGCCCCAGCGGATCTTCATTGCCAAAAAACTTGTGGGCAAATACTTCATCGATCACCACCACGTGCCGGGAATTCTCGCTGTCCGCATCTGTAAAAAAACGGCCGCGCACCACCGGGATGCCCATGGTCTTCAAATACTCAGGCTCCACAACATAACTGAGCGCCCAGTTCATTTCGTTTTCATTGGAGGGCTTGGGCTGGTTGTCCAGCCAGAAAAGCTGCTCGTCATCCCACGCGGTAAGAGGAATCGACCCCCAAGTGAAAGATTCCGCCTGCACGCTGGGCACGGAAGCGAATTTGTCATGCACATTGCGAAAGGCCGCGCGGATCGTTGCGGCGTCGGCGCCATTTATGGATGACGGCATCGAAATGTTAAAAGTTAAAACGTTGTGAGCATCGAATCCCGGCTGGATTTCCCAAAGCCGCGACAACGTGCGCGCCATCAGTCCCGCGCCAATTAGAAGTACCAGCGCCATGGCCATTTCGAGAATTACAAAAACGCTTTGAGCCCGGTGGCGCGTGCCGCTGGAGCCGCGTCCACTCTCCTTGAGAGTCTCAGACAGAAAAATATTCGAAGATTTTAGAGCCGGAGCCAGCCCGAATAAAATCCGGCTAACAAAGAAATCGCGGCGGTGAAAATGAGTACGTGAGAGTCCAGCTGAATGTCGGCAGCGCGAGGCATTTCCGTCGGCATCAATCGAATCGCAGCGTGCGTGATCCATTGCGCAAGTACCAGCCCAAGCGCGCCTCCAATCATGGAAAGCAACGTGCTCTCTGTGAGAGTTTGGCGGATCAAACGCGAACGGCCGGCGCCAAGCGCCACGCGAACCGCAAACTCCCGGGTGCGATTGGTGGAGCGCGCCAGCATCAGGCTGGCGACATTGAAGCACGCGATGAGCAGTACAAACCCCACCGCGCCCAGCAGTACCAACAAGATTGGTTGAATGTCGCCGAGGAGTGCGCCCCGGAAAGGCGTGAGGTTGGCGCCGATGCCCTTATCGGCGTCGGGATAAACAGCTGCGAGACTGGCCGTGACATGTTCCATATCCGCGCGCGCTTGTTCGATGGTGACGCCAGCTTTGAGTCGCGCTACGCCACGAATGCCCAGACCCGCTTCGCGATTGGGAAGCAATGGATTGCTCCACTGGCCGATGGGAACATAGACGTCCGTCGGATGGGCACTGCGATAAAGATCAAACTCTTCTGGAATAACGCCAATGATGGTGTAGCTTTTGCCGTCCAGCGCAACGCTTTTCCCAAGTACATCAGGAGAAGACCCTAATTTGCGTTTCCAGAACCCCGCCCCAATCAACGCGATAGGAGCCGCGCCGATTTTGTCTTCGCCAGCAGCGAAAGTTCTTCCGATCAGCGGGTTCGCGCC
>DATBBY010000029.1:0-5266 GCA_036270765.1 Candidatus Acidiferrum sp.
ATATTTTTTGAACGCAAAAGCCGCAGGTGAGCCATTGGACGCGACGCGGCATCATCAGCGCGCCGATGTGAAAGCGGTCACGCTTCACGATTTTTCTGTGGAAAAAGAGGACGGCGGCTGGAAAGCAAGAGTGCTGTTGGATATCTGAGAAATGACGAAATCCGAATGTCGAATGACGAAGGAATGCACGAATGACGAAGCTGTAAATTACATCTCAATTCTCGCTATTTTTTTTCGTCATTTGAGCTTCGTCATTAATTCGTCATTCGTCATTCGTGCTTCGTCATTCTCTTTACTTCGGCTCCAGCGCGACGAAACTGCTCCGGCCCTGGCTCCAGACGCGAATCAGAATCTTATCGTCAGGCTTCAATCTTTTGCTAATAGCCACAAGGTCCTTCGCATTTTTCACAGGCTGTTTATTTACTTCCTGGATCACGTCACCTTCGCGCAGGCCAGCTTTTGCGGCTGGCGAATCGGCATCAATTTCGGCGATCACTGCCCCCTTAATGTCCTTTGAAAGATTGAGCGCGTTGCGGATCTCATCGGTGACATCCGCGACCGCAACCCCTCCGAACACGGTGGCTTTTTCAGGTTGAGCGTTCTCTTCCGGAGACGCCTCGGTATCTTGCTCCGCTGCACCCGCAGGCATTTCCGCAAGCTCAACATTGATGATTTTGCTCTGGCCTTCGCGGTTAACCTCCATCTGTATCTTTGTCCCGGGCGGCATTGAGCCAATCATCAGACGCAGCTCGCGCGCATCACTGATTTTCTTCCCGTTGACGGAAGTAATCACATCGCCGGTCTTCATCCCGGCTTTCTCCGAAGGGCTCTTGGGCGTGACCTCGCCGACGAGCGCGCCGCTTGGTTCTCCTTTGAGCTTCATCGCTTCAGCAAGTTCGGGAGTGAGCGTCTGCACAGAAGCGCCGATATAGCCTCGTACCACGCGGCCTTTTTCGCGCAGGCTCTGCATCACATCGCGCGCGAGATTGGCGGGTATCGCAAAGCCGACGCCCTGATTTCCGCCAGTCCGACTGAAAATCGCCGTGTTGATGCCTAATAAGTGCCCGGCGGTATCGACGAGCGCGCCGCCGGAGTTGCCCATGTTAATGGCCGCGTCTGTCTGGATGAAATTCTCGTAATCAACAATGCCGACGCCGCCACGCCCCACGGCGCTGATGATTCCCATGGTCACTGTTTGCCGTAAGCCAAATGGATTGCCGATCGCTAGCACGATATCGCCGGCGCGCGCTTTCTCGCTGTTAGCAAACGCGATCGCCGGCAGATTTTTCTCCTCGATCTTCAACAATGCAACGTCGGTGCCCGGATCGGTCCCGACTTTTTTGGCCTTGTATTTGCGAAGCTCGGTGCCCAATCCCACCATGATTTCCTCCGCACCCGAAACGACATGATTGGCAGTAAGAATGAATCCATCCGGGCTGACGATTACACCGGAGCCAAGCCCTTGCAGCGTTTGTTTACCCTGCCTCTGCGGAGATTGTCCGCCGAAAAACTGACGTAGCGTGTCGTCTCCAAATGGAAATGATGTCAGCCCGCGCGCGACCGTTTGGGTAGTAAATACCGTCACAACACTTGGCGCGACCTTCTCCACAATTGGCGCGAACGTCGCGATTATCCCCTCCCGCGTCGGCGCAGGCGTGGATTCCTGCGCTGCGGCCGCAAACACGCCTGCATGCACGCACAGAATCGTGAGTACGAGCAACGCACACGACCGGACAATTCGCTGTTGCATGATCCTCCTGTTTCAAAAAAGAATCGCATGCTCGGCGGCAGACGGCCCTTTTGCACTTCGGCGACTAAAGTGGAACGCCTTAGCAAACAGGATGGAACGCGTTGTCTTCAACGCGTTGGCAACAAATACGGCTTTAGCCGGGGTCAACGAAGCTGGCTAAAAACAAATCGTGACGACTGACTATTGAATCCTATGGACGCGGTGGCGGCGTAGTAGGACGTGGGCGTGGTGTAGGAGCCGGCCTGGGTGTAATGCTTGGAGTTCCGGTTGGTGTAGCCGTTGTCGTTGTAGTGGCAGTCGGTGTTGCCGTTGGTGTACGTGTGGCCGTTGCAGTAGCGGTCGCCGATGAGACTGCTGTAGAAGTTGCGGTCGCCGTTGGTGTACGTGTGGCCGTAGACGTGGCTGTAGGCGTTACTATAGATGTGGCTGTTGGCGTGGGTGTCGGTGTTCGCGTGGCCGTCGGCGTGGCTGTCGCTGTAGCAGTAGCTGTTGCTGTAGGAGTCGGAGTTGGTCCACTGGCGGCGCAGAAGATTTCCATGTCGCCCGCCGGAGCGGTGGGCTCGTAGCCGCCAGCCAGCCAAATCCTGGTCGTGCCGTCCGTGTCAGTGGGGAAGTTGCGCCGCGCATTGACGAACGAGGGAACCGGAGCGCCTGTTGTCCACATGTTAGTGCCCGGATCATAGATGTTCACCATGTTCGAGGGATTGGGCGCCACTCTCCCGCCACCCATCACCAACATTTTGCCATTGAAGGTCAGCGCACGCGTCTCGCCTGTGGCCCGCGGTATCGCTGCTATTGAGCCGGTGGTGTTGGCGGTAGGGTCGAACTTGAACGAGTTGGTGGTGTCGATCACTGTAACACCAACTGGATCCCAGTTCGATGCGCCTCCCACGTAGATAATGCCACCTATGGCGGCTGTGGGTGCGTACATGATCCCTACTGGTGTGTTTACTCTCTGTAGCCACTTGGAGCCTACGGCAGCAGTGGGATCAAACTGCCAGATCTGGTTGGTGGAGGCTACGTTGATGTTGAACCCGCCGAGGATGTATAGCTTGTTGCCAGTCACCGCAAACCCACCCGGCAGGATTGTGCCTGCGGCATCGCCAGGCCAGTTGTCCCCAGCGGTCAGGGTGCTGACGGTGTCGGTGATCGGGTTATAGGAGAACACGCGTGCCGTGGCTGTTGCGCCGGTAGCAAAGCTGCCGCCCACACAATAAATGGAAGGAGTGCCCGAGACGGCGAGCACGCCACAAGCCATGTTGTTCATGAAGTTATCGGGCAATGTTACATTCATCTGGGTCCAGCTGTTGGAGGCAGGTGAGTAGCGGAGCACGTGCTGAAAGTCAGAGCCTGCCGCCTCAGACGTACGGCCGCCCACCGTGTAGAAGTTGCCGTCAGCCGGAAACCAAACGCCAACCGCTCGGACCAACGTGGTTGGCAGGTTCGGACCGGCCGACCAGCCAGACGGCGCGCAACCTCCTGAAACGTTGACCGTGCCAGTCATGCCAAGAGCGCAATGCACTATGCAGAAATACGAATAACTGCCAGATCGCGTAAAGGTATGTGTATAAACCGTGCCTGTATTGGAGGTAACTCCTGGGAAGCAGTTCATGTCATTCGGGGAACAATATTGCGAATCGGCCTGGCACGGCTGGCCGCTGGTGACACTGTGGCCGTCGCCTGCCCAGGTCCACCGCACCGTGTCGCCAACCGAGACGTTAACGGTGCTCGGCGAAAATGAAAAACCCGGCCCCACCGTGACATCGACAATCGTGCTGGTAGCCGACGGCACGCCGCTGACAGCCGGCTGGCCATTTTCATCCACAATGCGAATGCCTGGCGCGCCGCGCTGTTTCTGGGGAAGCGCGCTTGTTCGGTTGGCGCCGGATTCAGCTCGCACCAGAAATGTAATCGTAAAAATGATTGCCAGCCAAAAAATGAACCGTCCTGCTGTGCTCAATTTTTTCATAGTCTTAACCCTTCTTCTGTGCGCCAGTGTGATTGGGATTTTATTTTATATTAAACCGCAGCTGACGCCCTGCGATTCAATGCAGGGATGGATATTGCGCAGGAGTTTCCAACAAAGCCAAGCAGAATCTCTGGGGAACCGCTGTATCTGGCTAAAAAAAGGTAACACAACTGTTACCAAAGAATTGCGCCAACCTAATGCGCGACTGAAGCAGTTACGTTTTCCTGCGGCCGATTTCTTCCAGTAACTCGATCTGAATCTGCTGGATCTCGAATAGCCGGTTGTATTGCCGGCTCAGCAGATGATCGAGTTTCTCGTGCAAATGCCGAATCTCCAGCTCAGCTTTCAAATTGATCTTGTAATCATTCTCTGCTCGCAACCGATCGCGCGCTTCCGCCCGGTTTTGACTCATCATGATGATCGGCGCCTGCACAGCGGCCAGGCAGGAAAGAATCAGATTGAGCAGAATGAATGGATACGGATCGAATGGTCTGGTAGCGAGCAAGACGGCGTTCCCACCGATCCACACGATGATAACCGCGCCAAATGTAATAAGAAATTTCCAACTCCCACCGAATTCGGCGATGTGGTCGGAGAGTCGCTCTCCGAAAGTGAGCTTTTGTTCGAATTGCTTCTCGATGTCGCTGGAGAGAATCTCGTGCTGTTCCAAACTCGCGATGACTTCGTTGTCGAGCGCGGACAATTCGCCAATCTCGTCTTCCAAAACCTCTTTGATGTAATCCTTCCGGAATTCACCCAAGTCATCGAAGCAGATAAACCCTTTGCTATCCAAGTCGGGCAATTTCTTCTTGATGAATTCGACCAGCGACGGTCGAATCAATTCCGCGATCATTCCGCTGTGCGGCGACTTCGATTTTTTGCAGACCTGGCAGACCAGTGGTGCGGTTACGGTTTTGCTCATCGGGGTTTCGCGGCTGAATTAAACTGCGTTCGGGCCGCTTGTCGATTTCATCTTGAATCAATGATCGTCAATCCTAAGCTCCCGCGATGGAAGAATCGGAAGTACCTCTCGAGCATTTGCACGAACAAGTAAAGGAAACGGCGGAGCACAGCGGAGAAAACTGGATTTCATGGGTCGCGCTGAGCACGGCTCTTCTTGCGGTGCTGGCTGCAATCGCGGGACTACTTTCCGGCCACCACGTCAATGAGGCGATGATGAACCAGATTGAAGCATCCGATCAATGGAGTTACTACCAGGCGAAAAGTATCAAGGCTTCGGTGCTCGATGCGAAGATGTCGCTCGCCGGCACGGCCAACGAATCGGATCGCTCAAGGTACGACCGTTACGAGAAAGAGCAGGAAGAAATCAAATCGGAAGCCGAACGCAAGGAAGCCGCGGCGAAATCAAATTTTCACAAGCACGAAGTGTTCGCCCGCGGTGTGACCATGTTCCAAATCGCCATTGCCATCGCTGCAATTTCCGCGCTTACAAGGAAACGCCGGTTTTGGATTGTGAGTTTGCTGTTCGGGGCCGCTGGATGCGCATTTGTGGTACTCGCCGCGATCGCAAGCTGACAGGATTGCCC
>DATBBY010000030.1:0-2100 GCA_036270765.1 Candidatus Acidiferrum sp.
GGCAGTTCCTCCAGTGCGCGCGTAAGGCGCTCACGGTTATCGCCTGCTATGGCCAGCGTTTCCGGCGTGGTGCTGGGCTGCGCGTGCAGCTCTTCGTCGAATTCTGTACTCAAGTCCACGGAACGATTTTTCTCCAGCCAGGTATAACAAGTGTTACGAACGATTTGCAAAAGCCACGCTCGCGCATCGCCGCCATGAAAACCGCGAAAAAAACGGAAGGCGCGCATTGTAGCTTCCTGCGCGACATCCTCCGCGTCAGCCCGGCCATGCAGCAGCCAACGCGAGAGGTTAAAAGCGGCATCCAGGTGCGGCAGTACCAATTGCTCAAACCGCGCCCGGTCCTGAGGATCCAACACGTCCAAACTTTCCCCTTCAACACGGGCATTCATAGAGGGAACCGCCTCGGCTGGGATTTTATTCCCTAAACAAGCAAGCCGGGGATAAATAAAAATCCCCGGATTTGGAATAAGCGCAGTGCCCCCGCGGTCTGAATAAGCGAAACACGTCCCAGGGCGGCGCGGGCACCCAAGGGTAAAACGCACCTCGCGCCGCTCTGTAAATACCGACGGACGCGCGTAGCAGGTCGACATTCTGAGGAGGCAACAACATGGCGGCAAAGATCAAAGATGAAATATTGCACGATCACAACCACGACGGCGTTGATCGCCGCGGATTTCTGAAGTGCATGGCATGGGCCGGAACTGGCGCGCTATGCGTAATGCAGGGCGGCGTGCTGAAGTCGTACAGCCTGAGCAAGCTCTCCGATCTCGACCAATCTTCGGTAGCGGCCGGCGAGCTGAGTTTTGTGCAGATCAGCGACAGCCATATGGGGTTCAACAAGCCGGCGAATCCGGATGTTGCCGGGACGCTAAAAGCGGCGGTGGACAAGATCAATGCGCTGGAGAAGGCGCCCGAATTCCTGTTGCATACCGGCGATATCAGCCATTTGTCCAAGCCGGAAGAGTTCGATACTGTCGATCAGATTTTGAAGGCCACCCGCAAGGAAGTTTTCTTCGTGCCCGGCGAGCATGATGTCTTGAATGATGACGGCGCACAATTTCACGAGCGCTATGGCAAGCAAGCGAAAGGCAGCGGATGGTACAGCTTCGATAAGAAGGGCGTGCATTTCGTCGGCTTGGTGAATGTCATGAATTTGAAAGCCGGCGGCCTGGGTACCCTGGGACACGATCAACTCGAATGGCTAGAAGATGATGTGACGCACCTGAAGAGCAGCACTCCGATCGTGGTCTTCGCGCACATTCCGCTATGGTCCGTGTATCCGGAATGGGGCTGGGGCACGGAAGACAGCGCGCAAGCACTGGCGTATCTCAAGAAATTTGGCTCAGTGACGGTGCTGAACGGTCACATTCACCAGACCATGCAGAAGGTCGAAGGCAACGTAACCTTTCACACCGCGGCTTCCACGGCATTCCCCCAGCCCCAGCCGGGCAAGGCCGATTCACCGGGACCAATGAAAGTGCCTGCGGAGCAGTTGCGCAGCATCTTGGGAATTACAGACGTGAACTACATCCGCGGGCAGCATGCCCTGGCGGTAGTCGATTCTTCGCTAGCATAGTCGACAACGAACGCGGCGACGAAGTTTTCATCTACAAACATAGAGAGGAAGAAAAGTCATGAGGAGAGGTGTGTGGAGTTTAGTTTTGGCGGCATCGGTGGCCACGGCCGCGTCGCTGTTAGCAGGCAATTCAAGAACTTTCGCCGCTAGAGCGGAACAGACACAGGCATCCAGCGCGGAAGTCAAGATCGACAACTTCAGCTTCGGGCCAACGACGCTGACCGTAGCGGTGGGAACCACGGTGACGTGGACCAATCGCGACGACATCCCGCACACCGTGGTCAGCGACGACAAAGTCTTTAAGTCCAAGGTGCTGGATACCGATGAAAAATTTTCCTTCACCTTCACCAAGCCCGGAACGTACCCCTATTTCTGTTCCGTCCATCCGAAGATGACCGGCAAAGTGGTGGTGCAGTGACCAGCGTCGGGAAGGCATTTGACCCGGAAACGATTTTGCTCGCCAAGCATGCGCAGCACGTCGTGTTGGTGCACTTCCCGATAGCGCTGTTCATCACCGGCGTTGC
>DATBBY010000031.1:0-27063 GCA_036270765.1 Candidatus Acidiferrum sp.
GGTGTTGTCGTAGTACATCTGCAACGACATCGATCCCCCTTCGGAAGAATGGTTCCAACGTCACAGAACGTTTCCGCCGCTGTACGCCCCGCTATTCGGAAAAGTGCTGGAATAAGGCGCCGCGAAGGATGGAACCGTTAAAGTTTCGTTGTACCCGCTGTGGTACAGGTCACCTTGTAACGTGAAAGAATTTGAGCCCGCGGGCGTATAGTCCGCACGAAACCCTCCACGCTGGGCTTCCCACCCGTCATTCGCGGTACCACCGTTGGCATACTGGGACGGAGCCCAGTCGAAATACTTCCCGTAGACGCGGTACGTTGTGTCCCCGCCAATTTTGTCCCCATAGCGAGCAGCCACTGAGCCGCGTTCTTCGTTGCCGCCGCCGGCGGTTACCAGACCACCTTGCGTAGCTTTGGCTTTCTTGGTGATGATGTTAATGACGCCATTGACAGCATTCGCTCCCCACAAAGTTGCTCCGGGTCCACGAATGACTTCGATGCGATCGATATCCTCGAGCATCACGTCTTGAACGTTCCAGTAAACTCCCGAGAAGAGCGGCGTGTACACGCTGCGGCCGTCGATGAGTACCAACAGTTTGTTGTCGAAGCGTCCGTTGAAGCCGCGCGAACCGATGGCCCATTTGTTTTCGTCAATGCGCGCCACTTCCAGGCCCGGGACGAGTCGCAGCGCTTCGGGAATGCTGGTAGCGCCCGAGCGTCGCAAGTCCTCCTGCGTAATGACAAAAATCGCGCCAGCGGCGTCAGCGACCTTCTGCGTGCGCTTCGAGACGGAAGTCACCTGAATATTCATCAGGTCTTCCATACTGAGAGCTGTCACGTCCGGTACGCTCGGCTGGCTTTGAGCAGCGCCGTTCGCGGCTAGAAAGACAGTCATGAAGCTGGCAAGCACGGTTCGCCCGACGATCCGCGCGGCGGCTAAACTGGGTGGCTGTTTCGAAAACATGTTTATATTCCCTTCTCCGAAAAATCGAGCTGCGTTGCTGTTAGGTCCCGAGACTGGATATTCATTTGCTCTTTCTGGCCCTTAATCTCGTTTACTACATTTCAACCCTGGCGTTTCAACCCTCGACCCGCTGGTTCCCCGAATTCCTCTGAAACACAGCGTTATTGCAGCGGCTTTTTTCCACTTACCGTTAATACTGTCGAATATGTCAGGGTGTCCGGTCGGCGCAGATATTCGAGAAATCTCTGTGCGTGTTGCCTCGCCGCCGTCTCACTGCCCAACACTTTCTTCAGTTGTGGTGCCGCAATTTCCAACTTAAGTTCCCACTGCTTCAAGATTTCCGGACCAACTACTCCTGCTATCAGGTGGTAGCTTTCCACCTGCACATCAATCTGTTGCAATCCCGCTCGCTGCGCGAACGAAAAAAGTTTTCTTCCTACGAAGGGATCAAAACCGGTGGCAGCCAGCGCGGTAACGACTTTTTCGCTGGTCCTTTGCATCTCCGCATCTTCGGGGTAGTGCCACAAAAGCTGCCCGTCCAGGTCTTGCAGAAGTACGGTCCCGCCAGGACGGCAAACTCTAACCATCTCGCGCACGGCTTGTTCTTTGTTTTTCAGGTATTCGAGCAACATCCGCGAATACACCAAGTCAAAGCGATTCGATGGAAATTCCATCTCGTGCGCGGCTCCGCGCACAAAACTCATTGCGGCGACCCCGCGATGGCGCTCTTTGGCTTCCCTAATGCGGTCGTCGCTGACGTCCAGGCCAGTCCCTTGTATGGACCTTCCGAGCGCAACCACCTCGCGCAAAATCACTCCCGGTCCGCAACCCACCGAAAGCACTTCCGCACCTCCGCCGACGCGATGCGCCAGATACTTTTGCACCCAAGCGTGGGCGTCCACTTTCGCCTCAAGGCGTATCGCCTCGCGCGGGTCTTCCATGATGTATTCGACTGCGGACACGCCTTTGCTCATTACTTTTCCTGCCCTATCAAAGCTGGCTGCGGCTCTTGCTGCCTCTCCAGCCGGGCCAATATTCGCGAATAAAAACCGTCAACGTGTTTATAAAAACCCGGGTGCCCGTCCTTCAGCCAGATTCCCTGGCAGTAGTGGCGGACAAATTCGCCCCCCAGTTTCACCAGAGCGTGCGTAGCCATTTCGTCCGCGATCACCGGAATTTCATCCAACTCGAAATCTTTATAAGCGGCGGACGCCGCGGTCAGCAGCGCGGCGGAGACATCGGCGACTTCAGAATCCGGAAGTGTGGGCAGTAGCAGCAGGTCGCAGCGATTTTCCAGGTAACTGAAATTAATTCCTAATGGCCCGCGATACGCGATGGCCGCGCCGATCGGTTCTTCTTTGTTGGCACGATAGGCTAGCCAAACGTGCCGCGAACGCCGCAATCCAACGCTGCGATACAGTTCTGCTACCGTTTCGAACTCCGTGTCTTGCTCTAATTCCTCAGCGATGACATAAATTCTGCCCCGCGCCCTGGAAGCGATTTCGAGCAGCGCACTTTTGTGCGACGCGCTGTAGGGCACTGCGCGAATTCGTTTCAGCGTCGGCAGCACCAAGGTTCGCGGTAGCCCGAAGTATGCATGCCGCTGCACCGACGAGAGTGACTCCCCGATCGTCTTTACCATCGATCCAAATACCCGTGCCGGAAACCGATTCTCTGGGCGAAACCAGTTCTGCGCCGATACGTCGCAATCTTTGCGGATTCTCGCCGCCGCCGCCGCAAGCAATACCGCTCGTGAAGCGTAGGGGTTGTTGTCGGAAACCAGGTGCTGCGACATCCAGCCGTTCTGCGACGCTCTCCACACCGCTAGAGATGCCAGTCCTCGTTTATGATCTCCGGCCGTCAACACGTACAAAAGTGAATCGCCAACTCGCAACATCCGGCGCCAGTTCTCGCGTACTTGCGCAACATGAGGGAAAAGCCGCGCCGCTTTATCCGGATATAGAAACCCGGTGCGCTCATAAAGAGCGAATATTTCGGTGACCGATAGCGCGTTCACTTGCACGCCATACCGGTCGTACACGTCCGCCAACTGCGGAAGACTGTCGACCATTTGCTGATCTAACTGGTCTAGCGGCATTTCTTCTCCGTGGCCCGCGTGCGGCCACCTGGCAACATTGCGCGTACAAGGAACGGCACAACCCGGCGATGAGACCGCGTTAGGCGTAGCTAGTACTATCAGTACGTTTTTAGGTGTTGTGAAAGTCTCGCAGAATGGGACCTTAGTACTGATTTGACCTGCCCGCACCCCTGCACTATTAACCGCTTGAATACATTCGGTGTGCCGTATCCCTCTGGAATGCCTGGTTTTGCTGGAAATTGGCCGGTTTCCGGGGGTTGAGACTGGCGTCACCCGATTTTCCTGCTTGACACGGTTCTGTGCGTTTTGAACAGCGTCTCGGACCAGTTTTTTGGGCCGTATCGCCCGCATTTCGGGCAGATCCAAGTACACTGGCGAACTGACCTATCCATTTTGTATGCAATCAGGCCAAGAGAATGAGGCGAATAAGATGACTGCTGAGTGGCGCGGGAAATGGGCGTTGATCACTGGGGCCAGTGCCGGGATCGGCGTCGCCCTGGCAAAAGAATTGGCTGCAGGTGGGGCGAATCTGGTTCTGACCGCGCGCCGTCAAGCGCGACTCGAAGAATTGGCGAGCGAACTTACTGCAAAACACAAAATTAAAACTTCGGTTTTCGCGACGGACCTTGTCGATGTAACCGCGCCGGAAGGAATTTATGCTTTTACGCGCGCGCAAGGGATCGATATTCAACTGCTCATCAACAATGCGGGTTTCGGTGCCTACGGAGAGCTGCCTGCTGTTGAGGTAAGCCGCTTGCTGGACATGGTGCAGGTCAATTGCGCAGCGGTGGTGCATTTGACGCGATTGTATCTGCCAGAGATGGTAGCCCGGCGCAGCGGCGACATTTTGATTTTAGCTTCTACTGCATCGTTCCAGGCAGTTCCCTACATTTCAACCTACGCTGCGACTAAAGCTTTCGATCTCCTCTTCGCAGAAGGCCTGGCGGAAGAAATGAAGCCTTACGGCATTCGCGTTTGCGCGCTTTGTCCAGGGTCGACCAAATCGGAATTTCATGTGGTTGCTGGCCAGGAAAAATTCATGCGTAAAGCTGAAACGGCGGAGAAAGTAGCGCGCACCGGCCTTAAGGCCCTGGCAGCCGGCAAAAGCTACGTGATCTCTGGGCTGGGGAATTATCTTGGCGCTCAAGGTGAACGCCTGGTGCCGCGCAGAATGGTCACCCGCATTGCCGCAGGGATGTTCAAACCACGCGAGCGTTAACGCGAGAGGTCAAGCACGCGAATTAAAACTGGCCTCTGCAACTAAGTTCCCCCTGTAAAAACGACGAAGCCTTCCTGACAGCTAATTGCACTGCCAGAAAGGCCGCCGCCGTCTTCAAGGAGAGAAGCTCTTAAATAAAATCGCTAATTGGCCGGAGGCGTCGCAGCGACTCCCGCAGCCGCTCCACCATGATGACCATGTCGCGGTCCTCCAGCTTGCACGGTATAGTCCGCCGGCACCGTAAATAACGTCCCGGCGGGCTCAGTCTTCTGAATATTTGTCAGCGAGAAAGTGGTGGTGCCGAACCGCGGATCCGTTCGCGTACTCTGTACCACCGTTTGGAGATCTGGCGAATACCAGCGTTCCGACACGATTTGTATCGGGGCGCTATTGCCAATTTCTCCCGCGGCGATGGTGCGTGTAGTGCGAGTGCCTGTGGCGTTCACGCCATTTATATTTTGTGTGCCCAGAGAATCGACCTTTAACGCTCCCGAGGCTTCTTCCTGCGCTTGGCGAGCCTGCATTTTCTGCTCAAAGGCCTGCGCTTTAGCGGCGTTCCCGTCAGTGCCCGCCGGCGGGGTCATCTTGTACGCAACCTTTTTATCGGGATTCAGCATGTAATGTACGCCGGCAACCGGGTCGGAGATGGCCACCATTTTATGTGTGCCGCCGGTTGCCTCCAACGGTGCCACGCCTGTAAAAGTCACTTCCCGGCGCGAGCGCCCTTGGCTATCGCGGTAAATAGCGCCTTGGACCGTGCGCTTGATGGTGGTCGTTCCGTCCTGCAAGGTCTGTTTCGTAGTGGCCGTGGAGGTCGCCGAAAATGGAGCACCTGTCACAACTTTCCCGCCGTGCATCCCCTCAAAGCCCATCAACTCCATCGGACCGCCAAATGGCCCCCGATGACCGCCGCCTGGCCCTTGCGCAGCCGCCGTTCCCACGCCCAAAACTAACGCGCCACCCAACACTAAATGTATCCACCCGTTTCGCTTCATGCAGCTCTCCTCTTCTCTCCCTATGCGGTGACTCATCACCGCATAAATCTGTTATTCAGGCAAGCGCACAGCTTGCGCGGAGCCGTCGCTGCCCACCAGTACATCAACTTGAATCCAGTCACTGGCTTCGTCTTCATTTACCGGCAAACCGAACGCAGCAAGCGAAGCTCTTTCCATTCCCACCCGCACAACCGCGCCATCTTCCGCTTCCTGCAAAGAACTGCCAGGCAACTGGATAAAATCATTGCCGCCGCTTTCATTGTCGGCCATCAGTATCCGGGGATCATCGCCGATAGTGCTGTCGCTGGTCCCCGTTGGACCGGTCGACTGGCTCGTAACCGCATCGAGAGCCACAGTCGGGGAAGCAGCTATGTTTCCGCCCAGCGAACCCTGGCGCCATTTATGCCAGTCCCATACCCCGAGTGTGCATACGATCACCGCGGCCGCGGCCAGACCCCAGGTCGCCAGCTGCAAAAATCTGCGCTCTTGCCTGGGCTGGTGCTTGAGCCGAAACTGTTGCAATACTCGAGCTTCTACGCGAGTCGGCACGTGTAGCATCCGGCTACTCTCCGCCAGCGCAGCCAACTCCACCTGGGCCGCGACCCAAGAGGCTCCCAGCGCAGCGCACCGGCCGCACACTCGAGCGTGCTGCACCGCACGCTCGCGGCCGTCGTTGCTGATTGACCCATCGCGTTGCGAATCCAAGCCTAAAATTTCAAATTCTTCGCAGTTCATATCAATCTTCCATTCCCTTATCGTGCTACCGAGCTCCACCGCCGTGGCGCGTCGCGGAGCATTTCCAGCTTGGCGAGCAACAGCGCGCGCCCGCGATGCAAGCGAGAGCGAATCGTGCCGATGGGGCAATCGAGCATCCGCGCGGCCTGGTCATAAGTCATTTCTTCCAGCTCGCACAAAACCACCGTCTCGCGGAATTCGATAGGTAGTTCCATCACCGCGGCTCTCACCTTTTCCAGCCGCTCGCGTTGTTCCGCCCACATCGCTGGCGTGAAAGAATCCCGCAGAGTCAGCCCGCCACCGCTGCCATCTTCCTGCCGCTCCACTAAAGAAGTCTCTCGTGGCAAACGCTCGTTGTACTTCATGATCTTGTTGCGCGCGACACCGAAAAGAAACGCCGGCAGCGTGCCTCGTTCAATGTCGTATTTGCCCGGCTCGCGAACCAACGTCATAAAAACATCCTGAACAATTTCCTCGGCTCCCCAGGAACTGCCGGTCATGCGAAACGCAAAGCGGTAGAGCACGTCCGCATGTCTGCGATACAAAGCTGCAAATGCTTCTTCGTCGCCCTTGGCAGAGCGTTTGAGCAGCTCTTCGTCCTGATCGTTCGGTCGAATTTTCATCGGGTCTGATCAGGCATTATGCGTTTCATCTAGCATTTCCCAAGCAAGGCCCAGAAAGTTCCCGGTCTAATGCGGCCGGGATTGCGGCATTCTCGTGCGGAAGGTAAGTTGCGTCATCGCTGGCTGTTAGACGGGCTTGTGCAGAATTGGGTTTCCTACATCGCCTTTCCGTCGCCGGACTTCTACTTGGGCCAGTCAGCTCGACTAAAGTACCCACTTCCCATTGGTTCCCGTCGGGCTTAGTATGCAAGCGAAGGAGAACCGTCATGAAAATAACTGGCAACACAATCCTGATAACCGGTGGAGGCTCTGGTATCGGCCGCGGCCTTGCCGAGGCTTTTCACGCGAAGGGCAATCATGTGGTCATTGCTGGCCGTCGCAAGAACCTCCTCGATGAAACTGTCGCGGCGAACCCCGGGATGAAAGCGGCCGTACTGGACATTGAGAACAGTGAAACAATTCGGACTTTCGCGGAGAAACTGAAGAAGGACTTCCCCGCCCTTAACGTCGTCATCCATAACGCCGGCATTATGAAACTCGAGTCCTTGAAGGACAGCACGGTTGCGGATGCCGAGGCTATGGTGACCACGAATCTGCTCGGCCCAGTTCGCTTGAACGCAGCGTTACTGCCCTTCCTTCTCAAACAGCCGAACCCAGTGATCATGACCGTTTCGTCCGGCCTGGCATTTGTACCACTGGCAATGACGCCGACCTATTGCGCTACCAAGGCCGCCACCCATTCTTATACCCAATCGATGCGCTATCAGCTCAAAGACACCAAGGCGCAGGTCCTCGAACTCATCCCGCCCTACGTGCAGACGGAATTGATGGGACCGAGAATGGCAAGCGATCCGATTGCCATGCCACTCAAAGAGTTCATCTCCGAAACTATGAGCATTCTTGAGAACTCGCCAAACGCTACGGAGATCTGCGTGGAGCGCGTGAAAGCGCTGCGGTCTGCCGAGGCTAGCGGACAATACGATGCGTTTTTCAAGAACTTCAATGATGGGATGGCGGCTGCTGTGGCAGGGCATTAGGACGGGCGCAGATTGGGGCGAAGCCGCTGACTACATGAATGGCGCCAATTCGCATTGGCGCCATTCAATTCGTAATAGCTCGGTCCAACAACTCGATCACCTGCAAAACCTGCTGATTGGTGTGATGTATTTCCGCGCCTGCACGCATCTGCAGCAGGCAGCCCGGATTTGAAGTGGCGATGATCTGCGCCCGCGTAGCTGAAGCGTAGCGCATTTTCTCGGCCAGCAACTCGAGAGAAGCATCCGTCTGTGTAACGTTGTAGACCCCGGCTGACCCACAGCAGAGTTCGGAGTGCGGCAATTCCACCAGATCAAGCTCCGGAATAGAACACAATAATTTTCGCGGAGCTTCACGCACTTTTTGGCCGTGAAGCAAATGACAGGAGTCCTGATACGTAACGCGCAGCGGCAGCGCTTTGAGAGGCGCCGATAGTCCGAGAGCAGCTAGAAATTCAGTGACGTCGCGTGTTTTCTTTCCGAAGGCCGCAGCTTGCCCGTATTCAGGTTCGTCCGGAGTGAAAAGATGATCATATTCCTTGAGCGTGGAGCCGCACCCCGCGGCATTGGTCACAATCGCGTCTACATCATCTAACACGAAAGCGCGCAGATTATTGCGCGCCAACTGCCGAGCTACGTCGCGAACACCCGCGTGGGCTGCAAGCGCGCCGCAGCATAGTTGCCCGTCGGGCACGACAACATCGCAACCGTTGGCAGTTAACACCCGAATCGTTGCGGCGTTCAATTCGGCGAAAGTTACGTTGGCTACGCAGCCAGCAAAAAATGCTACGCGGGCGCGCCGCGCGCCGGCAGCTGGAAATGTCTTGCCCAGACGATCGTAAAAGAAATTAGTATCAACTCGCGGAAGCAGCCGTTCGCGTTTATCCAGACCAAAAAGGTTCAGAATCCCGGTGGACCGCGCCAGCGATTGTAGTCCGGAGCGCTGATAAAAATGCAGCAAGCGCGCCACATTCGCGATGCGCTTCGGATAAGGCAGCAACCGGCGATAGACCACATCGCGAGCAATACGCGATAACAACGGACGCCGGTAATCACGCTCGATGCGCGCCCGAGCGTATTCCACGAGCTTTCCATATTCGACTCCCGAGGGACACGCCGTTTCGCACGCGCGGCAATCGAGACATCTGTCAATGTGATCGACGAACGACTCGGTGACCGAAACATCAGCTTGCTCCACGTGAATCATCTGATGGATTCGACCGCGCGGCGAATCGGCTTCCAGATTCCAAAGCCGGTACGTCGGGCAAGCATTCAGACAAAGCCCGCAATGAATACAACGCGCGTAATCTTCGTAAATGGGAATCAAGCCAGGAATAGGACTCAGTGCCATGAGGGCTCAGTCCATGATAAGGCCCATCGCCGCGATGTCTTCAAACAAAGCGAAACCGTTGCGCTATCGAGGAGAATTGCGATCAGATCCCGGCGACGAATCGTCCTGGAGCAAAAACATTTTCAGGATCGAAGGCACTTTTGACGCGGCGCATCAAAGCATAGTCGTTTCTGGCTGGTCCCCAAATATTGATAACGCGTTTCAGTGCCAGCGGGCAGAACAGAATGGATGCGGAGCCATTGTGTGCGGCCGCATACTCAAACACGCTTGAAGCAATCTGTGCCAACGAGTTGATTGTTTGATCATTCAGATCATCTGGCTGTAGCGCGAAATATAGAGGACCGGATGAACTCGCAAAGACACAACTTGGAATCGAAAAACGCGATGGGAGAGTATCTAACGTTGCGACGTCTGCCGAAAACCCAGGAAAAGAATTGATTTTAAAAATCGTTGCTGCCGGGCCGGAGCGAGAAAGCAGTTTAATAAGTTCCCGCAATTCTACGCGGATAGATTTTTGATCGGATTCCCAGAGCAAATGGTAACTGCTCGCCCCGCATTGCTGCGCGCAATGTACGAGTTCGGAGGAATATCGGCGAAGAACCGTTTCCGTGCCTTCAAATCCGACGCACACATGCCACTCTCCACGCGTGAACCAGGAAGGTAATGGTGAATCACGATCGTCTTTGAATTCCGCGACAGTCTGCGCGGCTTCGGATCCGAGAACGTCAAAAGAGCTCGGCGCCAGCGGCGATTTGGAAACCATGGCCTGGAACGGCGCGATGGAATCGACGGACGAAAAAGTGCTCACCAGATGGCCGTAACCTTCGGACAACGGAAAGGTCCGAAAATTGAGACGCGTGATGGCTCCAAGGGTTCCAAGCGAACCGATCAGCAATTTGTGCAGATCGTAGCCCGTAACGTTTTTTACTACCCGTCCACCGCTTTTCGTAAAAGTCCCAGCTCCATTGACAAATTCGGCTCCAAGTAAAAAATCTCGCGCCGAACCATAACCGGGCCGCAGAGACGAACCAATGTTCGATGCGATAGTTCCGCCCACCGTGCACTCCTCAAAAAAAGGAACGGCAAGCGGGACGAATTGTTTTTGTCGTACGAGCGCGTCGGACAAGTCCGTCAAACTCATTCCAGCATCGACGCTAAGTGTGAGATCACCAGGATCGTAATACGCAATTTGATTCAACCCAGTCATGTCCAGCGCAACGTCGTAACGCGCCGGCGGCGTTCCGATGCCCAGTTTCGTGCAATTGCCACATGGGATGAGCGCCAATTTTTCGCTCTTCGCGAAACTTACGATCTCCACTACTTCCGCGGAAGAGGCCGGCCTGACAACAACCGAGGGAGTTGCCCCGTCGACGCCAAACCTTGCGCAGGATTCTGAGCTGCCACTCACGTGGGCCGCGCCAACAACACTCTCTAGCCGCGCGGCAACATTAATTGCCTTCGCGTTCATAGCGGAACAGCTCGAACAGCCGCTTGCGCTCTGGGCGTAATTTCGCCGCAACCTTTGTTCAGCGGAAAAATCTTGCCGGGGTTCAAGGCCGATTGCGGATTAAACGCGTCATGGATTCGCCGCATCAAGTCAAAATCATCATCAGAATAAAGCAATGGCATCAATTCGTTTTTTTCCATGCCCACGCCATGCTCGCCGGTCAGCGCCCCGCCAATTTCGACGCAATAGCGAATGATCTCGGCGGAAGCCTCAATGGCTCGCTGATATTGCCCCGCATCCCGCGGATCAAATAAAACAGTGGGGTGCAGATTTCCGTCCCCAGCATGAAAAATATTCCCAATCTTAAAATTATATCTTTCCCCGATTTGTTGGATGTACCGCAAGGCCTGCGGAATTTTTGACCTTGGTATGACGCCGTCGAGCACATAATTACTCGGTGCGATTCGCCCGAGCGCGCCAAAGGCGTTCTTGCGCCCCTTCCATAGCAGCTCGCGTTCTTGTTCATCGCGAGCCACGCGCACTTCACGCGCATGGTGCTCGGCGCAGACCTCCTCCACGGCAGCCACCTGGGCCGTCACTGCCTCCACCATACCTTCCAGCTCAATCAACAGCACTGCGGCGCTATCCAGCGGAAACCCCGCGTGGATGAAATCTTCCACCGCTCGCAGCGTCCAACCATCCAGCATCTCGCACGCCGCCGGGGTAATCGCGCGCGCCGTTATCTCTGCGACCGTCTCCGAAGCATCGTCAACGCGGTCAAAAATCGCCAGCAGAGTTTTTACGCTTTCAGGTTTGCGCAAAAGTTTCACAGTAATTTCCGTGACCAGCGCAAGCGTCCCTTCCGAGCCCACAAAAAGACCGGCGAGATCGTAGCCCATGGAATCACCATGGCGGCTGCCTACGCGACAAATCTCCCCATCGGGTAAGACCAATTCCAGCGCGGTCACGTGATTGCTCGTCACTCCATAAGCCAGCGTGTGCGGCCCGCCGGCATTTTCAGCAACGTTGCCGCCGATCGTGCACGATTTCTGACTGGAGGGATCCGGCGCGAAATAAAGTCCGGCAGGCTCCACCGCGCGCGTCAATTCGTAATTGACCACGCCTGGCTGCACGACAGCGCGCTGATTTTCCAGATCGAGTTCCAGAATTCGATTCATCCGTGCAAACACGATCATGATTCCGCCGGTGCGCGCCAGCGCGCCCCCGGAAAGCCCCGTACCGGCGCCGCGCCCGATGACCGGGACATCGTGTTGCGCAGCCAGCCGTACTACCTGCGACACCTCTTGCGTTGTCATGGGAAAAACCACCGCACCGGGCCGGCCTTTTTCCACCGAGCCATCATATTCGTAGAGCAACAAGTCTTCTGGCCGGTGAAGCACCATGGAAGCTCCGACAATGTTTTGCAACCCGCGAATAACTTCGCGATGCAAAGGTTTTCGAGCGGTGTTTTCCGCTAGCAAGTACGTGGCCTCCTTCCCCACTATAGTGAGGCTCGCGTCGCCCTTGCAATCAACGTGCATCGCTCGCTTACGCGTAAATGCGGACGCCCTGCCACGCTAGACCTGTGCTAGTGTATTTTTCCTATCGCAAGAGGATGACGGATGCCTAGGCCAAAAATTCTCGCCACAAGACCACTCTTTGAGGAAGCAAGGCGCATCTTGCAAGAAAAATGCCAGGTGGAATATTGGTCTGAGCCGCAACGCATCCCACGGGAACAATTACTCGCCCGCGCGAAGGACAAACAAGGCTTAGTATGTCTGCTCACGGAACGCATCGACGACGCATTCCTTTATGCAGCACCTCAACTTCGCATCGTCGCCAATGTAGCTGTGGGCTTCGATAATATTGACGTTGCGGCTTGCACCAAGCGGGAAGTCGCCGCGACTAATACCCCCGGCGTGCTCGATGAAACCACGGCGGACTTTGCATGGACACTTATGATGGCCGTGGCGCGCCGTCTCGGTGAAGGTGAAGCTCTCGCGCGCTCCGGCAAATGGGCGGGATGGGACCTGGATCAACTGGTGGGCACCGACGTATGGGGAAAAACCCTTGGCTTGGTTGGCTTCGGCCGCATCGGGCGCGCCGTGGCGCGCAGAGCGAGCGGATTCAAAATGAAAGTGCTGTACACCGATGTCGCGCGCGTGTCCGAAGAAGTCGAGAAAGAACTAAACGCCGAATATCGCGATATGGATACATTACTGGCACAATCCGATTTCGTCAGCGTGCACGTGCCGCTGCTCGCGGAAACCCAGGGATTGTTTACCACCGCAAAATTTTCGCGCATGAAGCCGACCGCCTTCTTCATCAACACGGCGCGCGGTTCCGTGGTCGACGAAGCGGCGCTAGTGCACGCCCTGGAAACCAAAAAGATCGCCGGAGCGGCTTTGGACGTTTACGAAAAAGAACCGTTCATCCATGCCGGGCTGAAGCGCCCAAATGTAGTGCTCGCTCCGCACCTTGCCTCCGCGTCTCTGGAGACACGCACGAAAATGGCCTGCATCGCCGCAACCAACGTGCGAGATTTTTTTGATGGCAAGCGCCCCGCAAATATTTTGAATCCCGAAGTTTTGAAAACTACCCAGTGAGCCGGTAATCTCCCCATGGCGGATTTGAAGCAACTCGCCCGCCGTATCTTCCACGAAACTATGGCGGCCATCGACATCCCGTTGACCATGCAACGAAAATTGGTGCGCGAAGGATCGCTGCTGCGCTGCGGTTCGGCAGCCATCGATCTATCGCACTTTAAAAGAGTACGCGTTGTAGCCATCGGGAAGGCTGCGCACGCGATGCTGGACGGCCTCAAAGCTATTTTGCCCCAAGACTTTTCTTTTGCGGGTATAGCTTCGGCTCCGGTTGCTCCGGTGACGGCGCAATCCGGCGTTCAATATTTTATTGGCGGCCATCCGATTCCCAATGAAGACAGCTGGAATGCCGCAAAAGCAATCCTCGAAATGTTGTCGGCTTGCGACAACCAGACTCTGGTTTTCTTTCTGTTGTCTGGCGGAGGCTCGGCCCTCGTTGAACTGCCTCTCGACCCGCTAATTAATCTGGCGAATACGCAACAAATACACCGCGCGCTGATCGGTTGCGGCGCTCCCATCGAAGCCATCAATACTGTGCGCAAGCATATTTCAGCGGTAAAAGGCGGTCGGTTAGCCACCGCGGCGAACGGCGCCACAAAAATTACTCTCGCAGTCAGCGATGTTCCCACAGGAAAAGAATGGGCGCTAGCCAGCGGCCCGACCTTGCCCGACCCAACCACGCTATCTGACATGGAAGACGTTCTGAACAAATATGCTCTGCGCGATAAATTTCCAGAGGCGTTCCATCGCTGGGTTACGCGAGAGGCTATACCCGAAACTCCCAAAGCCGGTGATCCAGGTTTTATGAACGCACATTTTTCGATCTTGCTGGGACTCGACAATCTGTTTCACCCTGCCCATGGCGCGGCCGAAGGCGCCGGCTGCATAACCTGTTGCGACAACGCCACCGATGACTGGCCGGTCGCGCGCGCCGCAGAATATCTGCTCACGCAACTGCAGGAATTGCGCAGTATCAACCCTTCGCGGTATGTAGCAGTGATCGCCGATGGCGAAGTAAGTTCACCAATCACTGGTAATGGAATCGGCGGCAGAAATGCCGCCTTCGTGCTCTCTTGTGCCGAGAAAATCGCGGGCAAAAACATCGCCGTGCTCAGTGCGGGAACGGATGGCATCGACGGAAACAGCCCCGCTGCTGGCGCCGTTGCGGATGGTGAAACATTAGCACGAGCACATGCGGCCGGACTGGATCCTCGCGACGCGTTTAAGCGAAGTGACGCTTACACCTTTTTCAATCGATTGGACGATGCGATCGTCATCGGACCGACAGGAAATAATTTGCGGGACTTGCGCGTCTTAATCGCCGCGCCCGATGCGCATTCCTCGTCTGCGAAAGCTTAAACTCAGAAATTCGAGCACCAAAATGTTATTTATGTTTTTCCGCAGGTAGCCGTGCTTCGATAGTCTTCAGCCGGTCGTTCATTTCGTGTATAAGATGCTCAATTTTATCTAGACGCTCGTCCTCCACGGCCGTATTCCTGTTCCCTCCGTAACCGTTATCGGCAGACTCATCATCATCGTCATCGTCGGCAGCAGCTGCGGCATGGCTGCCCCTTTTTTCTTTCGCAGGCCGTTTCAAGTGCGCGATTTGTTCCTTGATCATCGGAACAAACTCGATGCTCAGGTCGTCGCTTTTGAGCAATTGCTCGAGAGCAGGAATCGCCGAAGCATCTCCGCGCGCACCTATCGCGGACACTGCCGCCATTCGAATGCCGAAGTGCTGCTCCGGCAAATACGACGCGATCTGGGCGGTAATTTCCTTGTTATCTTTTTGCAGCCGCGCCAGGCTGAATATCGCCGCCTCGCGTGTCTCCATCGGTTTCCCGGGAACAACCCACTCACGAAGAACCGGCACAGCTTTCTCGTCACCCAGCGGGCCCAACGATCGCAACGCGGCATTGCGAACAAAATCGTCAGGCGACTCCCCAGCGATCGCTGCATTTAAAATGGCAAACGCCTCAGGAGCTTTTAATTTCCCGAGCGCCTGCAATGCCGCAGCGGCCGCCCGATACGATGTATCCTGCTGCGCGGTGCTTTGTAGTTTCGCCACCACATCTTTGTCATCTTTAAAATTCCCCAGGGCCGCTACCATGCGAGAGCGCAGCCACGGCTCTTTTGCGGAATCCAAAGCGCCAATTAGTTTCTTGGCTGCGTCCGACCCTCCAATCTCGCCCAGGCTCTCGGCTGCCACCGCTCGCACTCCCCAGGCTTTATCGTTATTTGCGGCCTCCGCCAGCCCCGCAATCACATCGTCGTTCTTCGCTTCAGTCTTACCATCAGAGTGCCCCGCGTCTTCCTTCAAAGTACGCAACGCCACAGCGGCGTCCGCGCGATCCGAAAAGTTGGCGGCATTCTTAAGTTGATATAGCCATTCTTTTTTTTCTTTATGAAATTCCACCTTCTTCAGAATATTGCCGCCCTTATCAAACAAGACCATCAACGGCTCAGAGCTGGCCGGCAAAGAAAATGTTTCTATCTGCTTCGAAACCACGATCGGGTAAAGGTGTGACCCGGCCGCGGTCGTAATTTCCACGTCCGTAGAAACACGGAAAAGCCCCACGCGGCCTTCGACTCTTTGCGTTTGTTTCACGGTAACGGCAACTTGATGCTTGCTGTTGTCATATGCATAGCTGATATCGAATTTCGGCGCCCCGGCCCCGTACACCCACTGATTAAAAAATCGATCCACGTCCGAATTTGTGGACTCTTCTACGGCCTTCACGAAGTCAGCGGTAACCACATTCTTGCCGTGGTTTACCTCCAGATAATGTTTCAGAGCCCGATTGAAAGCGTCCTCACCCAACTGGTGCCGCAACATATAAAGGACCCAGCCGCCTTTGCCGTAAGCGTTGCCGTCGAATTCACTGGAATCGTCAAAATCGTAACGGACGATGGGCTTGCTATAAAGATTCGTCGAAGCAAACCAGCGCCGCGCATCCGTCCAGCGTTGGTATTCGCTTTGATCTTTTGGAAAGTGGTTTTCGGTCCACACCGTTTCACCGAATGTCGCGAACCCTTCGTTTAGCCAGATATTTCCCCAGTCTTTGCAGGTCACATAATCGCCAAACCATTGGTGCGTCAACTCGTGGGAGATCAAATCATCCTGGCCGGTCGGGTATTCGGCGGCCAATTTAGGATTCACTAGCGATGAACTGGTATTGGTCGTGGCGCTGGAATTTTCCATCCCGCCCGCAACGAAATCGTCCACCATCACCTGCGCGTACTTTTCCCACGGATATTCGACGCCATATTTTTTATTGAACAGTTCTATCATCGCTGGCGTCCGCGCATAATTGACTGGCAGGCGGTCGCCGCGGCCTTTAGGCGCGTAGTAAGTCACCGGCAAATTGCGCAAACTATCCTTCACCTCGTCAAATTCTCCGGCCACCACGGTGATCAGATAGGTTGAACTGGGAACGGATTCTTTCCACGTCCAGGTTTTCATCTTATTGGCAGCGTTGGTCACGCCAATCAACTTGCCGTTGCCCACTGTCAGCCACGAAGCCGGCACAGTGAGCACCGTCTCGGTAGTTAACCGGTCATTCGGATAGTCGTAGGTGGGCAGGTAATACCGCGTATCTTCCGATTCGCCCTGCGTCCAGATCTGCGATGGGCGATTCGGATATTCTTTGTCTGGCAAAATAAAATAGAGGCCCTTGGTAGGTTTTCCTTCGTAGCGAATATCAATTTCGAATTTGTCACCAACTTTTCCCTCAGCGATGGGAACGATCAGTTTCTCTGGCGTGGTCTCAAATTTCGCCGCGACTTTGTTTACCGTCACGCTCTGGATAGTCAGCCCCACGGAATCGAACTCGATCTTGGAAGTGTCTTCGTGAAGCGTAGTTAGGGTGTGGATGACTTCCCCAATTACTTTTTTCTGGTCCACGTCGAAGCGCAAAATAATCTTTGAATGTTGCAAATCATAATTACGATTGCGCGCGTACGGTTCGTCAGCCTGCAACGACACAATTGCGCTGAACACAATCACTAGCACGGCCATAAGCCGTCGAGCACCGCTGCCAGACAACCGCTTCCGAACATTGATAAACTTCCCAATCATTGGAACCTTTCCCGTTAGGCAATAAATTTAAGAAATCAGTTTACTTCGTGAACCGTGTGCGAGGCATTACGAAGCCCACTGATCGCTTCGCGCAATTGACGGCACTGCACCAACAAATAGTCCGTATCGAAAGTCGATACCGCAAAAATGCTTACCCCGGCGGCGCCCAGCGGCTGCGCGAGCGCAGCCAGCACTCCAACTTCGGACAAATCAAATGGCCCATGAATCTTCATAACCCGCCAACTCAGTTCCGTTCGCAATCTCTCGGGAACCAAGTCTGACGCTGCAATGATCGACAGTTCCTCACTGGTGCGCGTAATCGAAAAAAATTGCCCCTGTGTGGCCCACTCCGGCACCGCGGCGTCAGCAGCAAGATGGCAGATGGTGAATGTCTCAGCGAGCAGGGAAAGTTCAAAACTACGCTTGGCCGCAGGCATTGAAGCTATAACAAACTCCTGACAATTCCGCCGTCCACCGCAAGAGAGACGCCGTTCACATAGCTGGCGCGCTCTGAAGCGAGAAACGTAACCACCGCGGCAAATTCTTCCGGTGTCCCGATTCTTCCAGCTGGGATTTGCCGCTCCCATGCAGCGAAGACTTCTGCGGGCTTCGCACCAGTGCGTCCCGAAATCACTTTTGCGAGATCGCCCAGGCGGTCTGTCCGTGTATATCCCGGGCACACGTTATTCACCGTGATGCCATACGCTCCATACTCATTGGCCAACGTACGCGCCAGCCCGGTAACCGCCGAGCGAATCGAATTCGAAAGCAACAGTCCATCGACGGGCTGCTTTACGGCGTAAGAGGTGATGGTAATCAGCCGGCCCCATTTGTTTTTTTTCATGCGCGGCAGCGCTTCTCTGGCAAAAAAGATGCAGCTCATCAACAGTTGGTCTATAGCCGCTTGCCACTCGTCGTTACCGGTGTCCTCAAAGAACTTAGACGGCGGCCCGCCGGAATTGGTAACGCATATATCGATTCGTTTAAAGCGAGTTTCCACTGCGGAAACAAAAGCCGCGACGGCTTTAGCGTCAGTCACATCTACGGGTTGGTGGAATACTTCGCGCCCGCTCGCGCGCTGAGTATTCGCTGCCGCGGCTTGAAGGTCGCTGGCGTTGCGAGCGCAAATGGCCACCTCCGCGCCCTCCAGTGATAATTCCTTCGCAACCGCGAATCCCAACCCAGTGCTGGCGGCCGCCACGATGGCGACTCGGCCCCTCAATCCCAAGTCCATTCCTGTACCTCAATTTGATTGTCTCTTCTTCCCGAACTAGCAGCAACACCGCCATCCGCGCAGTTTGCGCGCTGCGCAAAAACATAGGTTTTGCGGAGCTGAATCGGAACCCCACTCCCGCGCATCTAACCTGCGTTATTATGATCAGGTCGTATCCTAATATTTCTTAACCGCGGGGTGTGAAATGAACGAGATTGCTACTTTTGGGGCTGGATGCTTCTGGGGAGTGGAAGAGACGTTTCGCCAGGTTCCCGGTGTAATCGACACCGCGGTGGGCTATTCCAACGGCCACACCGTCAATCCTACATATAAAGATGTCTGCACCGACGAAACCGGCCACGCCGAAGTCGTGCAAGTCACCTTTGATCCCGCTAAAGTGTCCTTCGATGAGCTGCTGAATGTTTTCTGGAAGGCTCACGACCCCACGCAGGTAAACCGCCAAGGTCCGGACTTCGGCGCTCAATACCGCACCGCGATTTTTTTCCATTCGCCAGAGCAGGAAGCCGCCGCCAACAAATCCCTGGCGGCCGTCTCGGCAAGCGGAAAATTCAAGCGCCCCATCGCCACCGAAATTACAGCTGCAGGTCCGTTCTATCGCGCCGAAGAATACCACCAGAAATATTTGCAAAAGCGCGGCGCGCCATCCTGTCACTTCTAAGCCGCGCAGGGACTGCTAACACTCGCAGGAAAACTTCGTCGTGGGATAAGCGAGCGCATGGAAAACAACCCGGAACCGATTAAAGAAATACTCGATGAGCTATTTTCATTGCTCGAATCCGTGGAAACCCAAAGTCTGGCCCTAACGCAATTCTTGAAAGACCAAGGAATAGCCACCGATGAAAAGCTGACCCCATATCTAGACCGGGCTGGAAATACCAGCAGCGTTAAATGGCGCGCGGCTCGCGCCAGAATGCAATATCTGCTTTCTCCCGTCGCGAAAAGGACGGACGACGAGGCGAAAGACAAGAACAAAGAACCCGAAAAACCTCGGGCAGAAAAGCAAGCAACAGAAAAGCGACCCACTGAAAAACCGTCAAGTGGGCAGAACAAACCCGCAAGCCCGGACGTCACTAAAGACACAGCTCAAAATAAGAACGCAAACACTCCCAAAGATGGAAAGCCTGCCGCCCCAAAACCTGCTGCGAAAGAAGACGACAAAAAGTCCGATAGTCGCGAAAAATCAAATCGCAAGTAACCCGTCTTATTCCTGGCGTCCTTCGCGTGAACCTACCCATCCATTTAGATGTAGGACCGTTTTTTACCTCAATTTAACCCCCCCAGCACCATCGATCCGCTAACTCATCAAAAAACGGCCCCATATCGCAAATTTCATGAAACTATCCCGCCCCCTTTCTCGTTCGTCTAAGAGAATATCCAAGGGTGGAGGTTAACTCGTTATGTGGAGTTTCTTACAGGACCTACGCTTCGCCTTCCGCCAATTCCGCAAAGCACCGGGTTTTGTCCTCACCGCCGTTCTGTCTCTAATGCTCGGCATCAGCGCTACCACCGCCATCTTCAGCGTTGTCTATGGCGTCCTCCTCGACCCCTACCCCTATAAGAATAACGACCGCATGGTTCACATCGAGCTAAACGACAAAGATGGCCGCGGCCCACTGCTCTTCACCAATGGCGCCGGCTTTTCCACAATCCGTAACGCCTCTTCTGTCGAAGATGTCTTCTTCCAACAGGGGATCCAGCAAAATCTCACCGGCGATCAGATTCCCGTCTCCGTCAACGTCGGCCTTTATTCTCCCAATTTGTTCGAGTTTATGGGCGTCCCTCCGCTCCTCGGCCGCGAATTCTTCACTTCCGATGCGCCGGGCGGTAATCCCGCGCCCGTTGCCGTCCTTAGCTATCTTTTCTGGCAGCGCCAGTTTGGTGGCAACCGCGACGTGATCAATAAATCGATCGAACTCGACCACAAGCTTTATACCGTGATTGGCGTGGTGCCGCCGCGTTTCACCTGGGGCGACTCCGACGTCTACTTACCCGCCGCACCCACGGGCGCCCAGCACGATTACTGGCTTTCCTTCGTCCGACTCAAACCGGGGGTCAAATTCCCCGCCGCCGCCTCGGAATTTCAGGTCATCGCGGATGAATTCGCCAAAAACGACAAGGAATATCCGCAAAATCGGCGCGTCGCCATTGTTACCCTCAATGAACAAGTCCTCGGCAAGTTCGCCGGGACTCTGGGTTTGCTCTTTGGCGCGGTTCTCACGCTGCTCATCATCGGTTGCGCCAACGTAAGCATCCTTCTTCTTGCACGAGGTACCGCCCGGCAGCATGAGTTCGCCGTGCGTGCTTCGGTAGGCGCTGGCCCCAAACGCCTCGTGCGACAACTCCTTACCGAGTCAGTTGTACTCTCGGTCACCGGAGCCTTGCTCGGAGTCGTTGCCGCCTATAAAGGTGTGACCTGGATCGTCGCCGCGCTGCCCATTTTTTCTTTTCCGCACGAAGCGGCCATTCACGTCAACGCCCCCGTGCTCATTTTCAGCGCGAGCGTTGCCATCCTCACTGGAATTCTCTTCGGTATCTCGCCCGCCTGGCAGCTTTCGACTCCTCAGGTTGGCGCGCTGGTTCAAGCCGGTAGCTCCAAACATACCGGCAGCGCCAGCAGCCGGAAAAGCCACCGCATCCTAATTGCGGGCCAGCTGGCCCTCACCCTGCTGCTGATCGCTTCAGCTGGGGCCGCGCTCAAGGCCTTCGAAGCGCGACTGCACACTCCACTCGGCTACGATCCAAAAAATGTTCTCGCACTCAACGTCGGCTTCCCCAAAGGCGCCAATCCGACCTGGGAAGGCCGCCTCAATGCTCAGGAAGCGGTGCGCAAAGTCATCGCGGAAGTTCCCGGCGTGCAAGACGCCAGCATCTCTACTACTTGGTTTCCCGGCTTAGGGGGCTTCAAAGGCAAAGTCGAAATCCAGAGCCGGCCCCAGTTGGCCGACGCGCAAGCTACGCTCTGCGCCGTCAGCTCCCACGAATTCGCCACCCTGCACATTTCGCTCATCACCGGTCGTACCTTTGAAGAACCCGAAGTTTTGCGCGCGGCACATTTCGCCGTCGTTAATCAAGCCTTCGTCAAAGAATTTCTCGGGGACACGAATCCTATCGGCCAGGCTGTGCGCAGTCCGATGCTTAAAGCAGAATTTCCCGACTTATTACTGGCCCAAAAACCAGATGACTGGTTCCAAATCATCGGTGTCGTAGGTGACGCGCGCAACGACGGGCTCAATCGCCCCGTGAAGCCCGCCTTTTTCTTCCCCTACAGTTTCCTTTTGCCCACTGATGTTTCGCTATTGATCAAGACCACCACAAATCCTGACACCATGTTGAACTCCTTCAAGGAACGCCTGCGCCAATACAATCCAGAGCTAGTCACTGGCCGCTTCAACCGTACTTTGCTGTGGTGGCTTGATACCCAGGGTTGGGGCCAGGACCGCTTCATCGCCACACTCTTCGCTTTATTCGCAATATTCGCTTTGGCGCTAGCTGCCACCGGGCTCTACAGCGTTGTTTCCTTCGCGGTCTCGCAGCGCACTCAGGAAGTCGGCATCCGCATGGCGCTTGGCGCGCCGCGCACCAGCATCGTGCGCTTGGTGCTCGCCTCCACGTCCATGACCCTCGGCATCGGGTTGGCTCTTGGATTAGTCCTCAGCGTCGCGCTCCATCAGGTATTGTCGTCTTGGTCGGGAGGTAATTCTCGCGATCCCCTCACCTTGATAGCGTCCTCTTTGATTCTCGTTTTCGTCGCGCTCATCGCCTGCCTAGTTCCGGCATGGCGCGCCGCCACCATCGACCCGATGCGGGCTCTACGCACCGAATAACCTCTACGCAATCTCGCTTGGTTGGCAGGTCTTACTCACTACGTCAATCAACCGGCTTTGCAGGCTTCTTGTTTTCTCTGGTGCGAATCGTGGAAGGCGATGCACATACCACGCCAGTCGACTCCCGAACCATCAGCTCTGGTTCAACCACAATTTGTTCGCGGTAACCCTCTGTACCATGCAGGCGATTCAGGACACATTGCGCCGCTATCCTGCCCATGTTGATTAATGGCTGACGTATAGTGGTGAGTCGCGGATTGTGGAAGCTCACGGAGCGAATGTCATCGAAACCGATGACAGAAACGTCGCCTGGAACGTTCATGCCCAGATCCTGTAGTGCGCGGATCGCGCCAATAGCCGAAATCGCGCTACAGATTGACCCCAAGCTGCCCGGTCTTGATTTTGAGCTTGCCGAGTTAATGAACACTTCCGCAGCCGCAGGAGGGCCGGAGGAAGCCGCAAAAGAATACAAGGCAGCCCTCGAAGTGAACCCCTCTGACGAGAAGTCTGAATGCCGCCTCGGAGATATTGCCGCGCAACGATGAGCGCTCGATGAGGCGCAGCAACACTATGCTCGAGCATTACAACTGCAACCAGATGACACCGACGCCAACGTCGGCCTTGCCAAAGTGATGATGTCGCTAGGGCAACTGGATAAAGCCGAGGCACTGCTCAAACATGCGACTGCAGTCGATCTAACCATCGCACTGGCTCATTTTCGACTCAGCACCATCTATCGTCAGACCGGAAGGACCGATGACGCTAAACGCGAGCTGGCGGAATACCAAAAATATAAAGACATGAAGGAAAAATTGAAAACCATTTACCGCACCATGCGCCTGGAACTCTCGAAACCTGAGCCTGACGATGCCGAAGCCAACAACTGACCGCTCGTCGAAATCCACAGCAGCGCTGCGCGCCGCGGCTTTGAAATGGCTTCTGCTACCGGCTCTCGCGCTCTTGTCCGCCACAACGGCGTCAGCGACCGGACCGTCCTACTATCCAAACCGGCTGCAAGATTCCAAAGCGGTCTATTTGGACAGCGCTGAGTTTTCCGCTCACGCCGACGGCCAAGCCGACGACACTGACGCACTACAGTCCGCAATTAACAAAGTGCAGCGCGACAGAAATCAAGGCATTGTCTTTGTTCCCGCGGGCCGTTACCGGTTAAGCAGAACAATTTATGTCTGGCCAGGTATTCGTCTCATCGGTTTCGGCGCAACTCGCCCTACTTTTGTGCTGGCGCGAAACACTCCCGGCTTTCAGCAGGGTCCCTCTTACATGGTGTTTTTCGCCGGTTCACGCCCTGCTGGATTTCAAAATATCGGCGAATCGGAATTAAAAAGCGCCACGCGCCCACCAGACGCAAATCCGGGAACCTTTTATTCCGCGATGAGCAACATCGACATAGAAATTCAGGACGGAAATCCCGGCGCCGCCGGTGTGCGCGCGCGATATGCCCAACATTGTTATTTGTCGCACATGGATTTTTATCTCGGCACCGCTCTGGCGGGAATTCACGATGGCGGCAACATAGCCATCGATCTGCACTTTCATGGCGGGCAATACGGAATATGGACCCGCAAGCCTTCGCCTGGATGGCAATTCACGGTCATTGATTCCACATTTGAAGGGCAGACCCAGGCCGCCATCCGCGAGCATGAAGCCGGACTCACTCTAATTCGCCCCGGCTTCAAAAACGTTCCCACCGCCATCTCGATCGACGCCAACTACGCCGATGAGTTGTGGATCAAGGATGGCCGCTTCGAAAACATAACCGGTCCCGCCTTGGTCATCAGTAACGAGAACAGTCCCCGAACCGAAATTAACGGCGAAAATCTGGTGTTCGACAATGTTCCTGTTTTTGTTGAGTTTCGAGAGAGCGGCAAGAAACTACAGGGGCCCGGCGAGCAATTCGTAGTGAAGACTTTCTCGCATGGTTTTCATTTCGATGACATCGCTGCTCCGAATGCTCCGCCGAATCAAATCAAGACCGTCTTTGAAGCGGCTCCGCTCGACCATCTTCCTGCGCCGGTGCCATCAGACATTCCAGATTTACCCGTGATGAAATCCTGGGTGAATGTTCGTGATCTCGGTGCGCGTGGCGACGCTAAAACGGACGACACCGATGTTCTTCGAAAGGCTATTGCCGAGCATGCCGTTCTTTATTTTCCCTCGGGCCAATATCTGGTTTCGGAAACCATCGCCCTTAAGCCCGATACCGTTCTAATCGGCTTGCATCCGAGTACCACCCGGCTACTCCTCGCCGATGGAACTCCCGAGTTCCAGGGAATCGGAAACCCCGAGCCCCTGCTTGAAACCCCTTCTGGCGGCAAAAATATCGTTACCGGCATCGGGCTTTTCACCAATGGAATAAACCCGCGCGCCGTTGGTGCGCTATGGAAGGCTGGAAGCGACTCCGTAATGAACGATGTGCGCTTTCTCGGAGGACATGGAACGATTGATCCCGACGCCTCCGCGGAAGAAAGCAGGAAGGTCTGGAGCCAGATTTACAACAACACCCACACCGCGGATTCAAATTTGAATCGTCGTTGGGATGGTCAGTATCCAAGTTTGTGGGTCACCGAAGGCGGCGGTGGAACGTTCGTAAATATCTGGACCCCCAGCACCTTCGCACAGGCAGGTCTGTACGTGTCGCACACCTCGACGCCCGGCCGCATATACGAACTCTCCAGCGAACATCACGTCCGAAATGAAGCGGTCTTCGATGACGTTTCCAACTGGCAGGTCTTTGCGCTGCAAACCGAAGAAGAGCGCGGCGAGGGCGGCTTCGCTCTGCCGCTCGAAATTCGCGATTCGAAAAATCTCCTGATCGCCAACATGCATATCTACCGGGTGGTAAGCAGCTATCAAGCTGCACCCAACGCGATTCTTGTTTCTCGCTCCACGGACATCCGCTTACGTAACATCCACTGCTATAGCGACAGCAAGGCGTCCTTCGATAATGCCGTTTATGACCAAACCTCGGGGATCAATGTGCGGCAACGCGAATTTGCCTGGCTGGATATTTCTGGCAAGACCACGGCCCCGAACGCGAAATTAAAATCAACAGTACTGGAAGATCAAGCCGACATAAAAAAATTAGCCGGCGGCTTTTTCAATATTTCGGGCGCCGCCGTCGACAAGGCTGGAAATGTTTATTTCGTCGACGCGAAATGGCAAACCATCTACCGTTGGTCAGTCGCAGATAAGCAGCTCTCCAAAGTAAGGGATAATCCACTTGATCCCGTGCAGCTTGCTTTTGACCGCGCGGGAAATCTGATGGTCATCTCCTACGCGGGCAACGGCACGGTATATAGTTTTGACCCAAATTCCAAATCCGTGAACATCACTCTTCTCCAAGCCCAGTCCGCTGTTGCGCGCCCTGGTCTCACCCCCATTCTTCCGGTGGATGTGTGGCGGAATGAAAACGATTTCGTGCAAGCCGTTTCCGTCAAAAAGCCGTACCAGTTTGTCTCCCTCGACGGCACCACCTTCATTCCCGCCGGGAACGATTTTGTCAGTGGCGAACTTTATTACGGCTCCAAAATTCACGATGTGCTTCGTGCTTTTGGCATGGCTCCAGTAACCCCCGGAAAGAAGTTTTACGTCACCAATGAAGAGGGACAAACAACCTACTCTGCCGCCATCGATTCGTTCGGCAGCATCGAAGACCTCCAACTGTTTCAACACGTGGGCGGTGAAAGCGTGACCACCGACCAGGCTGGAAACGTCTACATCGCCGCCGGACAAATTTTTGTCTACGACTCCGCCGGAAAATATCTCGAAACGATCGAAATCCCTGAACGGCCATCACAGCTATTATTTGGCGGCCCTGACGGCAGAACGCTTTTCATTGCTGCGCGTACCTCTTTATATGCCGTACAGACACGTAATAAAGGAAACTAACACGCCGGTGTTCCCTTGCTCGGCGCGCACAAATCGTTCCACGAATAAAATTTCCTTCGAGGCCTATCTTGCTTCCGCTGTACTTGTAGCTGCGCTGTTATTTGCAACTTTGTCATTTCTATCGGCTCAGGCCCCCGCAGCGAACGCTACGAAACACCAAGTCCCCGCGCAGAAACCAAATACGGATAAACCGCCGCTCGCAACAGTGCCATTCCAAGCCCCGCAACTACCCCAACTTGTCGATATCACTTCTTCTACGAAAATCAAATTCGAGCATCTATCCAGCCCTGAACAGAAATACATCGTGGAATCCATGAGCGGTGGTGTGGCTTTAATTGACTACGACCGCGACGGATGGCCTGACATTTTTTTTACTAACAGTCCCAGCGTAGAAATGGCGCAGGCAGGCAAGAAAGCCCGTAGCGCCCTTTTTCACAACAATCACGACGGCACCTTTACCGACGTTACCGACAAAGCCGGCGTCGGTTATCCGTGTTGGGCCATGGGCGCGGCCGTCGGAGACTACAACAATGATGGATGGCCCGACCTGGTGGTCACCTGTTTTGACGGCGGAGTGGTTCTATATCGCAGCAACGCCGCGGAACTTTTATCGACGTTACAAAACAGGCGGGTCTCGACAAAGATAAAAAGTGGGCCACCGGCGCGGCTTTCGGAGATTATGACAAAGACGGATGGGTCGAACTAATCGTCACCCATTACGCCGATATCTCTCTCCAGAACCTTCCCGCGTTCGGCTGGCTCAAAACTTGTAAGTACCGCGGGATTGACGTGCAGTGCGGCCCGCGCGGCCTCAAAGGGTCCCCGGACATTCTCTATCACAACAATCACGACGGAACCTTCACCGATGTTTCCCGGCAAGCAGGATTCGATTCCTCCACAAAATTCCTCGGACTGACAGCCGTTTGGTCCGATTTTGACAACGACGGTCT
>DATBBY010000032.1:0-13312 GCA_036270765.1 Candidatus Acidiferrum sp.
CATTCCGGAGCACCGCATTCACGCAATGTTGTAATTCATCCACAGGAAAAAATTCCTGCGCCGGCCGCGCCATCACAAACGACAACGCATCTATTGGGGCGCTGGCCGTCAACCGGCTCAACACTTCTTCTCCACGCTCATCCGCAAACAGCAGCTCCCACCGTATCCCGTGGTTGCCATTCAGCACTGGCGGGGCAGGGGGCGTAATCTTCAACCCATTCCCATTCTTTTTAATAAACGTCCCGCGCCCCACATGCCCTTGAATCAACCCCTCGGACTCCAGCTCCGCATAAGCATTCGCGACAGTAGTGCGATGCACCCCCAGCATGTTGGCCAGCTCCCGGCTCGCCGGAATCCGGTCGCCATGTCGCAAATCGCCCGCATGCACCAGCGCCCGCAGTTGATCCCGCAGTTGTATATATAGAGGAACGTGACTTTCAGATTGGAGATGAAGAGGAAGCATTGTCTCTCACCCTGAGCCAATTCTACCACTCATTGGCCCAGCACAAGAGCCAATATGTCTCCTCATTTTCGCTTTGTAGCTCGCGGCTTAGCCTGCCTACCGCAGGGGGAGGCCGCAACATAAACGAACCAACCACGCGGGGCTCTAAAAGCTCCTGGAGGCCCAACCACGCGCAGCCTCGCGGAGCCTTCTCAGACCTGCGTCACCCGCGTCTTCACCATTTTCTCAATCAATGCCGCCGGCAACGCCTTCTCTATCGGAAACTGCACAGTCCCCTTCGACACCTTAAATCCCGCAAGCTCATCTCTAAATTCCTCGATCACCGACGCGGTAGGGAACAAGCTGCAATGTTTCGAAAACCGCGCGTACCATACCAGCACCTTCTTCGTCTTGAACGCCGGAATCTGGTAACTGATTATCTCCACAGCTTCCGCAGGCACCGCCGACCGAATCACCGCGCGCATCTCCATCAATCTGCTCCGCACCGGTTCCGGCAGACGCGCAATATATTTATCCACATCTTTCGGAGCACCTTGACCTGTACCCGAAACTTTCTTACCTGGGCTCAGAGCGCGCTTAGCCTCAGCTGACACGCGTACGCCCTTGCCCGCCGATCTGCCAACGCCAGGTTTCTTTTTCCTCATTCGCGCCATGTTCCTAACACTCCTTCTTCAAGTCCACGCGTGGTGCTTGGTCCTCACATCTTGTTGGTGCTTTCATGGTTTTCCTTCTACTGGTTACTTGCCAATGGCATGCTCCGCCCTGGTCAAAAAGACACCCAGACTCATGTGGTCGAAGGCGCCGATTTGTTCGTCATCAAGAGGATGGACCGCTCCGCTATCCAACTGGTAAAGCGACCCGATAATTTGTTCGTATTCATGTTCAGGAAAATTTGGTTTGCCAAGAAAAAACAAATACTGCGACCCAATCGCCGGGAATCCCTCTCCATTGTTTAAGTAAGTTCTAATGTGCCCGGACGGAAAGTGTATTGTGCCCCCGCCTCTCGACACGACAATTTGCTCTCCTACAGCGAGGCTTGCTGAAGCATCTTGTTTCAAAATCCTGTCCACGCGCACTTGATAATCAGAATAGACGTAGGTGCGATCCTTGCTTACGAATGCTTTACCGCTTAACACTGTCCCTACGACAATGGCAGCGGATGGCGCGACCGGAAAAGGGTTCAGTGGCCCAACGTAATCGTTGATCGTGAGTACGGAGTCTTCCCCCGGCTCTGTGCTGTTTGGACTATTGCCGGGGTCGGTGATCTCCGGGTAGGCACCCTTGTAACGACTCTCTCTTACGACTCGTCGTTCTTGATCGGAGGCAAGTTCATTGGAATGATTGTCGTTAAATTCGCCTTTGGCCGGAACGTCAGAATATTTGGTCGGCTTTTAAGGCGCTCCGCCTCCGCTCTATTCGGCTCACTTCGTTGCTCTTGCCCACTCGCCTGTTGTTGCAAGGCCTGCATAGATCCGGGCCCCAAATAGAAAAACCCGAACACCGCCGCTACGATAGTCTTCACGTCCCACCCACCCGAAATCTACACCTTTAAGGTTCGCCCTTGAACTTTCTGAAAACAATTTTATAATCGAGTCAGTCGACACTCCAGTTGACTAAGGAGGTGATCCCTGAGGTACACGAAAGATTAATCTGTAAGAAAGAATGGCGCGCGCGAGTCTCCCGCGCGCCTCTTTTTCTGTGCCGCAAACAACTTCAGCCATATCAATAGGTGAACGCGCCGGTAAAGCGTATCATCTAGAAATGAAGCGAGACCTGCCTGTTACCAGTTGCACAGACTGTGGTGGTGTTGGTTACAACCTGAGGGTCGCAAGCGGTCGTTGCAGCAAAACTATCGCCGGCCAACGTTGCAGCGGCACTAACGCAATCGCCGCCAAACCATCTGACTGGATCGAATGTATCCACTGCCAGGCGACCGGTTATTACCGCAATAAAGAATGCCCCAACTGCCAAGGTGCCGGCTACCTATTCGTCGGCCTGCGGGATACAGCCACGGTCTAAACGCGACTTTCAGCCGGCTATTTCTTCTCCAACATCACTTCTGTGGATTTGATTACCGCCGAAACTGTGTCGCCAATCTTCAACTTCATTTCTTCAGCACTGCGCCTGGTGATCACGCTTTCGATAAGATTTTCGCCCACCCGAATCACTACATGGGCCATCACCCCACCGAGCTGAAGTTCTTCAATTTTCCCGTCGAGACGATTGCGCGCTGAGAGTGTCATATAACGCAGGATACTTGTATAACCCCTATTGGTCCACTGCCCCTTCGAAGTTTTTACCAGGGCCCGCCTTTTGCTTTCCCCATAGTATGGTTGGCGATCCGCGTCATCTCTAGGAACTCTTGTTCATGTGCGCGTGCAAAAATTGATTTAGACGTAAGCGGTCGTCTCCGCGCATCTGCACGAATTTCACACCCATGCCCTCTCCCGGTTTCACGTTGTAAACGACCGCCCGGGTTCGAACATCCGTTCCCGGGGTACCCGGCGACACCTGAATCACCAGTTCGACCGTGGAACCGGCCGCTGGCGGTCTCGGAGTTTTCAAAAACAGTCCCCCCAGTCCAACCGTGCCTAGGCGAGATGCGCCACACTGTTCACCTGACCGCCACACCACAACCAACTGCTTTGGCGCCAGTATGCGAGGGTAACTACGCAGATCTTTCTCTTGAGGTTCGATGACTCTTCTCCACTCCGCTACCCAGTTGTTACTCTGGTTGGCCAACACCCAATAGAGATTCTGCGCTTCGTCAGGATGCGCGGCTATAGCGCGGACGTACTCACCTAAAATGGTGAGCCGCCACGGTAATATCTAGTACTTTAGTTATGGGCCGTTCTGCAGGGTCCAGTCGCGCTGAGCCATTGCCTTTCGGGCGAACATGGCTCCACAATGATAGCTGCGAGCATTCTTGAATGGTGGATGTCTTGGGAGATCCCCGATGAAGTTAGTCACCCGACTAATAGATTGCGTGGAAGTTGTACAAATCAACGGCCGCATTGAACTAGGCGAAGGCTCCGCCGCGGTCCGCGATGTAGTTCGCGACCTCCTCGGCAAAGGCCGAAAGAAAATCCTTTTAAATCTGGCCGATGTCGATTACATCGACAGCGCCGGCTTGGGTGCGCTGGTCAGTTCCTTCACCAGCGTGCGTAACGACGGCGGGGAACTAAAGCTCGTCCACCTCACCAAAAAAGTCCAGGACCTGTTGCAAATGACCAGGCTGTACACCGTTTTCGACATCTACGACGACGAAGAGGCCGCCCTCACGTCCTTCGATAAATCCCCGGCATCGAGCGCATCGACTGCGTGTGATTAGCGTCTGATTGAAGCGCCGATCATCATCGCACACTTCGCAGACGTAACCCGTCAGTGCGCCGTCTTCTCCAATAATTGCTTCAAATAAGACTCCCACGCCACCGCCCAGGTATGCGTCCCATGCCCGTGCGTCAGCTCGCTTACCGGAAGCAAAACAAACGTCCCGTTCTTCAGCCGCTTGCTTTCCTTCTCCGCGATCCCCAACTCGGGTGGATTAATGAAATCATCAGCCGAATTAATCCACATCACAGCAACTGTGATCTTCTCGAGTTGCGCCGAAGGATCGTAATTGCGTGACGCGTTCACCTGATAAAGCAAATCGTTCGCATCCAGCGTACTGGCGCGCTTCTCTGCATCCTCAACATACTTGTCCGCCGCATCGCGAGTGTTAAGCGTTTTCTGCATCACCAGCGGCGCGCTACCAGCAATTACCAGATTATCTTCCGCGGTCCGCAGCCCTTGCGCAGGCTCGTCCTTGTACTCGCCGCCCATCCACGCCGGATCCTTGCGAATCGCATCCATCAACATCTTGCGCCACACCCGGTTGCGCCCCGCAATTTGCACCGGCAGGCACGCCATCGGCATCAATGCATCCGCGAACTCCGGATAAGTTTCGCCCCACACAAATGAATGCATGCAGCCCATCGACGTACCAAAAATCAACCGCAGGTGTTGTACCTTCAGTCCTTCGGTAACTAGCAGATGCTGAGCAGCCACCATGTCGTCATAGTCATACGGAGGAAAGTGCGCATGCATCCCATCGCTGGGCTTGGAAGATTTCCCGTGTCCAATTCCGTCCGGCAAAATAATAAAGTAGCGATTGATGTCCAGAAGCTGTCCCGGACCATACAATTCTCCGGCAAATTGTGGCTGCAGAAATTGTTGCCCCGATCCTCCAGTTCCATGCAGGATAAGCACCGCATTCGTGGCGCGCCCCTGCGCATCCCGCGTCAGCTTTCCAAGCGTCCTGTAGTGCAACCGCAACTCTGGAAGTTGTTCCCCCGATTTAAACTTGAAGTCGTGCGCGACATAGTCGCCCTCAGTCACCGGATACTTGGGCGCCTCTGCCGCGGCCTGCCCAAACACCGTCGCCGCCGCAAACATTCCCGCGCCCGCCAATGAAACCATCCGCATCACGTAATTCATTTTGTCCGCACCCCGCGGCCCGCGAATTTATCACACTCTCACGCCAGTCGGTCATTGACACTCACGCGCGGTCTGCGCGCTGTAAGTTTTGTAGGTCGCGGTTTCAGCCGCGACGCCCGTGTCGCTTACTTCATGGGGCTACATAGCCACTGAAACTCCTCGCCCATCTTCTTCCTTCGGTCATCACGCAAAGCACCCAACGGTCATTCCGCCTGCCTGCCGCAGGCAGGAGCGAAGTCGAGGAATCTCTCCCCGCCTTTTCCGTCGCCCTGTAGGTCGCGGCTTTCAGCCCCTGAAAGTCTTCGCGTCTCACGCACCACAATCAAATACACTCTATTTCGGCGCAAAAAAAAGATAATCCGCGGAGTATGCCACACGCACTTCCTGCCCCCCGTGCCCAGCATCACACCCCGATGCCGGCGCCTTCCCGCCTTTGGTATTAATTCGCTGAATAGAAGCAACTCGCGCCAGCACGCCTTCTCCCGCGCGACTCACCACCTTCACCAGTAACCACGGAATCGAGTCCGCGTCAGGCGACGCTACATTCGCTGCAGCTTTTCCCACCACTCGACTCCCGTCGCTCGCTTCCCATGAAGGCCCCGCGAAATGTTTTCCAAACGCTTTCCCATCCTTGTCAAACAGTTGCGCCTCCGGGGCCTTCAGCGTCCACAACGCTTGTGCCCCATCCACCTTGCACGAATAAATCTGATCGCCCTTGGCGTGCACTCGCACTACCAATTGCTCGTCGGCAGCCGTTTGCAGCGCCGCCGGCACTTCTTGTCCCCATGCCGCGGACGCAAATAAAATTACCCCCAACGCTCCCCCCGCCCAATTTCTCAAATTATTTATCTTCACAATTCCTCCTCGCCATATAGTTTCCCCTTCACTCGAAATATAACGGACGCATTCTACTGCACCTGGTCCGTATACTTATCCACCAAGTCGCTAAGCGCCCTCGCCGGCACAACTCCACCACCTTTCTGAGTTACTCTCTATTGCATCAATTGCACAACTAAGGCCGCCGATGGAGACCGCCCCCAACGCCAAAACTGTGGCCGCCCCGACATCAGCATCATCATCACGCAAGCCGTTCCTCTCTTTGTTCATCGCCACCGCGTGCGGCCTCGGCTACATTCCCGTCGCTCCTGGCACTTTCGGCTCTCTGGCTGGCCTGGCTCTCGCGCTGTCCGCCTATCAAGTGCTAACCGCTCTGGGCTTGGATATTTTCCAGATCATCGTCGTTGGCGGGACACAGCTCGATTTCCTCTTGATCATTCAATGTGTGATCGTTGTCGTCGTCGCCGTGTTAGGCGTCTGGACCGCTACCCGCGCCAGCCGCTACTGGCAACAAAAAGATCCTCAAAGCGTGGTCATCGACGAAGTTTCTGGCCAGCATCTCGCGCTCCTGCTCGGGTCAGCCTTACCAGTATGGTGGAGAACAACAAATTCCTGGGCCCCACCCAAGCTCGGGTTCATAACTTACCAGTCGCCCCTTGGCTGGAAATATCTGCTGCTCGGTTTCATCCTTTTTCGCGCGTTCGATATCTGGAAGCCATTTCCCGCGCGACAAGCCGAGTCACTTCCCGGAGGTTTGGGCATCATGGCCGATGATTGGATCGCCGGCATTTACACAGCTCTCGCCATTTGGCTCGCCCGCGCCTTCGGCTTCTGACCCAGTCGCAAATCAAAAAAATGCGAAGGGTGCCCCACCCTCGATTTTCAGGGTTTACCCGCCGTGGCGGGTGGGGTCCGAGTCTTGCACTTTCTTGAATTTTTCCCAAATTATCCGCGGCTCTCGTAACATTCTTTCGGGATCGTCAAAATTTATGATTGCACGGTGTCCGCGTAGTTCTCCCCCGGAAGTGGCGCCACCGCCTTCTTCACCCGCGTGGTCGTAATCACCACCACGCTGATCAACACAAACATCGTCCCCACAATCGTGCGCGAGCTCAGCGCTTCGCCCCCAAAAAAATATCCAACCAGAACAGCCACAATCGGATTCACGTAAGCGTACGTCCCCACTTTGGTCGGCGATTCGTGATGAATCAGCCATACGTAAGCAGTGAATCCCACAATCGATCCCGCCACAATCAGGTACAGCAGCGAGAACCACACTTCGCGTGACACGTTCCCGGGATGAAAATCGCGGAATTCTCCCAGCACCGCCGCCGTAACCGCCAGCAATACTCCCCCGGCAAGCATCTGTGCTCCCGAGCTCATCACTTTGGATTTCGGCAACGTCAGTTTGCGCGTAAGCGCCGACGCCACCGACCAGCTCATCGACGCAAAGATCAGCGCCGCCGCGCCCGTCTTATCAATCGGCGCTCCTCCAAGGTTCAGCGAGCGGCTCATCAGCACAGCCACTCCCCCAATCCCGATCAAAAGCGCCACCACCAATCGCACTGTGAGCGTCTGCGTCCGCAGAAAAATGATTTCCGATAGCGCCATGAACGCCGGAATCAACGCCAGCATTACCGCGGCAATACCCGAAGGCACCCACTGCTCCGCCCAGAAAAGCAGCCCGTAATCCAAAACAAAGATCACCAGCCCAAGTAATGTCGCCGACCTCCACTCCCGCCCACTCGGTGAACGTTCCCCTCGCGCAATCATCCAGCCATAAAGAACAATCCCCGCCACAAAAAATCGCATCGCTGCCAGAATCAGTGGCGGAACCTCTCGCACTCCCACGCGAATCGCCAGAAATGTCGATCCCCACACAAAATAAATAATCCCGAACGCCAGCAACGTCTTCCACGTCGCTCGATGCCCCTCATTCTCCATACCAAATCATATAGGCCGAACCCGTCCGCCAGGTCATTTTCACACGCCAGATTCTTTCTAATTTGGCGCCATTTTGGCACCACGACGCAATCATTCGACAGGGAGTTAGCGAGCAACAGGGAAGGGAACTTGCCTTCCGCGCCCGTCGCCTCGTTTTGCACAGGATTTTATATGCGAAACTAATTTCGTCTTGCGCCATTACCTCCGGCTGCTAAGATTCCTGCAATGCAATCAGCCGTCCAGGCCGTTTTTGACGTTGACGAACTTCGCGCCCAGCTGCGCAAGATGGACGACGTAAGCCTGTGTGAGTTCGGTCAAGCCGCGCGCCACCTGACCAACGCAAGAGCCAACTTGGGTAAGCCGCCCCTCCGCATTTACGCCCTTCAGCTACAAGAGGCTACCGCCGAGTGGCGCCGCCGCCACCCCAAAAATTGGCAGTCAGAATCCGTTAAAGAACAACACTCCTAGTCCGCTGCTTCTCCGCAACCTGAACTTCCGAATTCATCGAAGTTTTTTCGGCGGCTCTGATCGCGTCGCGTCCACTCCAAAATCACAATAATCGTATTTCGCCGTCGAAATAAACGCGAAGAGTGCCCCACCCTCGATTTTCAGGGTTTACCCGCCGTGGCGGGTGGGTCTTGCACTTTCCGAGCCACCCATTCCCAACGCGCACCTACCGAACCACCAAATCATTTTTTAATATGCCTTGACACGTATATTCTCTGTAGAGTATATGAGGGGTATGGAATCTGTCTTCGAAATCATTGCCGAGCCCAACCGCCGCGCGATATTGAGCCTCTTGGTTTCCTCGCAACAGTCGGTGGGAGCGATCGAGCGTCAACTTCGCATGCCGCAGCCGACGGTGTCAAAACACCTGCGAGTGCTGCGCGACGCCGGTTTCGTGGAATCCACGGTGGACGCACAGCGCCGTCTTTACCGCCTGAATCCTGAACCGCTTCAGCAGGTCGAGGCCTGGCTAGCTCCGTTCCGTCGGTTCTGGTCGGCGCACCTGGATGCTCTCGAACGCCATCTCGACCGCATGAAACAGTCAACACCAACGAAGAGGAAGACGAGGAGAAAACCGACGCGGCGCAAACCGCGAACGTGACAAAGGAGAAAAGAAATGAAAATCAAAATGACCAGCGTATATGTGGACGACCAGGAAAAGGCCCTGCGCTTCTACACTGAGGTACTGGGGTTTGCCAAGAAGTCCGATTTCAGTAACGGCCCATATCGCTGGCTGACCGTGGCCTCGCCTGAGGAACCGGACGGCACTGAGCTACAATTGGCGCTGAACAATAACCCAGCAGCCAAAACCTATCAGCAGGCGATATTTCAACAGGGGCAGCCCGCGGCCATGTTCTTTACCGACGACGTCAAAGGCGACTACGAGCGCATCAAGTCCAGCGGCGTCGTGTTCACGATGCCGCCTACCGACGTCACCGCTTCAATTATTGCAATGCTCAACGACACCTGTGGCAACCTCATTCAACTTACCCAACTGGCGCGCTATTCACATTAAGGACAAGAAGGTGAACTATCGCGAGCAGTACACACCGGGTCCGGCCAACGGAGCGCAGGTACGAAAGGACGGAGAGAAGTGGACGCTCATTCTCGTCAGAGAACTGCGCCACTCGCCGGAAAAAGTTTGGCAAGCGCTAACCGACCCGGCGCATCTGCGCGAGTGGGCTCCGTTCGATGCTGACGGAAACCTGGGTACGGTTGGAAACACGGTGAAGCTCACCACCGCGGGTGCGCCCGCGCTGCGCGTTACGGAAACCACCGTGACGCGAGCCGACGCTCCTGAGTTGCTTGAGTACAACTGGGGTGGCTTCGACATGCGCTGGCAACTCGAAGCCTTTGGTGGCGGCACGCGTTTGACGCTGTGGACCAACATCGGTCACCGCTTCATCGCCATGGGTGCCGCCGGTTGGCATATTTGTTTCGATGTTCTGGATCACCTTCTCAGCGGAAAGCCGATTGGACGCATGGTTGGCCCTGAGGCCGCGAAGTTCGGCGGCTGGCAGCGGCTGAACGCGGAGTACGCCAAACAGTTCGGTATCGAAACGCCCAACCTCCCGTCTCAAGCGAAACATTAATTCGAGGTATAAAAATCCAATGAATCCATCCGAACGTATAGACCAACTGATCGCCGGACTAACAGACTGGCGTGGCAAAACGTTAGCCAGCCTCCGCAAGAACATCCTTGCGGCCGACCCGCAGATCATCGAGGAATGGAAGTGGATGGGCAGCCCAGTGTGGTCTCGCGACGGAATGATCGCCGTTGGCAACGCCCACAAAGATAAAGTGAAGCTTACCTTTTCGCACGGAGCAAGCCTCCCGGATCCTGGCAAACTCTTCAACGCGGGCCTCGGAGGCAACGCGTGGCGAGCGATCGATCTTTTCGAGGGCGACAAAATTAGCGACCGTGCTCTAAAAAATCTCGTCCGCGCCGCCATTGAGTACAATCAGATCAAATTGAAGAAGAACGCGCCTGCCGGCACTCGAGCGAAAACAAAAAAATAAAGTTGATGAACACAGTTTTTTCTCACTGGCAGGTAACACACCCTTAAGTTACGACAGGGTGGCCTACCCTTCGCTTTTTTTTGCGAAGGGCGGGCGCTTCAAGCAGGCGAACGCTTCTAGCAGCATAAGCGTTTGTCTCCGATATTTTTCAAATCCGAAGTTCGAGCACTCCCGCCTCACCAATTCGCGCAAAATACGCACTCTTTGCACTTTTTTGCAACGTCGATCCTTTGTTTTCATCACTTTATGAACTCTTTTCCGCAAAAACACCCGGGGTGGGGGGTAAGTATGCTTCCAGAATACGCTGCGCCCAAAAAGATGAGAACATCATCTAACGCTGCTTACTCGCTCTTCGCATCGGACGGAGGACTCCACCATGGCCCGACCCCACCGTGTGATCGTCCTGGGAGGCGGCTTTGGCGGCTTGAGCGCCGTGCAAAAACTCAAGCGCGCCCCCGTCGAGGTCATCCTCATTGACCGCCGCAACTTCCATCTCTTTCAACCGCTTATGTATCAGATAGCCACCGGCTCGCTCTCGCCCGGCGAAATTGCCGCGCCTCTCCGCGGAGTTCTCAGCCGCCAGAAAAATACTCAGGTCCTCCTCGGCGAAGTCTCCGACATCGATCCCGCCGCAAAAAAAATCCAGCTCCTCGACGGCGCCACCTTCGACTACGACTCCCTCATCGTCGCCACCGGCTCGCAAACCTCCTACTACGGCAATGACGCTTGGCGCGAATGGGCCCCCAGCCTCAAATCCGTAGAAGAAGCCACCGCCATCCGCCACAAGATTCTTTACGCCTTTGAACGCGCCGAGCGCGCCGCCACCCACGAAGAATCCCGCGCCTGGCTCACTTTCGTAATCGTCGGCGCCGGAGCCACCGGACTGGAACTCGCCGGCGCCCTCGCGGAAATCGCCAACGAAACCCTGAAGCACGACTTCCGCCACATCAATCCTCAGGAAGCTCGCATCCTTTTAGTAGAAGGCGGCCCACGTGTCCTGCCTTCTTTCCCGGAAGAACTTTCCGCTAAGGCCGAAAAACTTGTCACAAAACTCGGCGTCGAAGTCATGAAGGGCGTGATGGTCACCTGCATCGACGCCAACGGCGTCACCTTCCGCCGCGGAGACAAAACCGAAAGCCTCGCAGCTCACACCGTCCTCTGGGCCGGCGGAGTTGAAACCACCACCTTCGGAAGAAAACTGGCCCAGCGCACTCACGCCGAAACCGACAAGACCGGCCGCATCAAAGTAAATCCCGATCTCACCATCCCCAATTATCCCGACATATTCATCGTCGGCGATCTTGCCAACGCCACCGATAAAGACGGCAAGCCCATGCCCGGCGTCGCTCAGGTAGCCATCCAGGGCGGGGCGTTCGCCGCCAAAACTATCAAGGCCCGCATCGCAAACAAAAAAACCGACCCCACATTCCACTACTTCAACAAAGGAGACATGGCCGTCATCGGACGCGCCGCCGCCGTCGCCAACATTTTCGGCTTCCATCTTTCAGGATTCATCGCCTGGTTCACCTGGCTCTTCGTCCATCTCATCTACATCGTGGAATTTCAAAATCGCGTCATGGTTTTTATTCAGTGGGGATTTGAATATCTGACTTTCAGCCGCGGAGCTCGCCTCATCACTGGGACCGCCGCAACAGATTCAATCAAGCAGGCCACCTCCGTTCACACTTCCGGCGAATTCCAATAAATGCCCGTCACAGCGAAAATAATTCGCCGCGCGTCAAAAAAAAACTAATCCCCACAAAATCACTGCATCAACAAAACAAAATATTTCAATTTAATTTCCACCCGAAAACAAAATATCTCAATTCAAAATTCGCCCCAAAATAAAAATCTGCCCGTTCGTCCGCACCTGTCCCTTGGCCCACGATCTTAATAACTCTCCAATCTGTTTTTCACTGAACGCATACTGCATCCGCTGTGACGTATCAATGGATGAAGAACGGCGCCTCGATCAGCGGTGCTAACTCTTCAAATTATTCCACGCCCATCACGACCATCGCTGAAAACGGCGCGCACTTCACCGCCGCGGTCAGCAACGCTTCCGGAACAGTGTCTAGCAACGCGGCTTTGCTTACCGTCACTGCGCCAATTATTGCTCCGGCGATTACTTTGCAGCCGATCGCTCAGTCTGTGACCGCGGGACAAGCAGCATCTTTCTCCGTTTCCGCTACCGGCACGGCAGCGATGACTTATCAGTGGAGCAGAAATGGGTCACCCATCATCGGCGCGACTTCCTCTCTGTACACGACCACGTTGACGACTGCTTCTGACAATGGATCGCAATTTACCGTCCGTGTCAGCAACAGCGCAGGCAACGTGGTGAGCATCCCGGCAACTCTGACCGTAAAACCGGTTTCAACTCCGCCGGGATGCTTGCTGTCAGCTGGCACATGGGTTTCTACGCCGCTGGCGCAAGTGCAGACCAGCAGCTTCCGCATACAGTTCGACGTTACCCCAGGCGCCGCCATCGAAAATGGCATCAGCGGAATGTCCGCAGCGCCAGGTGCCGCGTATACCGACTTGGCCGCCTCGGTGCGATTCAACCCAGGCGGAATAATTGACGCCAGAAACGGCGACACCTTCTCTGCCGCCACAGCCTTTCCTTACATCGCGGGCACCGCGTACCATTTTATTCTCGACGTGAATATCAGCACGCACACCTACAACGCGTACGTCATGCTTGGTTCACAACAGGTCGCCATCGGCACGACTCTGGCGTTCCGCACTGAGCAAGCTTCGGTATCTTCACTCGGGTACTTGAGCGGGTTGACGGTTACCGGCAGCGAAACGATTTGCAACGCGGTCACTACCACTTCGGCCGCGGCGACACTGTTGCTGAACTCCAGCGTAAGCAGCTTGAATTTCGGCAACGTGAACGTATCGAGCAGCAGCGCGCAGAACATCACCATGACCAATGCAGGAAATTCAAGCGTGACGATCGCGCAAGTGATGGTCGCGGGCGCCGGCTTCAACTCCACCGGAGCAAATGGAATTACCCTTACACCAGGACAAACCACCACAATTACTTCCACGTTCGCGCCGTCC
>DATBBY010000033.1:0-14787 GCA_036270765.1 Candidatus Acidiferrum sp.
GCGCGCGGAGATTGGGGAGGAAATTGTTCGCGAGCGTGGGGTGCGTCCATTTAGCTCTGTGGATGATTTGAAACGCCGCGTTCCACGAATTCAGAAAGGGGAATTGGCGGTGCTCGCGGAGGTGGGGGCTTTGAACCGGCTAGGAAACCAGCGGGGATTTCATCGGCGCAGCGCTTTGTGGCAAGTGGAGAGGACGGCGCGATCGGCGGGTCCTTTGTATGAGTTCTGCGACGATGTGCGGAAAGATGATGGAAAAGAATTGAGTAGGAGCGCGGAAAAAAATTACGATTCTGCGCAGTCGCCACTTGCGGCGATGAATGCGGAAGAAAGATTGGTGGCTGATTTTCGTGGCACGGGAATGACGGTGGGGCCGCATCCCATGGCTTATCATCGCGCGGAGCTGCGAAAAATGGGAATTCGCAGCGCGGCAGAATTGGCTGGATTGCCGGATGGCATGCAGGTGCGCATTGCTGGAGGGGTGATTGCGCGACAGCGTCCGGGCACTGCCAAGGGATTCGTATTTTTAAGCATGGAAGATGAAACGGGAATTGCCAACGCTATAATTTCGCCGCAGCTATTTGAAAAATGCCATGTGGTGGTGGTGCATCAACAATTTTTGATGATTGAAGGGCAATTGCAGAACCTGGACAATGTGGTTTCGGTGAAATCGCAACGGATCCGGCCGTTAATAATTACCAGCGCGCCGACGACGTCGCACGATTTTCACTAGTAATCGCGGCGGGCAATAATAAAAAGATCGCAATGTTGTGGAACATCATCTAACCAGCGTGAAATCCAAAGCCAAGGCAAAAACTGCGTCCAAGCGCAAAGTAGTGCGTGCTGCGCGTAAAGCTGCGGCTATGCTACGTAAAGCCAATCGTCCGACACCTTCCCGTTCGGGAAAAAGTGATGCAATGGCGCAACCGGCCGGACTGGAAATCCCCCGCAACCTGGACAACACCACGCTAAAGGTGGAGGGTGGACCGGTAAGTCTCACCAATTTAAACAAAATATATTTTCCTGAGCTGGGCCTGACCAAGCGAGACCTGCTGCAATATTACTGGGACGTTTCGCCGTGGCTATTGCCGCATCTGCAGAACCGCGCGATGGTCATGAAGCGTTATCCCAATGGGATAAATGGCGAATTCTTTTTTATGAAGCGCGCGCCATCGCCACGGCCTGATTCGATTCCCACATGTTCCATCGAGCACGGTTCGGGCAATGTGATTGACTTTCCGGTGATTCAGCATTTGTCGTCACTGTTATGGGTGGTGAATCTGGGGTGCATCGACCTGAATCCGTGGTACGCGCGATGCGACGATGTGGACCGGCCGGATTATCTTCATTTTGATCTGGACCCGGTCGTTGGCGCGTCTTTCAAGGGTGTATTGGAGACGGCGCTGATCGTGCGAGAAGCGCTGGATTCGATCAAAATAAAAAATTACGCGAAGACCACCGGCTCGCGAGGGATTCACGTTTACGTGGCGATCAAGCGAGGCCCGACGCAAAAAGAGGTGTGGAGTTTTGCGAAAGCGTTCGCGAAAGAATTGGAAGCGCGACATCCAAAAATAATCACGGCGGAATATCGGGTGGCGAAGCGGCCACGCGGGCGGGTACTGGTTGATTACAACCAGAATGCGTGGAACCGGACGCTGGCTTCGGTCTATTCGGTACGGCCGAAACCTGCGGCGACGGTTTCCACGCCGGTGACCTGGGAAGAAGTGGAGCGCGGGTTGCGGATTGAAGATTTCACAGTGAAAAATGTTCCGGCGCGGGTCAGGAAAATCGGCGATCTGTGGAAACCGTTGTTGGAAGAAAAAAATCGGGTGGACCTGAAAGCGTTTCTATGACGCTACCGGTCAACAAGAAATACGCGCCGATGGAGGCATTACCGGCTGCGGAGCTGCCGGACGGACCGGAGTGGCAATATGAACCAAAATGGGATGGGTTTCGCTGCCTGGCGTTTCGGGATGGGGAGCAGATCGACCTGCAATCCAAATCGGGGAAGCCGTTAACGCGATATTTTCCGGAGTTGGCTGCGACCTTGCGGGGGTTAAAGGCGAAGAGATTTGTTCTGGATGGTGAAATCGTGATTCCGGTGGACGGCAATCTGTCTTTCGATGAGCTGTTGATGCGCATCCATCCGGCAGCAAGCCGTGTTTTGAAATTGAGCCAGGAACATCCCAGCGTGTTTATTGTTTTTGATTTGTTAGTAGACGAAAAAGGGAAATCGTTGGTGAAGCTACCATTGGAAAAACGACGCCGCGAACTGGAGCGCCTCGCGAAAACGTCTTTCGACAAAAATGGCTCCATCAGCCTGTCGCCGGTTACCGATGATCTAGCTGTGGCGCGGAAATGGTTTCACATGGGCGTGGGGCTCGACGGAATTGTTGCCAAGCGCAAGGATTTGCCGTATCAAACCGGCGAGCGCACTGGCATGCAGAAAATCAAGAAGCAACGCACCGCGGATTGCGTGGTGGGAGGATTCAGATACCTGGAGAAAAAGCCGCTGGTCGGGTCGTTACTGCTGGGACTCTACAACGACGAAGGATTGCTCGACCACGTGGGATTCAGTTCCTCGATACAGGCGGACGAGCGTTTGGCGTTAACGAAAAAGCTGGAGAAAATGATCAAGCCGCCGGGATTTACGGGAAAAGCGCCGGGCGGGTTGAGCCGGTGGAGCACAAAACATTCGATGGAGTGGCAGCCGCTAGACCCGAAATTGGTAGCGGAAGTGCAGTTCGACCACTTTACTGGCGGAAGATTCCGTCATGGGACTAAATTCCTTCGCTGGCGTCCGGAGAAAGCTCCACGCGATTGCACAATGAAACAGGTAAAGCGGGAAAATAAGTCAGCTTTGAATTTGCTTTAATTTTTTTAGAATTAGCCCTCATCACCCGCGAATATGCCAACGCACCCGGCAGCACCCACAAATTCAAAACGGCAAAAACTGTCACGCGAATCAAAGGCGCGACAGCCACAACGGATTTTTCTGCTTTCGCCCGCGAATGCCGGCGGGGTTCGCGCCAAGATGATCATGAGCGAGAACGCGCGATTCGTTCTGGCGCGACAGCTGCGCAATGACGGACTGCCACTGGGAGAATTATTCAGCTTCATCAGCGGATTGTATTTTCGCGGCAAGCTCGCGTATGCCCGCGCGTTTGCATCGCCGCCCGTGGGAATGCCAGGAATATTGGTGATTACGGCGGGCCGCGGTTTGGTTTCGCCGGACGCGTTGATGACACACGACGAAATGATGGAGATTGCAGACGTTCCGGTGGATGCTGGTGATCCGCGATATCGGGAGCCGCTGGAACGCGATGCGCAGGAATTGTTGCGACGGGCCGGAAAACGATGCGAGATTGTGCTGCTGGGAAGCATCGCGACCTCGAAATATGTGGAACCATTACTGGGAATTTTCGACGAGCGGCTACTTTTTCCTTCTGCGTTTGTGGGGCGCGGAGATATGAGCCGGGGCGGGTTGATGCTGCGGTCGGTGCGGGAAGGGGCTGAGCTTAATTATGAACCGGTGTGCTCGGCGATTCGACACGGGCCGCGACCCCCGAAATTACCGAAGATACGGTACACCTAACGGGAATTGAATCGGGCTGTAGGACATGATGTCGAAGGCCCACTTGATTGATCGCAAGTGCAAGACCCACCCCCAAAGATCGGGTGGTGGCGCCCTGCGTTTTTTTTGATTTGGCTGGATACGGGTTATGGAAACAGTAATTTTTATCGGGATTCAGGGATCCGGCAAAAGCAGTTTTTTCCGCGAGCGGTTTTTTGATAGTCATGTGCGCATCAATCTGGATATGTTGCGCACGCGGCGGCGAGAAGAGTTGCTAGTGGGTGCGTGCCTGGAAGGCGGACAGCCTTTTGTCGTTGATAACACCAACCCGCTGCCGTCCGATCGCGAGCGCTATTTAGCACCTGCTCGCGCGGCGGGGTTTCACACGGTGGCTTACTTTTTCGAAGCGAGCTTGGGGGAAGCGATGCGACGAAATAATTTGCGGACCGGGAAACAAAAAGTTCCGGGTCCAGCAGTGGTAGCGGCATTTAAGAAACTTGTTCCGCCTACGGCAGACGAGGGGTTCGATGAAATTTACGCTGTGAAACTGACAGCGGAGCACGGTTTCGTGGTGACTAGAAACAGCCCCAAAGATTAATATCGACCTAATTTCTATTCAAGGCATGTACTGGGGCATCAGCTGGCGTTCCAGCGGCATCTTGAAACTCGTCGCCTACTCACGCTGGCGAGCCCATGCTAGGCTATCCCACTGCTTTCATGGCTTACATGTCTGCTGTAAACCGCCGTGTCCTCGCGCGAAATGCCGCTGCCGCGGCTAACCGCTGGCTCGTTCCGATTTTTTTATTTATTTATATTCTTGCGGTGCCCGCGATAAGAACGGCCAGCGCGCAGCAGGCGCATCTTCCATTTAAGACCGGCGGTGTTGCTGATCTTTCGTCTCGTGGTCCGCAAAGCCGTCGCGGCGATTTGTATATTGCCGATGATGATGTGGATATTCACTACGGGGATTCGCGATTCCGGGCGGATCACGTGGAATACGACGAGAAGACCTCCGAAGCGTTTGCGCGTGGCCACGTGCAATTCGATTTTGAGAATCAGCACGTGGAGGCCGATGCTGCGCACTACAACGTTAAAACCGGGCACGGCGTTTTCCATAATGTACGAGGCACAGTCAAAATCGAGCGGCGGCCGAATCCCAATGTTTTGCTGTCAAATAATCCGCTTTACTTTGAAGCTCGAGACGTGGAGCGCTTTGCGAAGGATGTTTATGTAATTGACCAGGCGTGGATCACCATCTGCGATCCGACGCATCCCACGTGGCAGTTCTATGCGCCGCACGCGCGGGTACAACTGGAAAAGACCATTGCGATGGTAAACGCTAATTTTCGGATGTTCCGTGTTCCTCTTATTTGGCTGCCGTATGCGACGGCGCCGGCGGGGCGCAAAGTGCGGGAGTCTGGATTCCTAATTCCGGATATAGGGGACAGTTCGCGGAAGGGGTTTACGTTCGGCGACGCTTTCTACTGGGCTCCCAAGCCGTGGTTTGACGCCACGCTGGGAGGGCAATACATGAGCTCGCGCGGAGCCGCGGAACGAGGCGCGCTGCGCGCCAAGCCATTTGAAGGGACTTCGATCAACTATACGTATTACGGCGTTGACGACCGCGGCTTGCTAGTCGGCGGCGTTCGGCAGCCGCAGGGCGGCGAAGAGCAGCGCCTCGAAATCCAATCGCAACTACCAGGCGGCTGGCGGTTCGTTACGGACTATAACCAGCTTTCTTCGCTGACGTTTCGACTGGCGTTCGCGGACACCTATGGCGACGCGATCAACTCCGAGGTACGGAGTGCCGTTTTCCTTAGCAATAATTTCCGCGGGTTCAGCCTGAATTTTGCGGGACTGAATGACAAAAGCTTTTTGGAGATAAATCCGGATATCAGCGTGAACATTCGCAATTTTCCGGAAGCGCGATTTGATTCCGTGGAGCAGGCACCATGGCGGAATCTTCCGGTTTATTTTGGATTCGACAGTTTTGTGGACGCGCTGCATCGTTCCGACAGCGAAATAAATACGCCCAGTTTTGTGGGCCGCACGGAATTTGCTCCGCGAGTGACGGTGCCGATGCATCTGGGAGATTGGTTGGGCATTACAACGACTGCGGCATTTCGAACCACGCGTTATGGGGCTTCGTTGACGCCTGCCGGCGAGGTCAGCAATCTAGCAATTGTGCGCAACACCGGTGAATTTACAGTAGACCTGCGGCCACCAACGCTGGAGCGTTTCTTTGAGCGGCCAAAATCAAAGAAAAGATTCAAGCATTCGATTGAGCCGGTGATTACGTATCGTTATGTTACGGGGGTAAACAATTTCGCGGGCTTCATTCGCTTCGACTCGGATTCGACGCTCACGGATACAAACGAAATAGAGTACGGAGTCACGCAGCGATTCTTCGTTAAAAGAGATGGCGACGATGAGGCGCGGCAGCTGATTTCGTGGCGATTGGTACAGAAACATTTTTTCGATCCGACCTTTGGCGGGGCCGCGGTGGCCGGGGAGCGCAACGTATTTCAGACGCTAAATTCCATCACTCCATTCGCGTTTGCGCTAGGCCCGGTGCACTGGTCTCCACTGGTCAGCGATGTGACCGTTGAGCCGGGCAGTAAATATGACTTTGAGCAGATCCTGGAGTACGACCCCAATATTGCAAAGTTGACGACTATCGGCACGCTGCTAAAAGTGAAACCGTATGGAAAGTGGTACGCGACGATAGCGCATTTTCGGCTGGACGCTGATCCGATCCTGCAGCCGATTTCGAATCAAGTGCGCACATTATTTGGCTACGGGAGCCAGAACACCGAGGGATTCAACGCAGCCGCGGGAGTCAGCTATGATTTTACGAATAACGCGCTGCAGAGCCAGTTGGTGCAGGTCAGCTACAACGGGAGGTGCTGCGGATTGTCGTTGGAATACCGGCGAATCGCATTGGGGCAGGTGCGCACGGAAAATCAGTTCCGGGTGGCGTTTATCATCGCGAATATCGGCACGTTTGGAAATTTGCGGCGGCAAGAAAGAATTTATTGAGATGCGCTAACGGATGAATACGCGCCGAATGAACGCGGGTACCCTTCGCGAGCCAATTTAATGAACGAGACTAAGCTAGCGTTTGGTACGATCGCCGAGATCGCTGGTCTTTTCCGCGCCGGCAAACTGTCTCCGGTTGAATTGACGGAATTGATGCTGGCTCGGATCGAACGATTCAACCCAAAATTAAACGCGTACATCACGGTGACGGATGAAGTGGCACGCAGGCAGGCGAAGAGCGCGCAAGCGGAGCTTGGCGTAAGGGGAAAGAGCAAAACGCGGACCGATCGCGGGCCCCTGCATGGCATACCGATTTCGCTGAAAGACAATATTTGCACCAATGGCATTCGAACTACGGCGGGATCGAAAATTCTTCGCGACTATTTTCCCGAGCAAGATGCGCCGCTTGTTTCGCGCCTGAAACTGGCAGGAGCAGTTTTGCTGGGCAAGACCAACATGCACGAGTTTGCTTACGGCGTGACGACGAACAATCCGCATTATGGGCCGGCGCGAAATCCCTGGGATACGGCAAGAATTCCGGGAGGTTCGAGCGGAGGCTCGGCTGCTGCTGTGGCTGCGGGACTTTGTTTTGGAAGTGTTGGTACAGACACTGGGGGATCGATTCGAATCCCGGCTGCGTTGTGTGGAATTGTGGGACTCAAGCCTGGGTTCGGTCGCGTGGACGTCGCGGGCGTGATTCCTTTGTCGGTGACGCACGATTGTGTTGGGCCTCTGGCACGGACGACAGCAGATGCTGCGGTACTTTTGGCAGCGATTGGCAACGGCGGAAATGACAAAGGAGAAGGTGTACGCCAGCGTGGGAGCGGCGCAAGAAAACTCTCTAAACTTCGACTGGGGATACCTCGGGAATTTTTCTTTGAGGTGATGTCTGGCGAAGTGCAGAAAAGTTTTAATGCTGCGGTTCGGTCGCTTCGCAGGGCCGGAGCAAAAATCAAAGAGGTTTCCATACCGCTTTTGGCGCAAACCGAAAAGGCGGGCAATCGGATCGCGTGGGCGGAGGCTAGTTATTATCATCAGCAATCAGGATGGTTTCCCGGCCGGGGAGCGGAATATAGCGAGGACGTTCGTTCGCGGCTGGAAACTGGGATGAAAGTTACGGCGGTGGAATATCTTGAAGCGATGAACGAGAGAAGGAGCTTCATTTCACAATTGCGTGGGGTGATGGAGAAAGAAGCGATCGATGCGCTGATGGTTCCGACCACGCCGATTGCGGCGCCGCTGATTGGTGAAGAAACTACCCGCGTTGGAAGCGACGATCATGCCACGCGGGCGCTTCTGTTACGCCTGAACCGGCCGGCAAATCTGGCTGGGGTGCCGGCGATTTCCGTGCCATGCGGTTTTACCGCGGCGGGACTGCCGATTGGCGTGCAATTCATCGGCGAAGAACGTAAAGAGCGGGTGTTACTGGAGATCGCCGATATTTACCAGCGTTCGAATCCTTTCAGAGTACCGCCCAATTTCAGAACCTAGCTCGAACCCTTTGCCGCATAAGTGCGTCTAATGCATTTATGGGAGAATGGAGCTTCTTCTTACCAGTGTGTTTGGGTTGGACATCTAATGGGAGTTCGCGATGAACGTAATTCACAGGAACGCTAACGGATGAGCGACGTTTCACTTGCCGGCGCATTTCTAGCGGGACTGGTTTCATTTTTGTCGCCTTGCGTTTTGCCGCTGGTGCCGGGGTACATCTCCATGTTGTCCGGAATCGGCATGGAGCAACTGCGCAAAGGCGAATTGCCGCGCTCCGGACTCTTTGGGTCTTCGCTGGCTTTTGTGGCGGGATTTTCGGCGGTGTTTATTTCTTTCGGGGCGTCGGCTAGCGCGGTCGGATCATTTCTGCGGCAAAACCGAGGCTTTCTGGCGCCTATTGCGGGCGCGTTGATTTTGCTTTTTGGGCTTCATCTGTTGGGATTGCTGATCAAGCTGACGTTAAAAACGGGGCTGATCATCGGAGTGGTGCTGGTTCTTCTTGGCGTTATATCGCTATTACGACATGGGCCGCTTTTTGCGGGGTTTGGCGCGCCCCACTTTTTTTCGTTGTCGCTGATAGGTTTTTTTGGTCCGTCGATGGCGCGCTGGCTTAATCGCGATGTGCGGATACAAAGCAAAATCGGGCAGCCCGGCGTGTGGAGCGCGTTTTTGTTGGGATTCGCTTTCGCATTTGGTTGGACCCCGTGCATCGGGCCAATTCTTGCAACGGTTCTGGCGCTCGCGGCGGCCAGCGACACGATTGCTCGTGGAATTTTGCTGTTGGCGGTTTACTCCGCGGGGCTGGCAGTGCCGTTTCTGCTTACTGCGCTGGGTATCGGGCAATTTCTGCGTTTCTATCAGAATTTTCGTAAGTATTTGCATGCTGTGGAGGTTTTCAGCGGAGCGCTGCTAATTTTTGTCGGCGGGCTGGTGTTCGTGAACAAACTGACGTGGCTCTCGGGAAAACTAACTTTTCTGAACCGGTTCTCACTTTGAGGCGGTTGGTTAAGGTCGGGAAATGAAAATGAAAAATGTTGGCGTGATTGTATTAACGGTGCTGGCTCTGATTGGGCTTACCTACTATGCGGATAAGAAAACGCGTGTGTCTAGCAATGTGGCGATAGCGGCGCGTAAAGACTATTCGCCGGATAAGTCCATTGGCACGCCCGCGCCTGAAGTCCACTTCAAAGATCTTGAAGGGAAAGACACTTCGCTCGGCGATTACAACGGCAAAGTGGTGCTGGTAAATTTTTGGGCTACCTGGTGCGACCCGTGTCGGGAAGAAATTCCGTGGTTGATCGACATGCAACAAAAATATGGCGCCAAGGGATTTACGGTGCTGGGCGTAGCGATGGACGAGGAAGGGAAGAAAGTAGTACAGCCGTATGTTTCCACGGAGCACTTTGATGTTAAGAGCCAGAAGCTGACGATGAATTATCCGATTGTAATCGGAAATGACGACATCGCCGAGAAATTTGGCGGGCTGCTGGGGTATCCCACGAGTGTTCTAATCTCGCGAGATGGGAAGCAGGTAAAACGCATCACTGGGATTATCAGCGAGGCGGAAATGTCGCACGCCATCGAGTCGTTGCTGTAGCCCTTAAAATCCGGAGGGTGCGGCACCCGGCGAACTGCTTCCCTCAAGATAGTTTCTTCGTGTTACGCTCAAAACATGCTGGAAGAAAAAGACTTTCAACGAAAAGCAGACGCCGCTTTTGAGGACCTCAAGAAGCGATTGCTGACCGCGGGCGACGCACATGGTTTTGACGTCGAAGGGGAGAGCGGGAAGCTAGAGGTTTTGTTTGAGGATGATGACGAGACGAAATTTGTTGTCTCACCGAACACTCCGGTGCGGGAGGTTTGGATTTCGGCGCTGTCCACCAGCTTTAAGCTGAGGTGGTCTGAGGACCAGAATGCTTTTGTGCTGGAAAAGACTGGGGAGAATCTGAACGCGGTGATGGCGCGGGTAATTTCGCAACAGCTCGGTGCCCAGGTTGCTTTGTGACCGTTCTTAGATTGAAAATTCGCGGTGTAGGTCTCGTTGCACGAAGTGTTATCCTCGCCCTGACCGCCGTCCTCGTAATTTCTGGGTTGTTCTTTCTTGGCGCCGGCGTGCAAGGGCAAACCCCTTCTCCTCGCGATGTTGTTTCTCCAGCAGTTTATGTATCTGCGGAGCCTGCGGCTCGCGGCGTTCCTTTTCAATTGGCGGTGGTGTTCAAGATTCGTCCGGGGTTTCACGTGAACGCGCGGGAAAAGTCGGCGGATTATTTGATTGCCACGGACCTGAGCGCGGAGATGCCGGCCGATTTTAAAGCGGGTAGCGTCGTTTATCCGAAAGGACAGCTGCACACGTTCACTTTTTCTAAGAATCCCCTGAATGTTTATGAGGGCACAGTCATTTTGCTCATGCCGGTGACCGCGTTGGCTAGCGCACCAGTGGGACCGCGTCAGATTCCGTTGAAATTGCGATACCAAGCGTGTAGCACGGCGATTTGTTTACCCCCGGTGACCCTGGATCTGCAGGCTTCGATAAATATTGTGGCCAGCGCGGCTGCCGCCAAGCCGGCACACAATGAATTATTCCCAACTCCGTAAGCGGCGCTGCGTTATCCTTCAAACATGGTGTCCGAAGAGAGCCGAAAACCGCGTTCACGCGCGTGGATTGTGGTGCTGTGCATTGTTCTGCTGGTGTTCATCATTCCTGCGGCGGTGTTGTACGAGCGAATGCGGGACGTAGATGATGTGACGCGCGATTGGGTGGTGCGAGCGCTTTCGGAACGATTCGCGAGCCGGGTTGAGCTGGAATCGATACACGTGACGGCTTTTCCGGAAATGAGCGCCACGGGCGAGAAGTTGTCAATTTATTATCACAACCGCACTGACGTTCCGCCGCTGATACAGATTCAGCAATTCACGTTTCGTCTTGGATTTATGGGCATTTTGCGGGTTCCGCGACATATCCGAGGAGTACATCTGGATAATATGGTGATTAACGTTCCGCCTCGAGGACAACCACCTGGGGACCCTGCACCTCCGCCGGCAACAAAAATAAGAAGGCCGCTTCCCAGAATTACGATTGATCAGGTGGTGTGCGATAACACTACACTGCTTATTCTTCCGAAACAAAGCGGCAAAGAGCCGCTTGATTTTGATATTCACGATTTAGTTTTAGGCTCCGTGGGTGCGGGAAAACCATTTTCGTTTCGCGGCAACCTGACGAACGCGAAGCCGGTGGGGGAAATTCGGACGAGTGGAAAGTTTGGGCCTTGGCAAGTGGACGACCCTGGCGGGACGGAGGTGTCGGGTTCGTACACGTTTACAGACGCCGATCTCGGGCCACTCCCCGGGGTTGGCGGGATATTGTCATCAAGTGGGAACTATTCTGGGGTGTTGGAGAGCATCGAGGTGGAAGGTGTGACTGACACACCGGGTTTTTCGATTGATCCAGTAGGGCGAGCGGTGCCGTTGAAGACCGAATTTTCCGCCACAGTGGATGGCACTAACGGGGATACGTACCTACATCCGGTTCGCGCGATGTTGATCCACTCGCAAATTACTGCGAAGGGCAGCGTGGTTCGTGTGCCTGAAAAGCAGGGGCATCTGATCATTCTTGATGTGGTCGCGCCGAAAGCACGGTTAGAAGACTTGTTGCAGCTGGCCACCAAATCGACGCAACCGATGATGAGCGGGCTGGTCAATCTGAGAACGAAAATGTCTTTGCCGCCCGGCAAAGTGAAAGTACTGGACAAACTGACGCTGGACGGGGAATTCGATGTTAGTGATGCGCGCTTTGCGAGTTCCGATGTGCGAGACAAGCTGGCGTCATTCAGCCGCCACGCGCTGGGGGAACCGGATAATCCTGAGGCAGGAAGCGCGATTTCAGATTTGCGAGGGAAATTTAATCTGAAGAATGGAGTGATCAAGTTCGATCGATTAACTTTTAGCGTTCCGGGCGCGCAGATCAAGCTGAATGGGACTTACAAGTTGCGCGGCGAGGACCTGGATTTCACGGGCGAGCTGCGAATGGAGGCGAAGCTTTCGCAATTGGTGAGCGGTAAAAAATCAATTTTTCTGAAAGCGATAGATCCATTTTTTAGCAAGAACGGCGCAGGGACCTTGATTCCCATTACGATTACAGGCACACGAGACAATCCGACGCTGGAATTCAGTATCTTTCATCGCAAGATGAAAAAAAGCTTTGGCAGCGATAAGAGCGCCAGCGGTAATTAGCTAGCGCTACTTAAGTTTTTTGTAACGCCGGCCGGTGCGGCGCGCAGACGGTTGACTACACGGCCTCGGCCCAGCGCTACCATGGTGTCGAAGAGCGGGGGCGCAACGGCTTGCCCTACGATAGCGACGCGTGTGGCGTTGATCAGCAAGCCGGCCTTAACACCTTCGGCTTCACAGAGCGCGCGCAGCGCGTGATCGCAAGCATCGTGATTCCATTCCGGCAACGCGGCCAACTTCTCGGCCAATTTCGCGAGCAAATCGGGAATTTTTGGATCTTTCCAGAATTTTGCTTCGGCCGCCGGATCGATAGTGAATTCGTCACTGAAAAACGCGCGAGCCCAGGAAGAGAAATCAGGCAACAGGCGCACGCGCGGGCGCAGCAAATCGACAGTACGACTGAACCATTCACGTCCCGCTCCGGACGCCCACGCGTCTTTCCACAAGCCGCTGCGCTTCAACTCCTGTTCTATTTGTGGGACTAAGTCTTCGATTGGCAAATGCTGCAGATATTGAGTGTTGAACCATTCGAGTTTGGCTTTGTCGAAAACGCCGTTGGTGCGGCTTACGCCTTCCAATTTAAATTTTTGAATCAAGTCAGAGGTGCGGAGAAATTCCACGTCGCCTCCCGGAGCCCATCCGAGGAGCGCCAGGAAATTTTGAAAGGCTTCGGGTAAAAAACCTTCATCGCGATACATGCTGACGCTGGTGGCACCGTGGCGTTTGGAGAGGCGCTTGCGGTCTGGTCCAAGAATGAGGGGTAGGTGCGCGAAGATTGGCGGCTTGGCTTCGAGCGCACGGTAGAGCAGAACCTGCTTCGGAGTGTTGGAAAGATGATCGGCGCCGCGAATCACATGATTGATGCGCATGTCGATGTCGTCGACCACCACGCTGAGCTGGTACATGGGCTGGCCGAACTCCTCGTCGCCCTGGCCGGAGCGCAGCAACATGAAATCTTCGATATCGTCGTTAGAAAATTCGGTGTCGCCGAAGACCACGTCGTAGAAAGTGGTTTTTCCGCCGATGGGAACTTTGAAGCGAATCGCGGGCTTGGTTCCCGGCGTGGAAGGGATTCCATTGCGGCAGCTGCAGCGGACGATGCGGCGAACCTGGCCGCCTTCGGTGCCGTCTTCGGCGTGATCGCCGCCGACATATTTTTCGGCGGGGCAATAGCACAGGAAAGCGCTGCCGTTGGCGAGGCATTGTTTGGCGGCGGCGCGATAAAGTTCGTTGCGCTGGGATTGATAAAACGGGCCTTCATCCCAATTGACGCCCAGCCAGTTGAGTCCGCTTAAAATGCCTTCGACGAGCTCAGGCTTGTTGCGTTCGGCATCGGTGTCTTCGATGCGCAGGACCAAGGTGCCGTTCTGTTGGCGCGCGAAGAGCCAGTTGAATAAGGCGGTGCGCGCTCCTCCGACGTGCAAATAGCCAGTGGGCGAAGGCGCAAATCGTACGCGCACGGTGCCGGCGTCGTTGACGGATTCAGTCATAGTTGGCGTTCGCGGTTAAGAGCCGATGGTTTAGTTTAGCGAAAACGGGAATGGTCAGTCCAACTCAGGCAGGCTATATTTTTGCGCAATCTACAGTGATTGAGGTAATGCCATCTGACACCGGCGCGTATAAGTCGCCGTAACTGGGGTAATCGAGTGGGCTACATCCCCGGATCAGTCAGGACTGTGGCTTTTGTTTGGTGTCGCGGCCCGGACAAAAATGGAGAGGGTCAATGATCAATCACAATTTGTGGCGCAACCATGTGTGGATGTTAGGTGCCTGATCGCCGTGCTTGTTTTAGGCGTCTCGGTTTATGGTCAAGATCGTTATCGTGACGATTATCGCGGCGAATGGGTTTATCTGGGCAACAGGCATGTCGACGGTCATCGCGATCACGACGTGGTGCAGGTGGGCGTGCGGGACGGGAAATTTCGAGCGGTGCAACTACGGGTGAGCGGCGGTGCGGTGGATTTCCATCGGGTGATAGTGCATTTTGGCAATGGCACATCCGAAGAAATCGCGTTCCGCGAACGCATTCCTGACGGCAGCCGGACTCGTCCGATCGATCTGCCCGGGGATCGCCGCGTAATTAGCAGAGTGGAAATGTGGTACGGCAAAGAAAGCTGGCACCGGCTACCGAAGGTGGAAGTGTACGGAATCCGCTGATACCGAAGCGATTTGAAATAGAAAGGCGAACCGGCTGCATTGCCGGCTCGCCTTTTTCTTTCGAGTGCCGGTTCGTTTCTTGTGGGATGGGATAGGGAATTACATTCTTGCGGCGCGGCTGGATTGCGTTTTTTGCATTGGTTGTCCGCAAGCGCAATAGAAATTTGATTCTGCAGCCGACGCCGTTTCAATGTTTGAGGTGCTCGCGGAACTTCGCGAGCCGGACTTGAGAGACGTTCCGGTGGTTGAGCCTAAACGCCCGGATGCGGTGGAGCGCTGGTTTCCTCCGGAGGTACCGAACA
>DATBBY010000034.1:0-1560 GCA_036270765.1 Candidatus Acidiferrum sp.
ACCAACTGGCCCGCAATCGACGGTTTGTTAGCGCGCCACCGATGGATCGAGGGGTTGGCGGGCGGCCCGTAGTCCGTGGAAACCGACGCCGAGTCGTCATCGCTGATTCCCACCGGGCTTCCAGCCGGATAGCTGTGGCCGGTTGCGACGACGTCAGTCGCAGTCCAATCGCCCGTGATCATCGCCAGATAATTCGGCAGGCTCGGGTGCCAGACTCCATTGTAGTTAGAGGCATAGTTGTATTTTTTGGCGAACGCTTGGATGTTCGGCGCCGGCGCGCTTGGATCGAGAATGCCTCTGCTGCCAAAGCTCGTAAAGGCGTTGTGATTCTCGAGCACGATCACAAACACATGATCAAGCCGCGGCACACCGTCTTGGAAACCGCTACCACCCTGGCTGTTACCATCCTGGTTCTGGGCGTGCGCAGCAGGGATACCTACCGCGAGCACCAGAGTGACTGCTAAGCCGAACAGAAAAGTTCTCATCGAATCATCCTTTCTTATTTTTTCTCGTGCGTGTCGTATCGTGCGTCCGCTGTGGCGTACGCAGTTTGAGGAATACAGCTGGGTCGGATCCCGCCCACACCAAATGGCCCAACATACGTACGCCTGCTGAATGATAGGAAGGTGTCGGAAATATGAAGGGTCGGTGAAATGCCGCGCGCTCATCCTTTGCTCCCTTTGCCGAAGGTGAGTCAATTTTTTCTGTTAGGGGTGGCTCATCGGTGCGGTTTGATTCACGGATTCACGCAGGGTGTGCTCTTAAACGGGTGTAGCTTTTGTCTCGCGGCGGTTTTACTTGGTTTTCCCTTGCTCACGCATAAATGCGCGTTGGTATTCTGGAAATTTATTTTTGCGAAGTCTTGCGCTCCCTGCGTAAGCGCGATATCTTTCGCGTATTCGCAGTTCCCGCCATTGGAGGAGAGACTTCATGAAAAAGGATCGGACGATTTTTCTTGGTGCGCTCGCGGCCGTCTTCGCCCTCGCGGCAGCGGCGCCCGGACTTGGCCAGGATAAAAAAGAAGCCGGCGAAGCACACAAGATCGTGCACTTCGGGGATTTGAAGTGGGTGCCCATTATTAAGGGGTGCGACATTGCATCAGTCGATGGCGACATGACCGCGGACGGAACGCCGTTCGTGATTCGCATTCGCTGCGCGGACGGCGCCAAGATTCCCGCGCACTGGCATCCCACGGATGAAAACGTTACGGTGCTGAAGGGAACTTTTCTTGTGGGTATGGGTGAAACCTTCGACGAAACGAAGATGCAAACCATGAACGTCGGAAACTTCGTAAGCATGCCGAAAGAGGTGCGGCACTACGCCATGTCCAAAGGCGAAACCATCGTGCAGGTTCACGGCGCCGGACCCTTCAAGGTGAATTGGGTGAATCCATCCGACGTGCAGCCGCCCGACGCTGCGCCTGCGGCCGCAAAACCCAAATCGTAATCCACAGGGTGCGTCTGCTCGCAAGCCAGCGCAGAGTCGCTGTGCTAAACTGACGTCGCAGTCGCGTATTGAGTGCGACTGCGGAAGCGTGGAACTTCGGGCTCTGTGCAACGA
>DATBBY010000035.1:0-59491 GCA_036270765.1 Candidatus Acidiferrum sp.
TCGCAATTTGCCAGTGACGTATTCCTTGAGTTCGGACAGGCGAGCCGTGTAATCGCCGCCCCATTCTGGATGCTTCGAGTTGAAATGAAGACGCGGAAAAATAATATTGGCTTCGGCTTGCGCTTGCGGCAGCGTAACACCGGGCTTGAGGCGGCCAACCAGTGCGAGGGTGTTTCCCCAATCTTCCATATCGTCCAGAACGGCGGGTATGAAGAGGTCGGTCTTCGAGCCTGGGGAGAAGACAGAACCGAAATCGAAGGTGGGCGGCAAAACGCCGATGACCGTTACAGGGTGGTTGTCGACAGTGATGGCCTGGCCGACAATCGAAGGATTAGCGGCAAACTGACGCCGCCACAAGCCGTTGGTGAGAATTGCAACGGGGTGGGAATTTTTCAAGCACTCGTCGGGAGCGAACGAGCGGCCCAGTAACGGTTGAACGCCAAGTGTCGGGAAGAAATTTTCGACCACCGTCATGGTCGTAACCGGCAGCGCATCGCCATTGCGAGCGAGCTTGGCATTATTGGCGGAAGAGAACGCGAAGTATCCGGTGACATCCTGGAAGGAATTATTCTGATGTTTCAACTCTCCGTAGGCGTCGACGGAATAGGTCATGCTGGACAGACCCGACTTGCCTTCAGCGGTGGTTATAAAAGTCAGTTGCCGCGGATCGTGAAAGGGAAGCGGCCGCAATAAAATTGTGTTCACGATGCTGAAGACTGCGATGTTGGCGCCGATGCTCAGCGTGAGGATCAATATCGCAATCGCCACGAAACCGCGATCGCGACGGAAAGTTCGCAGGGCGTAACGCAGGTCCTGGCTCAATTCATCGAGGGTCGGAAGAGCGCGCGCGTCGCGATGCCGTTCCTTGGCCTGCTCCATGCCCCCAAAACGAATCAGCGCCTGGCGCCGCGCTTCCTCCGGCGGCATACCGCGCTGAAGATTTTCCTCGATGGCCAAATCTAGGTGCGCGCCCATTTCCGCGTCCAACTCGGTGTCGAGTTGCCTGGCGCGAAATAGTGAGCGCAGACGGTGCAAGAATTCGGGCAGTCTAGTTATCGGCTCATTCGTCATCGATCGACCCTTTACAGCTCCGGCCTTGGTGCATCGGCCCTTCCTGTGTTACGGCCACAGAAGCATATCTAATTTCATGTGGTAATACCACATGAACGATGGACGTAGCGCGAGGCAAAAAGTCTTCGACGGTGTCGCGGCGGCTAGTTTAAAAGGTGTGGAACAGTCGCTTCCAGCGCATGGTGGCTGGATGAATCAGCACGTTGGCATAGGCAATAAAGCGGTCGACGATGTGGCCTGGTTGCCATGCGCTGGGGTTCGCATCTATAGACATGTAGATCATCACCGGGGTTCCGATGAGGTATTCGCGGGGCACACAACCCCAGAAGCGGCTGTCGTAAGAATTTGCTCGATTGTCGCCCATCGCAAAATAACAATTGTCGGGCACCCGGTAAGGGAAACTCACATCTATTCGACCCCGCTGTGAGTATCCGGGCGGCGCCGGTTTAGTCGGGCCCAGTGTGTAACCCTCTTCAAGCTGTTTTCCATTGATCCAAACATTGCCGTCACGCAGATCCACCACGTCACCGGGCATGCCGATGGCGCGCTTCACCAGGTCGGTTTGATCGGGCGCGTACGGCGGCCTGAAAATTATAATTTGTTGCCGCTTGGGATTGCGCCACAGCGGAACATGCCAATTCGTGAAGGGCAAGCCGGCATCGTAGCCGACGCGGCTGATGATCAAGTGGTCGCCGATCAACAGGGTATTTTCCATGGAGGCGGAAGGAATCACGCGCGCCTGGCCGATCGTTCCGTTGACCAAAAGAAAGACGAGACCAACCCAGAACCACGCGAGGATCTCGCGGCGCACGCGCACGCTCATAGGTAAAGCGGGTTGGGGAGTCGCGCTCTTTGTTTTAACTTTCATTGTGCACCGTCGGCGAGATTGGGAATCTTAACATGTCACTGGCGTGAGCAGTTGGACCGGCGAAAGTAGTTCGCTTGCCGTGACGAGTGCGTGCCCGTATGCTTGTGGCGATATGGCGATAGAAAATTGTCCGTTGTGTAGAGGGACGGGCTGGCGGCTGGAGCAGCGGTTGAATGGCGCGCCGGGCACGGTTGCTACGGCGTGCGATTGCGGTATGGAAGAGCGCGCGGCGCGAGTGATGGAGCGCGCGCGAATACCGAAGCGGTATGAGCACTGTGATTTTGAGAGTTATGTCGCGGATTTGACGGATGGGAAGACGTGGATGCCGCAGCATGCGCAATCCATGAAGCAAGCCAAGATGTTGACGCAGGGATTTGTGCGGGATTATCCGGGCGCGGCTGAAAAGGGATTGCTGCTGATGGGGCCGTCTGGCGTGGGCAAAACGCATTTGGCGGTGGCGGCTTTGAAAGAATTGATTCGCCGCGGACATGGCGGACTTTTTTGTGATTACCGGGAATTGTTGAAAGAAATTCAAGCCAGTTATAACCCGGCGAGCGAATCGACGGAGATGCGGATTCTGGAACCGATTCGCAATGTGGAAATTCTGGTGCTGGATGATTTGGGAGCGAGCAAGCCGTCGGATTGGGTGCGCGACATTGTGGGCATCGTCTTGAACGCTCGCTATAACGAAAACCGCACGACGGTGATCACTACAAATTATGTGGATAATCCGGTGTCAGAAGGCGAACCTTCGCGAATGCCGGGTGGGCGAATGATTCCTGCGTCGCGGGAAGATACGTTGGAGCAGCGCATCGGAAGCAGAATGCGTTCGCGCCTTTACGAAATGTGTAGAACTGTTGAAGTGATTGCTCCTGATTTTCGTCGCGAAAAAACACAAGCTGGGCATACATAGGGTTGAATAGGATTGACGACATAGTGAGAAATCGCGGCTGATTTTAGTGAGCGGAGATTCTAGGTCTTCGTGATTCCACGTTAAAAACCCCACCCTCCAAAAATCTGAGGGTGGGGCACCCTCCGCGTCCCATGGACTTCAAAAGGACGGCAGGCTGGAGCGAATTAGAGGCCCAGAAAATCGCTCTACGCGGGGGCGATTTCATTGACAGAGAGTTGAGTCGGCGAGTATGCTTTTGGCTAGGTTGCGGCGTTCCTCGTGACAATTCCAGGAGTTCTGGTCCAGGAGTTCTGGCAGTGCTTGCAGTGACGCCCGCGGCACTTTTTCCTTAGCGACCAACTGAACGGTCCACCTCCTTGCACGGCTATCCAAGTAAGGATCTCGCAAGGAATTTTTTCGACTAAACAGGGATACTTATCCCGGAGGCCTACAACCATGTTTCCCGACCACGACAACCCGGCGTCCACCACCACAAGCGGCGCTGCTGCCGCTGCTGCACCGGAAGGGCACACCGAAACACAAGAACAGAAAAACGAAGCGACACACGAGACTGGCTCGTCGAACGCTGGTCCCAGTGATACTCAGCAACACGGTTCCAGCTCCGAGGGCCCCGGCGAATCCGGCAGCCACAGAGAGAATCGCACGGCGGTGCCGCAGGCCGATGGCGATTGGCAGAGTCCCGCCAATACAGCGGGCGGGGCGACTGCACCGGGTGGTTCAGGTTCGCATGGCGGTGACGGCGCACCGGAGCACGGCGGCACTGAGTCGCACGGCGCAACTGCCCATGAAGGTAGTGGTGACCAGGGAGCGAGCCAGCACACAGACGCCAGCGGTGGGACTGCCGTCGCGGATCGCGAAGCGGCTACGGCGGCCGATGAAGCGGCCGGCTCAGAAGAGATGAGCAAGTTGATGGAGCAGTACGACGAGAAGCAGGAAGCCGCGTCGCACAGCGAAATTATCGAAGTAACGGTGGTGGCCTACACCGAGCATGGCGTGGTTGTGGATACCGGCCAGAAGACTGAAGGTCTGATTCCCGCGGCGGAATTTTCGGAGACGGAGATACCCCGCCCCGAGCCGAACGCCAAAATCGAAGTGCAAAGAACCGGCGAGCGCAAAGACGGCTTCGAGATTTTGTCCTACCAGAAAGTTCTGCGCCGCCGGATGTGGGAAAAGCTGGAAGCGGCGTTTAAAGCGAAAGAAACGGTCAAGGGCAAGGTTGTCGACCGCATCAAGGGCGGTCTAGTGGTGGATATCGGCGTCCGTGCGTTCCTGCCCGGCTCGCAATACGATTTGCGTCCGACGGCCAACCTGGACGACTTGATGGGCCAGGAAATGGATGTGCGCATCACCAAGCTGAACCGGCGGCGCGGCAATGTGGTGGTGAGCAGGCGCGCGCTCCTGGAAGAAGGTCAACTTGCGAAGCGCGCGGAGTTGATGGAATCGCTCAAGGAAGGCCAAGTCGTTCACGGGCACGTAAAAAACGTGACGGAATACGGCGCGTTTGTGGACCTGGGCGGAATCGACGGGTTGCTGCACCTGACGGATTTGAGCTGGGGACGCGTGAAGCATCCGTCCGACATGCTGAAGCCGGACCAGGAGCTGGACGTTGTCATCCTGAAATTCGATAAGGATAAGCAGCGCATCTCGCTGGGACTCAAGCAACTCATTCCCGATCCGTGGGTGAATGCGTCCGAGAAATATCCCGCGGGCGGCAAAGTGAAAGGCAAAGTAGTTGGCGTGGTGGACTACGGCGTGTTCGTGGAGCTGGAGCAGGGCATTGAGGGGCTCGTACACGTTTCGGAAATGAGTTGGAATAAGAAGCCGACGCATCCATCGAAGCTCGTAAAGGTTGGCGATGAGGTGGATGTGGTGGTGCTCGATATCAAGCCGAGCGACCGCCGCGTTTCGCTAGGAATCAAGCAGGCGCAACCCGATCCCTGGATGGTCATCGCGGAAAAATATCCGGTGGGCACGGTGGTGACCGGCAAGATCCGAAACATCGCGGAATTTGGCGCGTTCGTGGAAATCGAGGACGGCTTTGACGGGCTCGTGCACGTTGGCGACGTAAGCTGGACTGGGCGAGTGAAAAATCCGCATGAGGTTTTCAAGAAGGGTGAAGACGTTACCGCCAAGGTTTTGAAGATCGATCCGGAAAACCGGCGGGTATCGCTGGGCATCAAGCAGGTCAACGATATCTGGGGCGACTGGTTCAAGCAGCACAAGGTGGGCCAGATCGTGAAGGGCAAAGTTTCACGCATCGCCACCTTCGGAGCGTTTGTGGAACTGGGCGAGAACATCGAAGCGCTGTGCCACAACACCGAGATCGAGGAGCACAAGCGGCGGCGCGACGAAGGACCGGTGCCGATGCATCGCACCTCCACCGGGCCGCTGAAGAGCGCGGGGCCGCTGGAGCCGGGCAAGGAGTACGATTTCAAGATCGTGAAGATCAGCCCAGAGACGCGGCGCATTGGACTCAGTTACCGCGCAGCGGTGAAACAAATTGAGCGGCGGGAGATCGATCAGTACCGGTCGACTTCGACGGGGAAGTCTTCATCGACAGCGACGATTGGCGATGCCCTTAAGTCAAAGCTGGGCCGGTAGCGGTCCAGGCGCAAATATTTGACTCCAACCCAGCTGGACAATTGTATTTACGTGGGGCCTATTTTAATGATAGGAAGGGTGCACCCAGTTGGGCGGCTCTCCGCTCTAACCCGTTTTGTAACACCGATTTGAGGGGCCGCAAAGCGGTCAGAAGCCCGGTGGCAGGTCCTGCGCGGGGCGACGAGGTGTAGGGATTATGACCAAGCATCCGACATTGACGAAGGCCGACCTGATCGAAGAGGTGCTGCGCATCTCGGAACTTCCGCGCAAGGAGTCCGAGACGATTGTGGAGACGATTTTCGAGAGCATCATCGAGGCCCTGCAGAAGGGCGACAAGATCGAGATTCGCGGATTTGGAAGCTTTCGGACGCGGCAAAGGCGCGGGCGAATCGGGCGCAATCCCAAGACTGGCGCCAAAGTGGACGTGCCGCCCAAGAAGATTCCGTTCTTCAAACCTAGTAAAGAATTGAAGGACTTTGTGAACAACTCGGAAGGCGACGGAACAGAAGCCGGCGCTTCCGCAGCTGCGGCAACCCCTTCCAGTTCGGTGCCTGGCGACGCGACACGTTCCTGACACGCCTCTGAATTCATTCCCGGAATAAGACAATGAGTAGCGCTGCGCGCGGCATGTATGAATTGTGCGTTATGCTGTGCGAGCGTCTTTTTCTTTGAGGATGCCCGATGGACTATGTGTGGTCGCCGTGGCGCTACAATTACATCGCACAGGTGAATGATGAGCAGCAGCCTGAGTGTATTTTTTGTGATGCTTTGGCACGGAACGAAGACGCTGCGGCGCTGATCGTTTATCGCGGCAAAAGAGTGTTCGTGATCCTGAATCGCTATCCCTATACCTCCGGGCACGTGATGATCGTGCCGTACGCGCATGTCGCGCAACTGGCATTGTGCGACGCGGAGACGCTGTCGGAAATGATGCTAGTGGCGCAGCGGGTGGAGAAGGCCTTTGTTGCGGATTACAAACCCGATGGGATGAACATAGGGATGAACCTTGGGAAAGCTGCGGGCGCGGGTGTTGCCGGGCATCTGCATTTGCACGCATTGCCGCGATGGTTTGGGGATACAAATTTCATGACAGTGACGGGCGAGACGCGAGTGCATCCGGAAGATTTGCATAAGACTTATGAGCGCATGCGAAAAGCTTTGAATGCGAGTGCAGCGGCGTAAACGCGGAGAGAGGAGCGAGTGGATCTTCAACTGACTGAGGTGCAGTTGCTCCTACAAAAAAGCGTGCGGGAATTCGCGGAGACCGAAGTGCGGCCGTTCGCGAAAGAATTGGACGAGACCGGGCATTTCCCGCGAGAAATATTCAAGAAAGCGGCGGAATTAGGGCTGACTGGGATCGCTTTGCCGGAAAGCGAAGGCGGGGCGGGATTCGATCACGTCGCGTATACCATTGTGATCGAGGAGATTTCGCGTTGCTGTGCGTCCACCGGCGTGATTTTGTCGGTGCAAAATTCGTTGTACTGCGATCCGATCCACCGCTTCGGCACGGCTGAACAGAAAGAGAAATTTCTTCTGCCGTTCGCGCGCGGAGAAAAAATCGGGTGCTACGCGCTGACGGAGCCGCAGGCTGGCTCGAATGCGGCGGCGTTGCAAACGAAGGCGGTGCGCCAGGGCGACAGCTATGTTGTGAACGGCACCAAAGCTTGGATCACTAATGGGGGCGCGGCGGATGCCGCCATCGTGTACGTGAACACCGATCCGGCTAAAGGCGAGAAAGGCATCACCGCGCTAGTGATTGAGAAGGGAACGCCGGGATTTCAGGTTGGCAAGGAAGAGAAAAAACTGGGGATCAGCGCTACCGCTTGTAGCGAATTAGTGTTTTCCGATTGCAATGTGCCGGCGGCGAATCGCATTGGCAATGAAGGCGAAGGATATAAGGTGGCGCTGTCCACGTTGGATGGCGGAAGAATTGGCATCGCGGCGCAGGCGACCGGGATTGCGCAGGGCGCGTTTGAAGCGGCTTTGAAATATTCGCCGGAGCGCATGGCGTTCGGGAATCCGATTTCGCAATTTCAAGCCATACAATTCATGCTGGCGGATATGACCACGGAGATTGATGCCGCGCGACTATTGATTCGCAAAGCGGCGTGGAAGCAGGACAGTGGGGCGAGGTTCAGCATGGAAGCCGCAGTGGCTAAATTATTTGCCAGCGAAATGGCTACGCGGGTGACGCACAAGGCCATTCAGATTCATGGCGGGAATGGTTATAGCCGGGAGTACCCGGTGGAGCGAAATTATCGTGATGCACGCATCACCGAGATTTACGAAGGCACCAGCGAGATTCAACGGTTGGTGATTGCCTCATGGGTGCTGAGGTCTGGAGGCTAGAGGCTAGGCGCTGGAGGCCGGAAGATAAGAGCTGGAAATGTCGGCGCGCCGACATTTAAAGCAATACTTTAATTCTGCAGTAACTATAACTTTACAGTAATATTGATTTAAGAAAATTGTCGGCGGTGGCGTTCGAATGTCGCAAGGTCGATCCGAGATTTCCACGCTGGAGTAATCCACAAGGAAAATCGCTTTAGTCAGGGAAGCTGGCCTTGGAGCGTCCGTTCTTTAAGATTGAGTCGTAGTATTCTGAATCCGTGTTGGAACTGGATTTTTCGCTCGCTTTTGACGCCGCTGCCGATGAAGAATTCTTTTCCGCATTGACGTCGAAACCTGCCGTTTGCCTGGTGGAATTAAATGATGCGAATGCTGAACCTCTGCTGATTCGCACGCAGGATTTGCGCCGCAGGCTGCAGCGGCTGCTTGGTTCGCCTGATCTGGCAAGTAAACGGCTGAATCTGAGGGCTCTTGCGCGTGGTGTGAGATTTAGAGCTGTCGGGTCTACGTTCGAACAGAGCCTCACTTATTATCAGCACGCTAAAAAACTTTTTCCGCAACGCTATCGCGATTTGTTGCGCATGCGTCCGCCCGCAGTGCTTAAGGTGAGCCTGCGGAATGCATATCCGCGATGTTATGTGACGCGGCACATTTCTGTGGACAGTTCGGGAGCGCCGACGGCCGGAAGTTATTACGGGCCATTTCCTTCGCGTGGCGCCGCCCTGGCGTTTGCCAATCGCGCTCTGGACTTTTTCAAGATGCGACGCTGCCAGATAAAAATCCGGCGCGATCCCACGTTTCCGGGCTGCCTGTATTCGGAGATGAAAATGTGTCTGGCGCCTTGCTTTGCGGGGTGTTCGAAGGAGGAGTACGACGTGGAGGTGCAGCGGTTCTTGAAGTTTCTAGAATCCAGCGGCGAGTCGCTGCGGGCGGCGTTTGAAGGCGAGCGCGAGCGTGCCAGTGATGACCTGGACTTTGAGCGCGCGGCGACGTTACATAAAAAAGTCGAGAAGCTGGACGAGGTGTTGCGGGGGCGGCCCGATTTAGCGCGGCGTATTCAGGCTTTGGACGCGGTGATTTTGCAACGGGGCGCGGGCGACCAGGTTGTCGCGGCGTATCGTGTTCAAGGCGGAAAGCTTTGCGAGCCGTTTTTTCTGCCATTCGGAGAGATTGCCAGCCAGCCGCGCTCGGCGGAACAAATGTTTCGGAATTATCTAGACCCGACGCTCGATTCGGCCGCCGCCACACAATCGGCGGTAGCTTTGCAGGATGCGGTAGAACCAGCGGGTCTTACGCAGATGACTGAACAATTGCCGCTTGCCAAAGGGGAATTGAGCGAACATTTGTGGCTGGTGGCGCGTTGGTTTTACAGCAACCCGCGAACCGGCGAGATTTTTTTTCGCGAGAAAAATGATTGGCCGTACCGCAGAATTCTGCGGGCTTGTTCGCGGTTGTTGGCTCCTCCAGAAGCACCTAAGGAACCGAGTGCGAATTCATGAAGCGGCTGGCCTGTTATACTTCGCGTTCATGCGAACCAAATTAACTGCGACTAAAAAATTGCGAGCACAACGATGACAACATTTGCCACGCCTGAAGGATCACGCCGTTTTGCGGCACGATTTCCCAAGGCTGTTGAGGGCCATTTTCGCGAAGCGCAGAGATTGGCGGTTTCGTCGCTGGGAATTGGGACGTATTTGGGAAACCCCGACGAAAAGACCGACCGGGGTTATACGGCGGCAATTGTGGAAGCGGCGCAAGGTGGCATCAATGTGATTGATGCGGCCATCAATTACCGCTTTCAGCGCAGTGAACGCAGCATTGGGGCGGCATTGGCAGAGTTAGTAACCAAGGGCATCGCGCGCGACGAACTCATTTTATGTACGAAAGCAGGCTATCTGACGCCGGACGGCGATATGCCCAGCGATCCGAATGAATATTTCTTTCGAGAATACATCCAGCCGGGAGTGCTGGGTGCGAAAGACATTGTCGGCGGCGGTCATTGCATGACCCCGCGCTTCCTAAAAAATCAATTGGGGCGCAGCCTGCGCAACATGCGCGTGGATTGCGTGGACGTATTTTATTTGCACAATCCTGAATCGCAGGTGGGCGAAGTTCCGAAGGCGGATTTCCTCGAACGCATCAGGGAGGCCTTCACGTTTCTGGAGTCCGCGGTGGTGGCTGGAGAAATTCAATATTACGGCGTGGCTACCTGGAATGCTTTCCGGCAGGAAGCCAGCGCGCGTGACTCCATGCAACTCGCGGAACTGGTACAGATCGCGCAGGAAATTGCTGGCGGGCGTCATCGGTTCCGATTTGTGCAGTTGCCTTTTAATCTGGGGATGACGGAAGCGCTGACGCTGGGGAATCAAACGGTCGCGGGACGCAAGCGCACCATAACAGAAGCCGCGGACGAGTTGGATATCACCCTGATCGCCAGCGCTTCTTTGCTGCAAGGGCAAGTGGCGCGCAACCTGCCGGAATTTGTAGCTGATGCGTTTGGCCTAGAGAATGACACGGAAAGAGCGCTGCAATTTGTGCGCTCGGCGCCGGGGATTACCACCGCACTGGTGGGGATGTCACGGCCGGAACATGCGCGAGCGAACACGCGGCTGCTTAGTGTACCAACCGCGACCGTGGACCAGTTCAGCAAGCTTTTTGCTCGTGGCGAAAGCGCCTGACGTTTTGATCGTGGTGCTACTTTTTTAACGCGGGAACTTGTTTGGTGAGCCAGGTGGTGATGGCCTGATCCACTTCGCTTAATTTGCCAGTGAAAAAATGGTCGACGCCTTCCACGATGACCAGGTGATTTTCGCCCGGCAATGACGGCACCAACTCTTCTACTTGGCGGACGTCGCCGTGTTCGTCATTGCCTCCATGAACGAAGAGCTTAGGCTTGGGGCATTCAAATAAGAACGATATGTCGGAATTGTTTACCGGGAGACCCAGCGCGATTAATTGTGTTACTTCAGGAGCCTGGCATCCCACGCTAAGGCCTACGATGGAGCCGAAGCTAAACCCCCCGACCAGCAGCGGCACGCCGGGAAATTCATCGATGAGAAATTGCAATGCGGTGCGAACGTCATCGCGCTCACCCACGCCGCGGTCGTGAACTCCCTCACTGAGGCCGGCGCCACGAAAATTGAAACGCAGGACTGGAGCACCGAGCGCGTCAATGGATTTGGCGATTTGAAAAACCACCTTGTTATGCATGGTGCCGCCGAAAAGCGGATGAGGATGACAGACGACCGCGGCAATGGCGGGTGGAGTGGGACTATGCGGTGTCCAGAGAATGGCCTCAAGGCGGCCTACCGGACCGGAAAGAAAAATGTTTCGTGAATCGTGATGGTGGGGCATCTCATTTGGACGTTAAATCGTCGCCGATAAATTAGAGCGTATTCAGTAAGTATTGTCACTGTTGAGGGATAGGAGCGCTGAACAAGCGTGTCAGTAAGTGCCAAGCGCCCCGGTGTCTATCAGTACTTCTGGTAAGTAAAATTTCGATGTTCGCGCTCAGAAAACGCTGTACCCGGTACTAAAGTGCTACATAGATCGTCGGAACGAAATACCGCGTTTTTCGCGTTGCAGTTTGCGGGTGGCGGTGTTAGCGTTCCTGCATTCCAGCCCAAGCTGAGGAGCTTTATGAATAGTGCTGCGGACCGCCGCGAAGCTCGCCGATTTAACATGCACCTGCCACTCAGCATTCTCCCGTGGGAGACGAAAGGTAAGGAATTGCCGGTGGACATGCGGGATGTGAGTTACCGGGGCCTATACTTTTTTGCTGGAGAAAAATTTGAAGCGGGCCGCGAGATTGCTTTTATTATTACCTTACCGAAAGACATGCTGAAGTCATCGGACGTAAAGATACGGTGCCGGGGCATGGTGGTGCGCGTCGATGAGGGCGAAAATGGGAAGACGGGCATCGCCGCAAAGATTGACCGTTACGAATTTATTGCTAGTAGCGCAGTAGCTTAAATTTCCCACCTTTCAAAAACCTTTCCGGTTCAGAAATTCATCCCCTCTACGAGTACAATCGTTTTGATCTACGTTGGAGGGGATTTATGTACCACTACGACGCCAAGCTGGCACTGGAAGAACTGCAGGAAGACGCGCTGCTGCCGCACCCGGTGAAACTGCGCGACATGATTTTACGCACGAAATTGGGACCGACCGAAGCGCAAGCGTTGAATCAGGAATTTCAAACCTACCTGACGCGTTTTGGCGAGCTGCAAAAAACCGCGCGCAGTGTGCTGGAAAAACTTGCCGCGGGCCAGCGCAAAGCCTCCTGATGCCATAATATAGATTCAAATATGCGACGGAACACGCTGCTGATCGATGCGGATGACACGCTGTGGGAAAATAACGTTTTTTTTGAAAAGCTGATTGAGGATTTCATCACCCTGGTGGAGTCTTGCGGCTACACACGCGCTTATATTCGTCATATTTTGAATGAGACGGAGCGAAAAAATATCCGCCAGTACGGTTATGGGGTGCGGTGCTTTGGCCGCTCCCTGGAAGAAACGTATATCAAGCTGGCGGAGCAGATGGCTTCCCGCGACACAGTAAAGACTATTAAGGAGCGGGTGCTGGAATTGGAGCGCACGCCGCCAAAAATTATGGATGGCGTTCCGGAAACACTTGCGTATCTTGCGGAGCGGCACCGCTTGATTTTGTTCAGCAAAGGCGAGGCCGCGGAACAAGCGGCAAAGGTGGAGCGCTCCGGGCTACAGGGATTTTTTGAGTTTATCGAGATTGTGCCGGAAAAGGATCATGAAACGTACGGCAAGCTGGTACACAAACACAAAATTGTGAAGTCGCAGGGCTGGATGATCGGGAACAGCCCTCGCAGCGATATTAATCCGGCCATGAAGATCGGATTGAATGCGGTATATATCCCGCACCAGGATACCTGGCAACTGGAGCATGAGCCGGTGGTGGCAGGGGCGGGGAAATTAGTGATCCTGCCGGCGTTTCGCGAATTGCGGACACATTTCTAAAGCGTCCAGCAGCTGACATTCCGATTCAGATACATTCAGGCGTTCTGGCGCCTGGACCGCTGCTGCCCAAATTGGACGTTGAAGTCCGTCGTGAGCGCTTGCAATCTCTTTGATTGAGAAGTACTGGAGGTATGAATGGCCACCGCAACGTCGCACACCAATTGGCGTGATGAATGGTTTGAATTTGAAGATGCCACTTACCTGAATGTCGCGGGCAATGCGCCTATGCCGAAAGCTTCATTGAAGGCCGCGCAAGGCGCAATTGAATGGAAGAAATTTCCGCAACGGGTACCCGACGAGTCTTATTTCAACGTGCCAAATCGTATTCGCGCTTCGATTGCGCAATTGATTGGGGCGCGCGCGGAGGAGATCGCGCTGACCACCGGTGCGAGCACCGGAATGGCTTCGGTGGCTTACGGATTGAGCTGGAAACCGGGCGATGAAGTTATCACTGCGCAAGGCGAGTTTCCTTTGCAGTACACGACGTGGCGACCGATGGAGAAGCGCGAGGGCATTACGCTGAAAATTGTCGCGCCCAGCGACCGGTTTATCAGCGCGGACGATTTGATTGCTGCGCTGTCGCCGAAGAGTCGTTTGGTGTCGGTCAGCATGGTGCGATTTGATGATGGGTCGATGATCGATGCAGCGCGACTAGCGGCGGCCTGTCACGCGCAAGGCGCGCTATTGTTGCTGGACGCGAGCCAGTGCTGCGGCGCTACTCCGATGAATGTGACGGAACTGGGCGTCGATTTTATCGTGTGCGCGGGCTACAAATGGCTGCTGAGCCCGTACGGCACGGGATTTTTCTGGGCGGAGAGCGAGCACATAGCCGACATGAGGCCCGGTCCGTATTATTGGACGGCCGCGGAAGGCGCGAGTCACTTCGCGTCCATGGTAATGCCAAATCCCAAGATGGCGGCGGGCGCTCGGCGTTGGGATTCGGCGGAAACTGCGAGTTACTTTAATTTGTCGGCGATGGTGATTTCATTGGAGTTGGTGCTGCGAATCAAGCCTGAGACAGTCGCGGCACATAACCGCGCGTTGATGGAGTTGATGTTTGAACGCTTGCCGAAGGATCGTTGCGTACCGGCGAGTCCGCTTGACCCGGCGCGGCGAGGGCCGTATGCATGTTTTGCTGCGCGGACGGCGGAAAAAACAGCGGCGTTATACGAGAAGCTGCGGGCGAATAATGTTTTTGTGAGCTTGCGCGAGGGGAATTTGCGAATATCGCCGCATTTGTTTAACAGCGAACGCGATATCGATAAGTTGATTGCGGTGGTTACTGCGTGAGGCTCGGCGCTTTCGCGCAAAAAATGAAGGCGCGGCGCTAGTGGTCGCTGCGTGGAGCGCGAAATGGGATGTGCACGATGGCTTCGAGGTCTACGGGTGTGCCTTGCCGCGTTGCAGGCCTGAACTTCCATTGAGTTAAGGCTTCCATGGCATTGGCGTCGAGCTGCTGATCGATACCGCGAACCAGCTCGACGCTGTCGACAGAACCGTCAGCGCGAATTACGGCGTAAAGCACAACCTCTCCTTCGACATGTTCGTTGATTAGCGTGGGCGGATATCTGGGATCGCTCTTTTTGATGGGCGACGGACCGGAGAGATCGGCTGACGTTACGTGTGGCGCGGAACTCGACGAGCGCAGCTCCGAGAAATTCAAAATCCAGCTACCCGTTGCGCTGTTCAAGTTGGGCATGTTGACCAGCATGGTGTAGACCTTTTTCGAAGCAAAAACTTGTTCGGGTTTCGCGCCAGGCGGAAGGGCGGCAAAGTTTGGCGGGCCGGTGCGTTCCGGTGCGTCGTCGATTCGGGCGCGGGGATCTATTTTCGCGACCAGCCGGTGAGGGGTGGGCGAGTCGATCTTGGGTTGCGGGTTGACCGATAAGCCGGACATGCTCTTGGGCGCGGGGTTGCCGCCGCTGATGCTTACGGCCGTTGAGTTCGATCCGGCGTTATTTCCCGAAGCGGAGCCGCCGAGGCTTTCGTTCGTGCCGCCAACGCCGCCGTTATTAATTTCATTGGGCAAAGTTTTGCCGGCAAGAACGCCGCGCTGTTTGCCTTCAGGAGAAATGGCGACTCGTGCGGCGAGATTTCCTTGCGGCGGCGCGGTGGGCGCAACGGGTCCAGGCGTTGCGGAAAGCGCGATGAGGGTGAAAGCGTTGGGGTTCATCGAGTTTTGATGAGCGAGCTCGGGCGCAGGTCCGGCATCGTGTGATGCTGAGCGCTGTTGCGCAACGCGCGGTGCGGCGCCGGCATTCAGCTCCAACTTGGGACGGGCAGGCGCGTTCGAATTTACGGTTAGGGCGATTTCCGCGGGAGGGCCATCAGTCACCGGAACATCGGGCAAAAGCGCAGTTTTCACACCGGCGGTGTGGTGTTCGCGTGGATGAAGCTGAGCGAGGATTTGTTCGGTGATTTCCATGCGCGGCTTTGCGGGGATGGCATTCTGTTGCAACAAAACAATATTTGGCAGACTGGGAAGAATTTTTGGCGGGACTATTCGGGCGGCGGTGTTGATCAAAGTTTGCCGCGGGTGCGTTGGCGCGACGGGGTCGGTGAAAATGCGCTGGCGAGGATGGAACGCTTCGGCACCTTCGCGGGCGATGGGTTTGGCGACGTCGCCACGCGGGCTTGGAGTGGCGGGCGTGGGAGTGGGTGCGGAGGAAAGCTTCAGCGGAGGGAAATCATTGATTGGGCCGGACCAGGTAAGCTGGAAATTTTCAAACGCAGGATTTTTGCGCGGAGTTGCTGGTAGGTCCGGCCAGGGTGCCAGCAGAAAAACGATGTGCCACAGGGCGGCTGCGATTACCGCGGCGCGTGGGATACGGCCTTCGACCGAGCAATCTCTGAAAATATTTTTGCTTACAAATCTCTTTCTTGGAGTGGGACCAGTAACGAGCGCGAGAATGCTGCTTCCGAGACTCTGGTGGAAGCTGTTCCAGCGGATTTCGAACTGCGGGCCGGTCGTCGACGGAGATAGATCAGGCGCGGCAAGGGCGCGTTGCTGTCCCAAAAGACTTAATGAACTGCTGGCTTGGCCAAATGACATGCAGTCTCGATTATAGTGTCGTGATTGCTGAAAAGTTATCGACTTCGTTTTGTGACGGCGCTAGACAACTTTACGTTGCACTGGCGAATCGAGTCAAAAGCTACAAAACAAAATAGAGTCAAAAGCCGCACCCTTAAAAACGAAGGGTGCGGCACCCTCCGTGTTACTTGCAAGCGTTAAGAGTGGGCGTTCTGTGCTTTGGCGTCTCCCGAAGATAGATGTGTGTGCGGCGCTAGGGGTTATCCGCGTGCGCGATTGATTGTAGGGCTTGCTCGCGGCGATAGAAGCTTAGGGCGGCGTCACCTTGGCGCAAGAGGCGAACGCGCTTTAGAGTGCCGAAGGATTCGGCGAGATCAAAGGTTTTGCGATGTTCGACGATGACGATTCCGCTCTGCGCGAGAAGATTAGAGACCCCAATTTTTTGCAGTACCCGCGAATAATCCGCGGTGGCGGCGTATGGCGGATCAATGAAAATGTAATCGTAGGCAAGATCGCCGACTTTTACTTTTGCTTCCAAAGTTTCGAGTCCGCGAATGGCGTCTGCGGAGATGACCGTCGCTCCGGAATGCACTTTCAGCGCGGCCAGGTTTTTGCGAATGAGCGCGGCGCTGGGTGCATGATTTTCGATGAAGGACACGTAGTCAGCGCCACGGCTGAGAGCTTCGATTCCAACCGCGCCGGTTCCGGCGAAGACATCAAGGAAGCGCGAGTTCTGAATTCCTGAGCCCAGCACGTTGAAAAGCGCTTCGCGCAAGCGGTCGCTGGTGGGGCGCAGCGCGAGGCCTTTAAGGCTTTTGAGAATGCGGCTGCGATAGGTTCCGGCAATGACGCGCATATTTCTCCGATAAAAAGTTTTCAGCCGATGCGTGCCAGATGGTAGCGGCGCTGCCAGTGTTCCGGCAGCGATCGCAACACCGCGCCCAACTCGGCGGCTCGCTCGGGATCATCCGCAAGCGCGAAGGCTTCGCGGCGGGCAAGCTCAAGCAATTCTTTGTCGCGCAGCGGGTTCGCGATGTGAAAGCCCATGTCCCCGGATTGGCGGGTGCCAAAAAACTCGCCGGGACCACGCAAGAGCAAATCGGTTTCCGCGATTTCGAATCCGTTGGCGGTTCGAACCATGGTCTCGAGGCGCGCCCGCGCTTCCTCGGTCATGTACGGCGGCGCCACCAGAATACAGTGCGACTTGGCAGCGCCACGGCCGATGCGGCCGCGCAATTGATGCAGCTGTGACAGTCCAAAGCGCTCGGCATGCTCGATGACCATGACGGTCGCATTCGGAACGTCCACGCCAACTTCCACGACGGTAGTGGCCACCAGAATTTGTACTTCATTTTTGCGGAACTGCTGCATCACCGTTTCTTTTTCTTCGCTGGAAAGGCGACCGTGCAGAAGGCCGAGCTTCAGCCTAGGAAATACGTCGCGGGAGAGGCGTTCGAATTCCTCGATGGCGGCTTTTAATTCGAGCTTCGATTCTTCGATCACCGGATAGACGATGTAGGCTTGATGACCGGCGCTGACTTCTCTGCGCACAAATTCCCATACTCCCGGCAGATGCGGCTGCGTAGTCATGCGCGTTTCGATGGGGGTGCGGCCGGGCGGCAACTCGTCGATGATGGAGACATCGAGATCGCCGTACAGCGTGAGAGAAAGCGTGCGAGGAATTGGTGTGGCGGTCAGCACCAAAACGTGTGGCGCGTGTCCGTGCGCCAGCGATTTATCCATGAGACGTTTGCGCTGCAAGACGCCGAAGCGGTGCTGCTCGTCGACGGCCACGAAACCGAGGCGCGCGAACTCTACTTTGTCTTCGATTAGAGCGTGCGTGCCAATAACCAGTTTGGCTTCGCCGGAGCGAATGCTTTCGAGTACAGCGGTTTTGTCGCGAAACTTGAGGCCGCTGATCAACAATTCAACTCGATACCCGGCGGGAGCAAGAATTCTTTTCGCGGCTAGGTAATGCTGCACTGCAAGAATTTCGGTGGGGGCCATGAGGGCGGCTTGCAGGCCATTTTCGATGGCGATCACCGCGGCTTGCAGAGCAATGATGGTTTTGCCGCTGCCAACGTCGCCTTGCAAAAGGCGATTCATGGGCGCGGGCTTTTCCAAATCGGCGGCAATTTCCCCCAAGACACGCTTCTGTGCGGCGGTGGGTTTGAAAGGCAAAATGCGTTTCAGGGCTTCGCGAATATTGTCTTCGCGAAGACGAAAGGCGATGGCGGTTTCCTTACGAGTGGTCTTGCGATCGAGACCCAGGCTCAATTGGTAGAGAAAAAGTTCTTCGAAGATCAGCCGTTGCTGCGCGGCGGAGCGGAAAGTGTTGAGGGCATCGATGGATTCCGTCGCCGGCGGAAAATGGGTATGAATCAGGGCCTCGCGGCGCGAGGGGTAAGCGAAACGCGCGCGCAATTCCGCAGGCAAGACGTCCGGCATGTTGGGGTCCAGCAGATCGAGCGCGGCGTAAATGGCGCGACGAATGGCGCGGGAGCCAAACATGCCGATGGCTTCGTAGATCGGGACGATGCGGCCAACTTCGGTGGAGTCCATCTGGTCGCTGGTCATCTCCATTTGCGGATTGACCATTTCGATGCGCGCGGGGCGGAGCTTATCGATCTCGGCTTTGCCGTGAAGAATCAGCGTTTGGCCGGGCTTGAGGCGGCCCTCGAGATAGCCGCCGTGAAAAAATTTGCAGGGAAGTTGGCCGGTGGCGTCGCGCACCAGCAAATGAAACACCGCGTCGCGTCCGCGCATGGTGCGCACCGCTTGGCCGCTCATGACCTGCACGCGAAGGGTGTAGATACCGTTGGGCCGAATGTCTTTTACGTTGGAGAAATGGATACGGTCTTCATAGCGGAAAGGCAGGTAGGTGAGCAGGTCTTCGAGGGTGTGAATGCCGCGCTTAGACAGTAATTCCGCTCGTTGCGGGCCGACGCCCTTGATCATGCGTACATCAGTGGTTAGGGTTTGCGTGGGCACGATGGAAAAGCGTTCGAGTTGCGAACGCCGGATACGAATCTGCTCCTGCGATTTGCACAATAACGGCAAAATAACTCCATCTTTTATACCATTATGAATAGACGGCGCTGCGATAAGCCGCTGTAGAGGCGAAACTTGCGCTGATTTCGCGCGTATTCTAGAGTGATGGCGCTGCGAATTTATCGAAGGAAGCATCTCTATTTGTAGCTAGCCAAAATCCCACCTGCAATTACGGCGCGTGGGGTACCCTCTTTAACCAGAAAGCTTGAATTGCTCCTGCGAAATACCAATGGATGCCGAGATTAGATTCAGAAGTGAGCTCGTGGAGGTTTCGTGTCGACTGACCGTTTAACGTCTGCGAACAAACTTGCGTTAGTTCTGTGGGTAGTCGCAGGAATTGCCGGCGCGTTGTTTGCGTATAAATATTATTTCCGCGCGTTTCCTGAAGCCTCGGTGAATTTCAAGGTATCGCGCGGGGAAGCTTTGACGCGCGCAAAAGAGTTTTTAGCGAGTGAGGGGCAGGACCCCGCAAGCTACCAGTCCGCCATCGTTTTCAACGTAGACGACAACGCGAAAACATACCTGGAACGGGAAACCGGGCTGGAGCAGGCCAACCGGCTGATGTCTTCGGAACTGAATATCTGGTATTGGGATGTGCGTTTTTTCAAGCCGCTACAGGAAGAGGAATTTCACGTACGGGTGAATCCCGCCGGCCAGGTGGTGGGCTACGAGCACCACGTGGAAGAAGCCAGGGCAGGCGCGACGCTGTCACGAGCCGCTGCGCAATTCAACGCTGAAAATTTTATAGAAAGCAAATTGGGTATTAAGTCGGGCTGGGATCTTTTGCCGGAAGAAATAAATTCGGTGAAGAGACCGAACCGGCTGGATTGGTCATTCACCTGGGAAAAGCATGGGTTTCGCGCCAAGGACGCGCCGTACCGGCTGAATGTAGTGCTGCAAGGCGACCAGGTTGGAAGCAGCGAAGAATATCTGAAGGTGCCTGAAGCGTGGGAGCGCAACTACGCGCAATTGCGCTCCACGAACTTGCTGTACAACCAGATCGCCATCATCCCGTACATCCTGCTGATGGGCAGTGCGCTCTGGCTCGGAATTTCGTTGTGGCGCAAGGGCCAGGCCGACTGGATGGGGGCGATAAAGCTGGGGGCGCTAGTGGCGGCGCTGTTCTTTTTCATGCAGCTCAATCAGTGGCAATCGACGCGGGCAAATTACGATACCCACGCCTCGTACGGAAGTTTCGTCGCCCTGCATATCCTTTTGAACATATTGGAGGCTGTTGCCACCGCGCTGACGGTCACGATGGTGCTGCCGGGCGCGGAACCGCTGTATTGCGCGACGCAGCCGGATCGCTTGCGGCTCAGTAAAGCATTTACGTTGCGCGGACTGCAGTCCAAGGAATTTTTTTCCGCCGCGGTGGTGGGCTTGTCGCTAGCGGCGGCGCACATCGGTTTTATCGTGGCGTTTTATATGTTTGGCAGCAAGGTGGGAGTCTGGGCGCCGCAGGATTTGAATTATTCGGACGCGGTGAACACTTCTTTTCCATGGATCGCGGGGGTCGCGATTGGGTTGCTGGCGTCGACCAGCGAAGAATTTCTCTTCCGCTTGTTTGCCATACCCTTTGTAGGGCGTTTGACCAAATCGCGGGTGCTGGCAATTATTCTGCCGGCGTTTTCGTGGAGCTTCCTGCATAGCAATTATCCACAGGAGCCCGGTTACACGCGCGGAATTGAAGTGGGGCTTATCGGGATTGTGGCGGGCATCGTGATGCTGAATTGGGGCATTCTGGCCACGCTTATCTGGCATTACACGGTTGATGCTTCGCTGGTGGGACTCCTGCTGGTGCGCTCCAACAGCATGTATTTCAAAATTTCGGGCGTGATTGTGGGTGCCGCGGCGTTGGCGCCGTTGATCTTTTCAGGTGTGGCGTACTTAAGGCGGGGCTACTTTGCGCCGGTGGATGATTTGTTGAATCGCGCGGCGGCCGTGCCGGACATAAGTGCGGTGGATGAAGTCGCTGAAGAGCTTGCGCCATCAGGAAAGACGCGCGTATACGATGCGCTCACGCCGGGCTTGATTGGCATTCTTGCCGCGTGCCTGGTGATTGGGAGTTTGTTGGCGTGGGGCCTCAAACAACCTGGGATCGGGGATTACCTGAAGCTTTCCGTTAATGCGCGGACGGCACTCACCGGTGCCGATGAAGTTCTTCGGCACCGCGGGATCGACCCAAGGACTTATCATCACGCGGTGTTGCTCGCCAATACTACCGACCCAGTAACGAATGAATTCCTGCGCGAGCGCGTTGGTGTGGCCAGAGTGAATGAAATTTACGACAAGGAGGTGCCGGGGGCGCTTTGGAGAGTTCGCTATTTTCGCGACAGCCAGCCGGAAGAATTCGCGGTGTGGCTGCGACCGAATGGCGCGCTGCATTCGGTGCATCATATTTTGAGCGAAATTGCCCCTGGTGCTTGGCTCAGTAAGGATGACGCGGTGAAGCGCGCAGAAGATTATCTGCGCAACACGCAGCATGTTGATCTGGCGCAATGGTCGCTGATCGAGGCCAAATCCGATAAGCACCCGCATCGCGTGGACCACAAGCTCACGTGGGAACAAAATCGCGCGCTGGATGACTCGGACACGCAAGCGGATTCGAAATCGCATGCGCACGCGCGCATCGAAGTAGCGGTTCTCGGCGACGAGGTGTCCGATTATCGCACGTACATAAAAATTCCCGATGAGTGGAGGCGTAGGCAGTCGGAGATCACGCTCCCGCGCGTAGTCATTTCGATGGTGCTGCCGATTCTGGTTTTGGGCGGCTTCATGGTGGTGGCACTGATCGTATTCCTGAAGAATTTGCGCTCTGAGGATGCGCATTCCATTCCGTGGCGGCGGCTTGGAGTGTGGGGCCTGTGGGGACTGGCGGCCTACGTGATTATTTTTGCTTTCGGCGACCGCATCGCCAGTTTTATGAATGGCTATCAGACGGCCATTCCACTGAAGACCATGCTTGTGGGAATCGGGATAGGCTCGGTGCTGGGAGCCGCCGTTTATTTCTCTGGAATCTTGCTGCTTTTTGGCATGGCTTGGTATTTCGCGCGGCGTGCCTTCGGCGAGGAGCGCTTGCCGGGTTGGACGGGTATGCCGCCGCTGTATTATCGCGACGCGCTGTTGATTGGCGTCGGCGGCACGGCAATACTAATCGGATTCAGCCGTATGATTGCAGCCCTTTCGGTCCATTGGCCCACTGCGCATCGTGCAATTGACGCTGCCTTTGGCGACGATTTTGACGCGACGCTGCCGGCTGCGGCGGTCTTTGGTACGGTCTTGTTAAGGACGTTGATGTATACCGGGTTGGTGGCACTCTGCGCTTCCTTCGTCGCCACCAACGTGAAGCAGCCGTGGCCGAGGTTGCTACTTTTTCTTAGCGCCGCGTTGGCGACCGTGGGAACCGCCTGGGGGACCCCTTCGGATTTCGCCAAACAATTTCTCGCGGGGGCGCTGCTGCTAGGCTTGCTGGTATTCGGCATAACGCGTGTGGTGCGATTTAACATGCTCGGTTATTTCCTCGTGGTGGCGGGCACTTCCCTGATGGCAGCCTCGGCCAAACTGGTTTCGCAGCCGGACGGCTTCTACCGTGGCAACGGCTACGCGGTTCTCTTAATATTGGCTGGCCTGCTGGCTTGGCCGCTGGCGGCATGGAACACAAGAGCCCGTGAAGAGGTCTAGACCGCAGGACGAAGATTTTACATTCCCTTAAGAAAACAAAGAATTTTCGCTTTTCCGATGCAATAAATAAAAGAAACAAACCACTCCATCCCTGCGTTGTCTATTCAGGGAAGCGATGCTCACCCATGGGGTAGTGGCACGTCCAAACAGGGTGGTCGCACGGCTGTTGCGTGTTGGCCTAAGGCAGAAACTTGGATTATCGTGTAGTGGCGCGCGTCACGACACGTTTTCAAGGGCGGCACGCGAACAGAAGGCGAAGAATGTCGCTTCCACGATGGGTTTTGGCTGTGGCCGGTGAAGCTGGAGGCGCGGGCGGCGGAGACGCGGCCCTGGGCGCGGTGACTTCTCTGCCGAACCTCGACGACCGGGCCCTGGTGGTGGAAGCTCAGGTGGGCAACCGCGCCGCCTTCGAGGAGCTCGTTCACCGGTATGACCGGGACGTTTTGCGGCTGGCGCTGAATTTGATGAAGCGCCCGGAAGACGCGCGCGACGTTTATCAAGAAGCTTTCCTGAAGGTTTACCGCAACCTGCATCGATTCCGTTTTGAATGCAGTTTTTATACCTGGCTGTACCGCATCGTCACCAACGTGTGCCTCGACCATTTGCGGCGGCGGCAAGCGCGGCCCGAGGATCAATCTCCGGAAGTGAACCACGGGCGCAACGATGAAGGCATCACCGACTTTTTCGAGCGGCAGCGTGAACATCGGCCCACGCTGGATCCGGAACGCACCATGTTTGGAATAGAAATCAAGGCGCGAATCGCAACGGCCATGGAACGCCTTTCGCCTCGCGAACGCATCGTATTTGAGTTGAAGCACTATCAGGGGTTGAAGCTGCGCGCTATCGGCGATGCACTGGGGACCACCGAAGAGACGGTAAAGAATTCGCTGTTCCGCGCCACGCGCAAGCTGCGGCATGAATTGGGAGAGCTACGATGAGCGCGGCTGGTAAGAAGTCGAGTTGCGCCAACATTGCCCCCATTCTGGTTTTTTATGCCTGCGATGAGGTTAGCGAGAACGAACGCAAGCTGATCGACGAGCATCTTGCGGTATGCGCCCCGTGCGCGGAACAACTGACAGGCGAGCGATCGTTGTGGGAAGCGATGAACGCCGCGAATTCGCCGGCGGGTGAAATCACTTCCGCGGACACACTGCTGGCGCAGTGCCGCAGCCAGTTGGCGGAAACGCTTGATGATCTTTCCGTGACGCCGGTGCGTGAGCATTGGCAGCCGTTTGGCTGGGTGCGCCGGTGGATGGCTTTGCGGCCGGCGTGGAGCGGCGCATTATTGATTTTCTTCGGTGTTTTGATGGGCGCGGAAGTGATGCCCTGGCTGCAGAGTGGTCTTCCCGGCAACAGCAACGGCCGCGCTGTAAACGTCCTGGCTTCGCAAAAACTCACCGACGATCAGCTGTCAAAAATGGCGGTGGCGGGAATTAATCTTGCGCCTTGGCCAAATGCCGCGCCCGGCACGGTGCAACTGCAATTGCGTGCCGAGCAACCCATGGTGCTTTCGGGCAATGCGGACGACGTCAACATGCGCCGGGTGCTTACCTATGTGGTGGAAAACGGCGAGCGTTTCGATGCCGGTGTACGGCTGGATTGTCTGGATGCGCTCAAGGCGCAAGCGCGAGATGCGCAAGTGCGTAAGGCGCTGCTGTTGGCGGCGCGCAAGGATCAGAATCCCGCGGTGCGCATGAAGGCGCTGGAAGCACTGAAGGATTCGGCTGCGGATGATGCTGTTCGAGAAGCCATGCTGGATGCGCTGGCGCATGATGCGAATCCGGGGGTGCGCGTGGAAGTCGTGAATATGCTGGTGCACTCGCTGGAGCATGAGTCGCGTCACTCTGTGGTTGCCTATCCCAAAATCGCTGGCGCACCAGAGAGTGTGGATGACCAGTCTGATGACGTCGAGATGAATGCGTCCGGTGAATCCATCACGATGACTTCGAACGCTTCGGTGGAAAAAGTGATTCGCAGTCTGGAAGAACTACAAAAGCGGGATCCCAGCCGTTATGTGCGTTTGCGCAGCGCGGCCGCGTTGCGGCAGATCGGGCCACGAGAACCTCAGTAGTGCTCAGCGGGATTTAGTTCATCGATGAAATCCTCTTCCCATTACAAGCGTGAGCTTAGAAACAAGAATTTTCGCAGTGCGCCATGGCTCTGCGGACTGGCGATTATTTTTTGTGTCGCTGTGTTTGCGATTCGCGGGAGGGCGGCCGTTGAGGTGGACCCTCTCGAGCCTACGAAAGCTGGAGAGCCAGTCACGCCGCACGCCTTTGATCAGCGCACCGGCGTGCTTGAGACGCAAGATGGATTGACGTTACGGCTCAGCGCAGATCTGGGCTCGGTGCGTATTGTGACGCTGGAAGCGGGCGCGGCTCCAGCAGTGCGTTACACCGTGCACCTCGAGACGGATGCGCGAGCGCCACAGGCCCAGGCGCTGCTGGATAAATACGTTCTGCGCGCCAAAGCAACCGGCGCTGGCGTGGAGATTGAAGGGGTGCTGCCTCCGCAGGTGGCGCGCTCAGCGGCATCCGGCGCACAATTCTGGGTGCAATTTGAAATTGCCGTGCCGGCGGGATACAGCCTCGACGTGAACACCGAGGCAGGCGACATTGAGACTCAGGATATTGGCGGCACCGCGACGCTGATTACGCAGGGAGGAAATATCCACACCGGGCGTATTGGCGTCGGTGGAATGCAGAATGCCGCGCATCACATGCACGAGGGCAACGCCGGTAATTCTCCACGGGGCTCATCGAAATTGCGAACTGAAGGCGGGCACATTCAGGTGCTCGATGTTGCCGGCAATTTGAACGTGTTTACCGGAGGCGGGCATATCAATGTGGGCAATGTTACCGGCGACGCTGCGCTGCGCAGTGGGGGCGGGCACATTCGCGCGGGCACGATTGGCGGGCGCGCCGATCTGGATACCGACGGTGGAAACATTACTGTTGGGCATGCGGGCAGTTTCGTAAATGTGCGAACCGGCGGCGGACAGATTGATTTTGGCGAGGTGCGCGGTTCGGTGCATGCGCAGACGGGCGGCGGCGGCATTCGCATTATGTATGTTGCCGGGCCCATGGAAGTGGAGTCCAGCGGTGGCAGCATTTGCCTGACGCGCGTTGCAGGAGCGGTGCAAGCGGCTACGGCGGACGGGACGATAACCGCATGGATCAATCCTTTAAGCGGGCCTTCGAGCGGGCCCGATGGCGGCCCGCTTAATGGTTTGCCCGGCGCTGCATCTGCACATCCCGTCACAGTGCAGCTTGCAGGAGCTTCGCAACTGGCTTCCGGAAATGGCGACATTGTAGTTTTCTTGCCGCGGAACCTGGCGGTGAATATCGACGCGCTGGTTACTAAAGGCGGCGAACACCGCATTGAAGCCGATCCGGCGCTGCATTTGAGTTTTCAAGCTTCGGAGTCTAGCGGCGCGGGTCCTGTACATGCCACCGGGGCGTTGAACGGCGGTGGCATCCCATTGAAGCTGCGCACTTCCTCGGGAAAGATTCGACTGCAGTTCCTGGATGCCGATCCGTCACTACGGGAATCTCAGATTCGCGAACAGCAGGAGCGCTTGCGTGTCGTAGACGTGGCTCAGCCAGCGGCACCGGTTGCTCCGGCACCACCGCAGACACCACAGCAGGCGGATTCACAAAGAGATTGGCTGGAAAGCTGGATGGGCAGGTTGGAAGTAGCGGTGACCGGAGGTTTGCGCGAGGATGCTGACGATTTTCGCAATCGTCTTACATATTCACCTCATCCGGTTTACCCAGAACTGGCACAGCGCGTGGGAATTCAGGGAGTAGTGAAGTTGCAGGTGCGGGTGCAGAAAGACGGGCGCGTGGAAGTATTGAAATTGCTGCAGGGCGAGCCTGCACTAGCGGAAGCCGCAATCAAGGCGGTGAAACAATGGCGGGGCAAACCGGCGTGGATCAATGGGAAACAGGTGGAAGTAGTTTCAACGGTGACATTTAATTTTCAGCTGAATTGAATTGATGAGCGAAGCGCGTAATCGCGCGCCTTACACGAGATTGCGAGTCGTTCGGGTCCAGGTTGCAGTTTGGCGTTGCGGTCCGGGTCTGTCGTAAAAATCGAAGGAGGTAAAAACGATGCTTCGACATGCGTTGCGCGCAGCTTTAGTTCTATCTGTGGCGGGTGCCGCTTGGGCCGCTTCCGGCTTGGCGATGAGCAAGGACTTCGATCAGAGCTACCCGTTGCAGCCGGGCGGCACATTTGAATTACAAAATGTGAACGGCACGGTGGAAGTGGAAGGCTGGGACCGCGACGCTATTGAAGTTCACGCGGTGAAGATCGCTAAGAGTAAAGAGTCGGATCTTGATCGCGTTTCGATTGAAGTGGACGCGAAACCTCGCGCGGTGTCTGTCTCGACGCGCTATCCACAGAATGCCGGCGTGGAAGTCGCGGTGGAATATGTGATTCATGTGCCGCACAGCGCGCATGTGGAGCATGTAGGAACGGTGAATGGGACGTTGCGTATCGCAGGCGTGGACGTGATCGAAGACCTACGTACCGTCAATGGAAATATCGAAGTGTATGAAGGCGGAGGTTCGGTTCACGCGCACACCACTAATGGCAATGTGCACCTGGAGCTTGCACATCTGGGCGCCACGCGAGATGAGAAGGGCGACGCTACGGCCGAAACGACTAACGGCTCTTTACTGCTGGCGGTGCCTTCGGATGTGCAGGCAAATTTGGATGCGCGCTGCTTAAATGGAAATTTTTCTTCCGAGCTGCCGTTCGCGCTGGAAAGTTCCCTGCACCCGCGGGAAATACACGGAAAGTTGGGCAAGGGTGGAGCACCGATTCATTTGCGTACCGTGAACGGTGGGATTCGCGTGGTGGTATTGCGGTCAACGGTTTAGCTTTTGCTGCGTCTAAGTGCGCAGAAGCTATTTTTTTGAGGACGGGTTCAATGAACAAAGGTATATGGACGATTGCAGGCGGCACTGCCGCGCTGTGCACGGCATTGATAGCGGGGCCGGGATATACGGCCGCTCAACATGCACACGTGGTTGGCGCTCAGGAGATAACTGAACCGCAGGTGCGCGATTTCAACGTAATGTTCGGGGAAGAAGGCGGGAGCTGGTTAGGCGTGGAAACGCGCGAGGTTACCAGCGACAACGCCAAGGAATTAAAACTGCCAGGCGAGCGCGGAGTGGTGCTGGGCCGAATTGCCCCTGACAGTCCCGCATCAAAATCCGGACTTCGCGAAAATGATGTGGTTACGGAAATCAATGGTCAGCAAGTGGAAGGCGCGATGCAATTTCGACGCATGATTCGCGAAATTCCTGCAGGACGAAGTGTGCAACTTACGGTGTGGCGCGACGGACGCACGCAGAAAATCAACGTAACGTTGGGCAAGGCTGAAGAACTCAGAAGGGGCATGACGAGAGTGGCGCCCGGTGTGCCTGGTACATTCGCGTTTCGCGTGCCCGAGCTACCGGAGATGCCAGACATGCCGGAAGTAGCGGAAATTCCCGACATGCCGTCGATGGAATGGAGTGGACCGATGCTTTACGCAGGCCATCCGCGCCTGGGGATTGATGCCGAGGACCTCAGTGGCCAGCTGGGATCATTTTTTGGCGCACCGGATGGGGAGGGAATTCTGGTGCGATCGGTAAATTCGGGTTCACCGGCGGAGAAGGCGGGAGTGAAGGCCGGCGATGTGATCACTTCGCTGAATGGCGAACGCATTCGTTCGGTGGGAGACCTGCGTCAAAAGCTAGCGGCCCAGCACAGCGAGAAAGATCAAGGCGCGGAGAGCAAGGACAAAGAGAGCAAGGACAAAACGCATACGGTAAAACTGGGCGTACTGCGTAATAAGAGTGAAATCTCTCTAAACGTGGAAGTGCCCGCACCAGCGACGACGACGAAACACATTATCGCGCGTCGTACGAACATCTAACCGGCAGCTTAGAAAAGGCCCGGACATTTTTGCGTCCGGGCCTTTTTTTGTCCAGATACGTTGTCGATAAAACCTCGCAATGATCAAGACTTCTCGCCGCCGCGATATTTCTTGGCCAGACGAACAGGCCTTCGCAGCGCTGCGAAGCCCCCGTTATGTTCATTTTCCGTTCCAGCCGGCCAATCTTCCTGGGTGGGCGAGAAGGTAAGCCGCAGCAAGTAGCCTAGCCCTGAAACCACATTCCCACGCATGCGCACGCGATACAAAGCGCGGGCAAATATTCCTGGCGGTGTATGTCCAGCCGAAGGTAGCCAGATCGTAATTTTCCCAGCAAGTTGCGACGCCGACCGATCTGATTGCAGTCTTGACTGTACATTTTGCGGCAGAGCAGCGTGGAGCAGATTGCGTGCAAGGAGCAGGCCGGTATGCAACATACGCTCTGCACCGATAGCGCGCGCTGCGGCAAAGGCGCGCTCCCAATTCAAAGAGGTTTGGCGAGTTACGAAAGCGGCGACGTCGGCGACGAGTGATAGACGCTCCCAAAGATGTTTGGCGCCGTGAATACAAATCAGGAGCAGCTCATCTTCGATGGCGAGGGCGGGAATGTGGTGGCCGTCGACGCTAACAAGTTGGCGGCGCGCGAAGAATTCTTCGATTGGAAGCCCGAGAGGAAAGTAGCGCATGGTACGTTCGGTATGGAGCTCCACCAGGAGCGGCGCTGCGATTCGAACGAAAGGATATTGGCCAGGAATTTTTTCGGGGCTGAGGGATTCAACGGCTATTTCGGGCTTATAGCCAGCGGAAATCATCAGCTCAGTGGCGCGACGAATGTCTTTTTGGCGCAAGAGAAAGTCGAGATCGCCATATTGCCGCGCGCCGGTATCGCCGTACGCGCGTAAAGCCAAAGTAGGCCCTTTTACGAGCACGGTATCCAAGCCAGCGTCGCGAAATTGATCCGTCAATCGAAATAGCTCGGCGGTCATCTGCAGTGCGGACAGCACTTGCGCGCGGTGAAGTTCGCAGGTTTTGTGCGCGAACTCCGGCGGCACCAGATTTTCCTGAAGCTGGGCCACACTCGATGTGAGAAGCGAAATGACGCCATGGGCTTCGGCCAAGGCGACTAGCGCGGGCCAGGATACCTTGCTGAGCAATGTGGAAAGAATGGATAGGTTTGAACGCGGAGAGGCGCACTGCAGCAGTGCAGCCCATTCTGGGGAATCGGAGTCGGGCAGACGGTTTTGACTATTGTTTGCGTCAGTCAATTGCAAAAGAAAGAACTCCAGGGCACCGCGGCCTAGTGTACGCGACAGTCCTCATCGCTGTAATAAGACAAATCCTCAGCGGCAGAAAAACGCGACCGGCGCTAAAAGTAATTAAAACCGGGCGGTGGTTCAGTTTGTGATTACGCGGGTGGTCTCAATAGGGTCGACGCAACATCACCCAATATAAATCTTCTTTTCAAAGGTGGCGTCTATGGTCCAGGGGAAACGGGTAGAGCTTTCTGCGGCGCAAACGACGGACCCGTGGAGGCGTTGGAAGGGTGGGGCAATCATCATCAGAATAGAACAGAACCTCATGGCTGCAGTGCGGGGGCCTTCTCTCCCGAGCTATCGATGAATTCGTCCCCGTTTAGGCTGCTACTAAGAAATTGCTTGCCTCCAAGAACCGCATCCATTGCAGGTAGTAACTCGCCCTGGGCGTCTGTCTTTAGAACGTAACCCCGGGCGCCCGCGCTCAACGCTGCGCGCACCACGTCGAGATCATCGTTCTCACTGAGGACCAGGATTTTGGAGCTGGGGGAAAGTTGTCGTATCAGCCGGTCGGCTTCAATTCCATGCAGTTTGGGGAGCCCAATATCCAGCAGAATTAAGTCCGGTTTCAGTTCTTGCGCTTTCTGAACGGCTTCTAATCCATCGGACGCCTCGGCTACGACCTGATATTCTCGCTGTACCTGAAGCAGCAGACGGATTTTGCGTCGCCAGCCTTCGTAATCATCTGCTGCCAGGATGCGAATTGGTGACACCGGCTCCTCCGCCGTCTTGCTTAACGTGCAACATGCTCTCTTTCTGTAGCCGCCCTATGCCGTGAAGACGTGCTTCCAGCCTCGGCGCTTCGGTTTTCCCTGGATTCGTTTCATATCGAGTTCCGATAGTTTTTCCACGAACTCCTTCCAGGTTAGGCTGACGGTTAGGGATTTCTGCGACTCTGGCGGATCGAGGTCTCTGACGTGTGGTTTGGAGGCGAGTTGGTCGCGAGCGCACAGCAATTCGTAACGCTGATAGGTAGAAGGCTTTTTGCAGTTCGGGCACATCATCCGCAAACCGCCTTCTGGAAAATCAGGTTTGGGGGCCCAGAGGGGATCATAGGATGCTAGGGACGCCAAATCTATTTCGCCATGGGTGACCGGTTTATGGCAGTGGTGACAACTCAAAACACATTGAGGCATTTGCATCGCTCCGAGGGACAGGCTTAGAGCCGTGATCATATTAATGGTCTGGTGTGGCACCTCCTATACCACTAAGGTGCTGTTGACTATTAAGGTGCTAGGGGCACCCAGATTCGCTTTTCCTTCGTTCATCTGTCTTGGCTCGTTGTACGCGCCCGCCCCACATGGAACGCATCTTCCCCCAAAATACAGGCTGCGTTGCGCGAAGAACTGCACGCGATAAAGCAAAACTAGACAGCATCTTTTGAGAGGTTAAATCGAGCTCCATGGCAACCGTAGTCCAGGATGTCGTCTGCGCCATTCTGCTCGTGCTTCCCTAAGTTGCAGCATAGGAACTTCGCATGGCGGCCAGTAGCTCGCTTCATGCGAGCAGATATATTTCGCGGCTTGGCCAAAACGTAACAACTCGGTTTCTGGCATCCTCTGAAGACATCGCCGAAGGATTTCACCATTCAATTCGATTGGAGTTACGCCGGGCATAGTGAGTGAATAAAATATAAAATGCCCGGGTCCGTTCTCCTATACCACTAAAGTGCCAGTGGCCAAGGTTTGTCTTCCTTTCGTTTAGCCTTCGCCGCGTTCCGACGGCCTCAAATATTTATGAGTATTTATGCGCCAGCCGGGAATGGATAGTGCTCAATTAACCTTGGTTCGTCAGCCTTCAGATTCTGTCGGACTGCATCCTGAGTAACGCGTTTCCCGTCGATGTGGAAAATTCATTCCGAGTATGCGACGATCAGGAGTTGAGACCTTAAGATGTTGTCTCAGCTAAGACTGTCTGAACCTCTGCTGTTTGCTTGTCTAGGTCGGTTACGCCACGCCCCAAAATTGTCAAACGATGAAATAGAAAGCCCATTGCGATTTTATTCAATTCCGGTTTTCGAACATTATGGAAACCAATAGTCGCGAGTTCATGGGGGTGGACTAACCCGAGGTACAGACAGAAACAGTCGCCGCCGTAATACTCTCCGTGTTCTCCTATGAAGAGGTAGGAAACCCGTCCGGCCCGCCCGACTTGAGCATGAGAAATGGAGAAAGACCTTGCGCTACACGCCTCCGCATCTCTCATCACCCTCCTCTCGTCAATCCACGCAGCGGATAGGAGAAGAACGAAAAGTGGCGGGTACTGCAAAATGAGAATTGCGATGGGCGCATACCGTGATGAAAAAAGCCAGTTCAAGAAGCTGAACTGCATCGGACCACCGGCCGCGAAAAACACAAGAGAAGCTACCGCGAGAACCGTAGGCACAAACAACAACCATAACCTCACAAGTTCAACTCTCACCGTCAGAAGGTCGTGTTCCAAAAACTTATTTCGGTCCGGGTCAATTAGTAATACCGCAGTCCGTACGTAGAACACCTCCCTGCGTGGATGCATCAGAAAACCCGATACCACCGTCGTGACCATTACGAACGCTATAACGCCTTGGAGGACAGCCTCGTATGGGGTGAACCGCAACGCCCCCGCAAGAACCACCACCACCGCAAGCACAGGCCATGCCAGTTCCATTCTCGATTCCCTTAGGTCAAAAATCATAGCAGCAAGAACGCCCTCGGTTCCTGCCCGAAAGCAAACGGAGACTGCGATTGCGAGCCAAATCCTGTGTAACGCGGTTACCGGAAACTGACACACTGCCCAAGACCCGCACAATATTGGAAGAAGAAATAAAAAAAGGCCGGTCCCGTCGCGCGGAACCGGCCGAAGGAACAGCACTCTATCAATTCTTCTTTTTGCGCGTATTTACTTTCGTGTCGATGCCGGGCTGAATTTGCTGCAGGGCTTCGAGACCAAGCTTGGCCTGCGCTCCATAGCTATTGGGGCCGCCATTGGGATCAAGCTCTACAGCTTTCTGATAGGCTTCCACGGTTCCCGGCTGAATGATGAACTCCAGTTTGTCGCCGTTTTTCTTGGTCTCCATCGAACCTACCAACGCAGCGCCCAGCAAATACCAAACCTGGGGATTTTTTGAATCGAGTTCGCTGGCCTTCTTCAAAGGCTCGACAGCTTCTTTCAAACGACCGGCATTGTACAAGCTGATACCGAAGTTGCGCCACGCGGTGGCGGCATTAGGAGGGTCGAGTTCCGCGCTCTTGGTGTAGGAAGCGCGGGCGTCGTCAACCTTGCCGCTTCGCGCCTGGACATTTCCGAGGTTGTTGTAATAGCCAGGGACGTCCGGCTTGGCGGCGATAGCTTGTTGATAGGCGTTGATCGCGTCGTCGTTGCGGCCGGCGAGGTCGTAAGCTTCCGCAAGCTTGGCCCAGATAATGTGCTGATTTGCATCTTTTTCTGAAGCTGCCTTTTGCGCGGCGATAAATTCCGTGATGGCCTGATTTCCAAGATCGGTGACTTTGGATTTCGCCGCGTCACGTTGATCAGCGGGTGCTTTGCCTGCATCGTCTTTGGCTTTGCGTTCCTGGTCCAAAAGTGCGACGCCGGCAGAAAAATGCTGCTTCATGCCTTCGAACTTAGCTTTTTCTTCTTCCTGTTTTTTGATTTGCTCGGTGGCCGCCGCGCCCTGTTTGGAGACGATGTCTTTAAAATTGAGATCCGCCTTAGCCTCCTGGCCGCCTTGCACCTGAACCTTGACTTCGAATGGTTTATTGGGCGCGGGCAGGACCACGAATACGCTATACACCCCCGCCTTAAGATTTCTAAAACTATAATTGCCACTCTTGTCGGTTTTCGAGTCCTGCTTCACGCCTTGATCGCTTACCAGCTGAATCGGAATATCAGCCCAAGGCTTAGCGGTCACGTCCAGAATTTGTCCGCGAACCGCGCCATCGCCTTGCGCAGCGGCGCGCGGAACCAGCACAGACACAAATATCGCAACCGTGCAGAAACTTAACAGCCACGAACTCGCGTATTTCTTCCTCATGCTTGATTCTCCTTTGCAACAGGCCTACCGCCCGGGCGAGGCGCGCACCATTATTACTGGATTCGGGGCTGGATTCAAAGGTCAGGAGTGGGCTGCGGCGCCACGCTGAGAAATGGGATCGGATGCGCCAACCTCAGCAAAAGCACGCACACGCAGCAGACAACTGTCGCATACGCCACAGGGGGCATCCTCGCTCTGGTAGCACGACCAAGTTAGATGCAGTGGGGCGCCAAGCTCGATGCCCTTGCGAATGATTTCGCTTTTCTTCAGGGCGATCACCGGAGTGGCGATTTCAACATTTGTTTCAGGGCGAGTGCCCACGCGAATCAGGTCCTGAAAGACACGATAATATTCCGGGCGGCAATCGGGATAGCCGGAGCTGTCCTCCGCGACCGCGCCGATATAGATGGAATGAACGCCGATGACTTCAGCCCAGCTGACCGCCACCGAAAGAAAATGGGCGTTGCGAAAAGGGACGTAGGTGACGGGGATTTCGTTAGAGGCGGCGTTGTCGGGAATATGTTGATGCTCTGGCACGGCGATGCCGCTGTCGGTAAGCGCAGAGCCACCGATGGCGCGGAAATGATCCAGTTGAACGACCAAACGGTGGGGCACATGATAAAAATCGGCGATGGATTCGAACGCTTGCCGTTCGCGGTTTTGCGTGCGCTGGCCATAGCCGGCGTGCAGCAACGCGACGTGATCGGCGCCGTGCGCTTGTATGGCAATCGCCGCGCATACGCACGAATCCATGCCACCGCTGAGCAGGACGACTGCTTTTATGTTTTGAATCTTTGAGGCGGACATATTTCAAACGCCTTTCGTTGCCGGGTCCCACACGAACTTGTGCAGCTGTAATCCCAATCTCACCGGCAGAGAATCCTCGAGCATCCATTCGACTACTTTGCGAGCCTCCAGGCCGGCCCATTTGCCCTCCGAGCCTTCAAAGACCGGTGAGAACAGCACCTGGTGGACACGCTCGCGCAAATTGTGCTGCAAAGTAAATTCTCGCGCGAACTCATAATCGCGCCGCGTGGAAAGCACAAATTTTATTTCGTCGTTCTGGCTGAGCGCTTCGAGGTTGCGCATTTCAAAAGTGGCTGGCTGGCCGGAGTCCGGGCATTTCACGTCGACAATCTTGATCACTTCGCGCGGCAACCTGTCGATTAAGCGCTCGCCGCTGGTTTCGATCATCACGGTGTACCCGGAACCGAGTAAGTGTTGAGCCAGGGGGTAAATTTCCTCTTGCAGCAATGGTTCGCCGCCGGTTAATTCCACTAGCGGCACTGCGGCAATGGGATGGCCTGCCTCTGCTGTATCGCCCGGAATTCGACCGGCGAGTTGGTCGACGCGGGCAGCAACTTCCGCGACATTCATTTTCGTGCCGCCGTGAAAGGCGTAAGCGGTGTCGCACCAGGTGCAGCGCAAATTGCATCCGGTCAAGCGCACGAAGATGCAGGGCAAGCCCGCGCGAGTGCCTTCCCCTTGGATTGATTTGAATATTTCGGTGATAAACATTGGGCTAGAGAATCTCTACTTGGCCGTTTCTGTTCGCTTTAGCGTGTGTCTGATTTAGATTTCCGGATGGTCCTGCGCCCCAGCCACCAGATCATTCCAAAAAAAAGGACCATGGCCACGATCAGCCTGGGATAACCCGGTGGATATCCCAGGTGCCGCAGGACCAGCACGTACATAAGCGCGACGAGTAAGCCTGGAATCATGATCATGGTGAACGAGCGATTCATGACTTCCCGCCGGCGGGACGGTACTGCGCCCGGCTGGTGTCGGTCTCCCACAGAATCACGTCAGTTACATGCGCGCCCGGAGGCAAGCCAGGTAACAGGCGGGTGACCTCGTCGTAAAAATATTTGGCCAAATTTTCCGCCGATGGATTGACGGTCTTGAAGGGCTCGAGATCATTAATAAATTGATGATCTAGCCGGCCCATGATTTCGCGAACGGCGCGTTTTAATTCCGTGAAATCCACGAGCAGACCGATGTTGTCCAGTTGCGGTCCTTCGAGCGTGACGCGCACGCGGTAATTATGGCCGTGCACATTTTCGCACTTGCCCCGGTATCCGCGCAGGGCGTGACCAGCGGAAAATGTTTCTTCTACGCTGACTTCAAACATGGATCCTCAAATTGCGCCAGGAGGGACTCTGCGTATCTCTTATCTTTCTATCTCTCGAGGAAGCGCGCAGCGTCAGCCGAATTATGGGTGATGCGGTAGTTCGGCAGCGATTCCAGGAAAATTTTACCATAGGGCATGCGTTGGATGCGGGTGTCCAGCAGGGCCAGGACGCCACGGTCGGTCTTGGTGCGAATCAAACGGCCGAAGCCTTGCTTCAGGGCGAGCACGGCTTGTGGCACCTGAAATTCCGAGAAGGGATTGCGGCCGTCGTCCTGCAGCGCGCGCACGCGGGCGGCTACGATGGGGTCGCTAGGAACCGCAAAAGGCAAGCGGTCCACGATGACCATAGAAAGTTGCTCGCCGGGGACGTCCACACCTTGCCAAAAACTGGACGTGGCGAAGAGCACTGCGGCTGGCGTGTTTTTAAATCGCTCCAAGAGCACGGACCGGGGCGCTGTACCTTGCAGTAGTAGGGGGAAACTTACGCGGGTGCGTACCCGTTCGAACAGATCGTTCATCTGGCTATAGCTGGTGAAGAGACAAAACGCGCGGCCCTGACTGTGCTCCAGGAGTTGCACAATTTCATCCGCCGCTTTGGATGCGAAACCGGCATCGCGAACGTCGGGCATTTTAGTAGGCAAATACAGTAGAGCTTGTTCGGGGTAATTGAATTCAGGCGGCAGGGTGCGCTCTTTGACGTGATCGAGGCCGAGGCGCTGGCGGATGAATTCGAATCGACCGCCGACCGTAAGCGTAGCGGAAGTTAAGACCACGGTATCGAATTGCTCAAAAAGGCGCTGGCGCAAGATCTGGCTGACATCGATGGGCGTGGCGGTTAGAAATACGCCTTTGTTGCGGCGCTCATACCAATAGACGTAATTCTTTTCATTGGACTTAAACAGGAAGGCCACTTCCTGGCGGAGCTCGAAGCTGCGCCTGGCGATGCGCAACAGTTCCTCGGGCTTTTGCACCAAGGCGGCGATTTCGGTTTCCAGGCCTTTTAGCGCCGTCAAGAGGGAATCGTAAGCTTCGCGATGCTGCTCGACAAATGCGTCGCGTTCGGTGCGCGTAAAAGGAAAACGGCCGTCGCGAGGCGGAAACGCTTCAAAAAAGGCGCGGGTTTTTTCGCGAACACGCTGGGTGCGGCGCAGGATGGAAGGCGAGCCCAGGTTCAGGAGCCTCAAGGATTGATCGGCGTCGCGCGCCAGCTCCTCGAAGCGATAATTGGAAATCTGCCGGCCAAAGTAATCGCTGGCCACGTCCTCTATTTCGTGGGCCTCGTCGAAAATCACCGCGGAATATTCAGGAAGGATGCTGCCGAAATCGTCCTGCTTCAGCGAAAGGTCGGCGAAAAACAAATGATGATTGACGATGATGAGGTCGGCTTCTTTGGCACGCTGATGCATGGCGGTCACGAAGCACTCGTTGAAGTGATCGCACTTCTGCCCGGTGCAAGTGTCGCGGCGGGCATCGAGGCGGGTCCAGAGATCGGAGTCGTCAGAAAGGAAAGTCAATTCGTTGCGGTCCCCGGTTTCAGTTAGTTTCGACCATTCGCGAATCTGGCGAAAAGCGTCAATTTCTTCCAGGGCTTTCAGCAAAGGCTGATGGGCCATTTGATTGACGCGGGCGTGGCACAAAAAATTGGAGCGGCCCTTCATCACCGCGACTTTTAGATTGGGCGCAAAGTGCTTCTGCAGGAACGGGACATCTTTCTGGTACAGCTGCTCCTGAAGAGATTTGGTCGCTGTCGAAATAACCACGCGGCGTCCGCTGCAAATTGCGGGGATCAAGTAAGCGAGCGTCTTGCCGGTACCGGTGCCAGCTTCCACGACGGCGTGGTGATGCTGTTCGAACGCGTCGTGCACCACTTCGGCCATTTCCAATTGGCCGGGCCGATGTTCGTAGCCGCCGATCATGCAGCGTCCCAGCAGGCCACCAGGTCCGAATACGTCATGCATTGAGGGACTGCCCAGAGCCGCAACCCGGTCGCCGGACTTTTTCTGCTGGGGTACCGAGGGGCGCGACTGCTGGACTGAATTGCCGCGGCGGGTCAAAGCCGGTGGGGCAGTATTCGCGCGACCTTGCTCGGAGACTTGTGTGCTAGGCCCCAGATCGCCGGTACGCTTGGCACTTTTGTCGGTCGTCGCTCGGATATTGCGCGCCACGAGGGTAAAGGTCTCCTGCAGGAACTTGGAATTTATAATAGAGATGAATAGTTACCTTAACATACCCTCTGATCGAGAACGGTCATGTTGGGCGGCAGGCAAAATCCTGGGTTCCGTGCTTCGGCTTTAATACTTGAACACCACGCAAGCTTTTGCGGCGACATTGCCGCGAAGGCGGCGTTACAGTCGATGGCAGTCCCAGTTCAGACTAATTAAGCTGATTTAGTAGCATTGACATCGGGCATATGGGCACGTGAGGTGAGCATGAAGCGTAACAAAGAGCTTGGGTACGTATTTTTTATCGCGTTCATGGCGCTTGCGGGTTGTAGCGGCAGCGGTCAGACGACCACGGGCGGTGGTGGCAATCAACAACGCGCCAGTCTCACTCTGACGTTGACTTCCAAGCCGGACGTTTCGTTGACGAATATTTCCGTACTCTCCGCAACCGTCAGCATTACGGGGATTACCCTGAATCCTACTAGCGGGAATGCAGTGCCATTGCCTTTGTCGCCTGCGATCTACCCGGTGGATTTGACACGGTTGCAAGCGGACACAGCGCTTCTGGGTGTGCTTAGTTTGCCCGCGGGGACTTACAGCACCGCGACGGTGACGTTTTCGGCGCCCACTCTAACGTTGGACAACCAGTCGGGAGCGACACTGAACGGAACATGCTTGACCGGCACTATTTGCAAGATTGTACTGCCGGCAGGATCGTCGCAAGTAACTTCAGCCCCATTTCCGTTGATACTTGCTGCCGGGCAATCTTCGGGTATTTCTTTGAACTTGAATTTGAACGACGCGCTCACAGTTAGTTCCGGTACAGTGACCCTGAATTTTGGCGCCGCGGACACTTTCAACGTAGCGACGCTTCCGCGGATAGGTACCCCAAGTGGGGTGTTGGATCTGATTGAGGACTTTGTCGGGCTGGTCACAGCTAAGACTTCGACTTCGATCACCGTTAAGGCGAGCAATGGCATCTCGTTATCGATCGGGCTGCCATCAACGGTGGTGATTCAAGATCCGCAAGGATTGTGCGCGGCGGTGGATGCGACGTGTCTGGTGGCGAATCAGACGGTGGTCAGCGTGGTTGCCACGGTGAACAGTGCGGGAGCGCTGACACTGGTTTCGGCCGACCTGCTGAGTGCCACTCCACAGGATGAACTGGAAGGAACCCTGATCAATACCGCGACTGCGGGCCAATTCAACCTGGTGGTGGCGAACAAAGTAGTCGCGAGCGGGAATACAACACTGACGGCGGCGAATCCTGGCGATGTATTTCTGGTGACGCTGTCCAATCCCACCTTCGCCGTGGACCTGGGTGAATTTTTTAATAATGCGTCGCTGCCACCCGCCAATGTAACTACGCTATTTGCGGGCGAGGGGGATCTTACGGATGGACAGGATGTAATGGTGCATGTCACGACGGCTACGGGGACCGCCGCAACGGGAGACCAGGCGGCTACCGCGGACGCGGTTCTATTGCGATTCACGCGGACTACCGGAATGGTACAAACTGTCTCTGGGCAGACTTTCACGCTTTCAAATTTGCCGCCGTTTATGTCCTTCACGACCAACCCGCTGGTGAACACCATCAGCGGGGCGACGATCTTTGATGGCGTAGCGGACGTGAACAGCCTCGCGGTGGGACAGACGGTGTCCATCCGGGCGTTGCTGGTCCCCAGATCATCGTTTACTTTCTCTGCCGCAAAGGTCCGGGTACAACCCTGATTTTCAGGTAATGTGATAGCCTGCAACATATTTGATTGCGCCCTGGGAAATAAACTCGCACATAAAAGAAGGCTGACACGGATATGTGCCAGCTTCTGAGAAAGCTCCTCTAGTTCTAATGAGGTTTCCCGTTCTTTATGGTGTCTTTGTCTGCTTGGCAATCACTTTGTCCTCAATCTTTTTATAAGTGGCCATGGGAATGATTTTCTTTCGGGTAAGATCAGTCTTCTTGGCGTAGGGCCGGCCATCGATTATTTTTTGGGCGTAAACGTCACCGATTCCGGGCAGCGCCTTTAGCTGATCCAAAGTCGCGGAATTTATATCCACCAGATCATCAGCCGGAACCGCAGCTGCAAAGGAACTGAACGCCCTCGGAGCGGCGCTTGGCTGCGAAACAGCCAGATTGGTACTGCAAAAGCCCACTACCATCATTACTACCAACCGCATTAAGAGATTCTTCATCGATTCCTCCTCAGGATTTGTGCTGCACGAACAGTCGCTGCTAATTTTTCTCCGACGCGCGATAACCCGCCTTCTGTGCATCGGCTTCCGTCATGTATTTGCCCTGCTTGGTCTTGCCGTACCATCGCGTTCCCGGTTTGTGGTAAACGCCGGAATCGGTATTAACCCATACCATTCCGTTGCTGTTTGCGGGCGCTGACTGCTGATTCATGGACTTCGACGGAGTCCGAGCGCTAGTGGTGTTGCCAGAGTTGCCGGTCGTTGGGGGAGCGGCAGGTGCTCCTGCGTCGGTAGTGCTTGAAGAGTTGGATGATTGCCGGGTGTTGCCGGTCGAGTCCTTCGTTCCAGCGGTCGATTCCGTCGTCCTACCGGACGAGTCCTTAGTCCGCGCGCTGGTGGTGTCGCCGGAATTCGCTCCAGCGGTAGGATCTTTCGTTGAATTTGCGGTCGCTGAGCTTGCGGTGTTGCTGGATTCGCTCGATGCGCTCTTTGATTTCCGCTTACTTGTAGTGCTGGCCTTGGTTTCGCCGGCTGCGGGAGTGTCCCCGGTGGGTGGCGTCGCGCTCGCGGAAGGATCAGCGGCAGCACTCTTTTTGGTCTTAGTCTTGGGTTTGCTGCGGGAAGAAGTCGTGGAGGCGCCGGAGCCGTTGGTGGTGCTGTCGGTTCCCGCCGGTTGGTTCGAATCGGTCTTTTTACTGGATCTGGTTTTCTTCGGGACGGTGGAGGCCTCGCCCGGATTAGCTTTCGCGGAGTTCGCCGTATCGGAAGAGTCCGCGGCTGGTTTTTTCTTCTTTTTCTTTGCAGTAGAGTCGCTTTGCGACGGGTCATTCGATTGTGTAGATTGACGTGTAGTGTTGCCATGCGATGTGCTTGTAAAGCCGAACCCAAACAACAAGACCATCAAAAGGGCCAAGCTAACGTTCTTTTTCATTGCTCTCCTCTTGTTGCTCCTTGAAGACTCCCTGTATCATTCTGAACGGTTGGACTCTCGAGTTTTCATGTGAATCCACGCGTACCTATGGTGTTGAACCACAGATACCGCGATAGTCTGGATAATGCGGCGGCATGATGTTCTCCATCAGGATGGAAGTCAATACAGGAGAGGGTGCAGCTGGTGAGGTAAACAGACGTTAGTGAGGACGAGATATAAACATAGGGGCGTTCGAAAGAGTGCTTAGTCGCCCGCAGCGGGCACCCGAGGAGGTTCTACTGACTCCGCCAGGCCGCGGCGCATGGGCCCCAGAGCAAACGCGGGCACTTCCAACTCCGGTTCGACGGTGAGATTGGCGGCTTTGCGTGGGAATTCGCTACGGCGATCCAGCTTGAGCCCGGCTTCGCGCAAAAATTCCGCGGAGAAACCCATGTCTTCGGCTCGATCCACGCCCCAAAACCACAGCTTTTCTTCATTGCGCTGCAGAAAATCGAGCGATTCCTCCAGCTTGGTCATGGCGCGGTTGAAGGAGGAAGCCAGAAAAAATACCTCCAGCGACCAGGCATGACGTGGGAAGCGCACCTGGATACGCACGCAATACTTTCCGGACTGGTTTCGCTCCATGCTGCAACGGTAGCTGTTCCTTACTGTCGCGGCGCGGGTTGTAGTTCTGTTTTTCACGGGATTGTAGACTCCGTCCAAAAAAAGCCGCCACGCATAACCCAATTCCGACAGCGGCTCTGTTGCTAAAATGAGGTGGTAGGAACACTGCTAGGGTATCTGGGCGGAAAAGCAAAGGCAAGAGCACCCATGAACTTGGGTGCTATTCAGTAATATAAAGAAAATAAGGGAGTTAGCTGCCGAAGCTTCCGAAGCCGGCCATTTTGTCGGTCATAAGCTTAACTTTGCCCTCTTGCTTGAGGCGGGTGTCGAGAGCGGTCTTAAACGCCTCGTAAGCCACGCTGCGCTTGGTCTGGAGCAACTGCTCGGTTAAAGTTTTCTTTTGCTTCTCAAAATCATTGGGATTCGGTTCTTCTTTCGTCTCCACGCGATACACCATCCAAGCGTTTCCCAAACTCATGGGCGCTCCCACGTCGCCGGGCTTCATCTGAAAGGCCTCGCCAAGCTGTTTGCCGCTGGCTGCACCGCTGATGGAGTCATTGCGGGAGATCAGATCGCTGGTTTTCGCTTCCAATCCCAATGCCTTCTCAGCAGCATCAAACTTCTCGCCGGCTTTTACGCGCTTGGCGAGTTCTTCGGCCTTGGTTTTGGCCAGCTTGCCGGCCTCTTCCTGCTTCAAATCGTTCACGACTTGCTCGTGAACCTCTTCCAGCGAGCCCTGATGCGCCGGGGTGATCTGTTGCACGGACAAAACCACGTAGCCGCGGTCGGTACGGATCGGCAGACTCAGTTCATTTTGGCGCAGCCGGAAGATGGCGTCTTTCACTTCTTTGGAGTTTCCCAGTTCCAGGATGGGGTCGGTCACGCTTATGGGCCGCGTTTGGGATACCGTCAGTTGGTATTGCTTCGCTAAATCGTCGAGGGAAACTTTGTTAGACTGGCGGATAGCCTTGGCCAGCTGATCAGCCGCTTGGGAGGCTTGCTGGTCAGCTTGTTGCAACACCATGGGAGCGCGCAAGGAGTCCTTTACCTCGTCGAAGGTCTTGGTTCGCGCCGTTTCTTTATCCAACACCTTGATAATGTGAAAGCCGTACTGGGTTTTAACCAGGTCGGATATCTGGCCTTTATCCAGGCCGAAGGCGGTCTTTTCAAATTCCGGGACGGTTTGCCCTTGTGTTATCCAGCCGAGGTCGCCGCCTTTGTCTTTCGAGCCCGGATCCTCTGAATATTTCTTGGCCAGGTCTTCGAATTTGGCGCCTTTCTTGGCTTGTTTCAGGACGTCTTCGGCGTTTTTCTTGATCTCGTCGACTTCCGCGTCGGTCTTGCCCACGGTCATGAATAAAATATGCTCAGGGTGAACGCGATTAGGCACCTGATATTGTCGAATATTGTTTTGGTACTGTACTTTCAGCTGATCGTCAGAAACCTGGATATTGCGACGCATTTGCGTGGTGTCCAGTAAGCCGTAGCGGACCACGCGCTTCTCAGGTATCTGGTAGCGCGACTTGTTTTTTTCGTACTCGGCTTTGATTTCCGCGTCGGTGGGATTGATCTTGGCAGCGAGGTCTTCGGGCTTAATTACCGCGTAATCCAATTTTATCTTTTCGTTTTTATAGCGGAATTCGTCTTGTAGCTCATTCGGCCCCACGCTGATTCCATCGGTTACGCGCTTGCGAAACTTTTCTTCGAGTAAGCCCTGGCGGATCAATTCTTCAAAAACCGGCACGGTAAGCTGGAAGCGCGCCTGCACTTCGGCCGAGTAACGATCCATGCCGACAAAGTTTCCGTTGACGAAGGCGCCCGGCACGTACTGCTTGATGCGGTCCGCGCGCTCCTGGTCGGAGACCGTTATGCCCAGGCGCTTAGCCTCGTATTCAATTTCCTTCTCAAAGACCAGTTGATTCAGTATCTGGCGCGCGTACAGCGATTCGAGCGGTTTGGGGACTTGATTTCGTTGCTCGATCTGCGCTAATTGCTGGCGCACTTCTCCCAAGGTGACGGCTTGATCGCCGACCTTGGCCACGGTGTCCGTGGCGGCCTCGCCAGTTCCGGGTGTTTGAGGCACCAGGTAAAGCAGCATGCTCCCGCCAAGAACCAAGACGACAACGCCCAGGAATATGCGGTACCCAAGTTTCCGGTTATCTGAATCTCCAGCCATCCGATCAGTCTCCTCCGTCACCACACAAACATTAAATTATAGGAGATACCGGCGTGACCCTCAACGACAATCGAGGGTAATCGAGTCGCAGACGCGTAAATAGTCACTGCGCCAAGGTTGAGGGAATGGAAATTTTCGTTGGCTTTCCGCGAGGTGTGCTCATTCGCTATTTGCAGTTTGACTACGACCCACCCGCCCAGTTGAACGGCGCCCAAATCGCTGTGCTAGATTTTAAAATTGGAGCGATAAACAGCCAAACTTGTGAGCGTACAAGCACCCATCGACCCAAAGCACACCGTGGCCTCCGGCAAGGAGCCGCGGGTAGAGGTCTATTGGACTGCGGTCACCTACAAGACTGTTATTGTGTACGCGCTTCTTGTGCTCGGCGCAATTCTTGGCATCGTGTACCTCATCTCACCCGATCTTTATTCCTCGCTATATCACAAGGCTTCGAACGCCATCTCCACACCCGACACCGAAAACTTATCCATCTCCCAGATGCAAGCCAAGTTTGTAAATCTTGACGGCAAAGTTCAAATTAAGAAGGTCAACTCCGTGCAGTGGGTGACCGCCGATTACAAGACTACGCTGGACAAGGGCGATTTCGTGCAGACGGGCTCGGATAGTGCAGCGCGCATCACCTTCGCGGACGGCACAACGTACACGGTCAAATCCGACACGCTAGTGACTGTGGAAGAGAATTCCATGGCTAGCAACAGACCCACTAGTGTGGCCATGCGTATCAGCACCGGTTCCGTGGACCTCGCCACCGGGAATTGGAGTTCGCCCGGTTCCAAAGCAGTGGTCAACGTAGAGGATGCCAGCGCGCAACTGCGGCAAAACAGCCGTGCGTCGGTCAAGAATGATCCAGATAGCAACAATCATGAGATCGTGGTGTCTACCGGTTCCGCGGAAGTGCAGCGCGGCGATGAAAAAATTGAGCTGACGCAATGGGAGAAAGCCAGCTTCCCAACCGGAGGCGGCATTCAGCGATCCAATGTTCTCGCCCCGCCGTCACTCGTAGAGCCGCTGAATCTTGCGCCAATCATCAACGAGAAGCCCAAGATTTCTCCGGTGCATTTTGTGTGGAAGTCGGTTGAAGATGCGGTCTCTTATACGGTGCGGCTGAGCGCCACCACATCATTCCGCACCATCGTGAAGCAAGCCAAAGTTTCGGGCACGTCTGCGGACATTGTCGGTCTCGATCCCGGCGAGTATTTCTGGAATGTGACCGCGCAGGATGCCAAGAAGCAAACCAGCGAAGTCAGCGAGACGTTTCAGTTCACGCTGGTGGCTCAGGGCAAATCGCAGGACATGATGCTTGAAATTGAGGGCACGCAGCTGCACGGACGGGTGGCGGAAATTGTCGGGCGAACGGAGCCGGGAGCGGCACTCATCGTGAACGGGCAGTCGGTGCCGAATATCGCGCCGGATGGGCAATTCCGGCATTTCACGGAACCGTTGGAGCCGGGACAGCATACGATCTCAATCATTGGTTCGAACCGCCGTGGAGGGACCGCGCAGCAGACAGTCTCCATCGTGGTGCCTAAGTAAGTTTTTGGATTTGACAGGAAATCACAGAACAAGCATCGGTTCATCCTCTTTTGCGCTGGCGTATGCTTGGGCAGAGAACAAAACACGGTTGGCAAGGCGGCAGACTTGATTGTTTTAGTAACCACGGAATTTTTTCACGGGAGACGGGGGAATGAATAAGAACGGTTACAACTTACGGTCGGTTTTCAGTTTATTTTCCTCCGACCTGGCCATTGATCTTGGCACCGCGAACACACTGGTGTTTTCCGCTGGCAAGGGCATCGTGGTTAACGAGCCTTCCATCGTGGCGATCAACAAATCCACTGGGGAAGTCGTGGCGGTCGGCCGCGAAGCCAAAGACATGCTGGGCCGGACTCCCGGCAACGTTGTGGCCATCAAGCCCATGAAAGATGGCGTGATCGCGGACTTCAAAGTGACCGAGAAGATGCTCACCTACTTCATTCAGAAGGCGCACAACCGGCGCGTGCTGGTTCATCCGCGCATTGTGATCGGCGTACCCAGTGAAATCACCCCAGTTGAAAAGCGGGCCGTGCAGGACTCCGCTTATCGCGCGCGCGCCAGCGAAGTTTATCTGGTGGAGCAAGCCATGGCCGCCGCTATCGGGGCGGGGCTACCTATTGAAGAGCCCTCAGGCAACATGGTGGTGGACATCGGCGGGGGGACCACCGACATCGCGGTCATTTCCATGAGCGGCATCGTGTATTCACGCTCGGTGCGCGTAGCCGGAAACGAGATGGACGAAGCGGTCATGCAATACCTGAAGCGCAAGTACAACCTGCTCGTCGGCGAGCGCACTGCCGAACAAATTAAAATGGAGATTGGCTCGGCGTACCCGCTTGAAAAGCCTTTAACGATGGAAGTGAAAGGCCGCAACCTTATTGAGGGCGTGCCGCGCACCGTGACGATTGACGACAGCGAAATTCGCGAAGCTTTGTCTGAATGTGTGGCCACCATTTTGAACGCCGTGCGCGTGGCCCTGGAGCGTACTCCGCCTGAACTCTCCGCGGACATCAGTGACCGCGGCATCGTGCTTACGGGAGGAGGGGCGCTGCTTAAGAATCTTGATAAGCGTATCCGCGAAGAAACCGGCTTGCCCGTTTCCATCGCGGATGATCCGCTGGCCTCCGTAGTGCTCGGCACGGGAAAAATGTTGAGCGATTTCCGCTTGCTGCGACAGGTGTGCATCGATTGAGAAGTGATCAGGACTCGACAATTTCCGAAAGCATAAAATGATTCTGCTAGCGAAAGACAGATGGTCAGCCGTTTCTTGAAGGAAAATTTGCAATCTTGATCTTTCGAAAGCAACAAGGGTTGATCAGCTAAAGAACATGCCCGGCATACCTTCTCGTCACAAATCGATCGTTCTGCTCACCGGCGTGGTGTTGCTGCAAATTTTATTGCTGGCCTTGCAGATCAAGCGCGATTCGGAAGGCCGGTTGGAACGCGACTCGGAAGGCCGCTTGATTCGCGTGTGGACCGTCGGCGCTTTCTCTCCGTTTGAGCGCGCGGGCAATCATGGTATCGGGCACTTACGCGAGACGTGGCGTCACTATTTCGCGTTGCAAAACGCTTCGCGCGAGAATGAACAGCTTCGCCGCGAAAACAACGAGCTCAAAATGCAGGTCAATCAACTGCAAAGCAAAGCTATTGAAGCGGACCGCCTGGCGTTGCTGCTCAACTTTCACAAATCGCATGAGAACGTACCCATGCTTGGCGCGCGGGTGATTGCTACCAGCGCGGGAACCGCCAGCGCGACAATCATGCTTGACCGCGGCTCGAAGGATCACATCAAGAAAAATATGGGCGTCATCACGCCGGAAGGCGTGGTCGGTAAAGTCGTGGAAGTGTACGACAACACGTCGGAAGTCCTGTTGTTGACCGATAAAGACAGCGGCGTGGGCGCCATGCTCAGCAACTCCCGCAAGCAAAGTCCAGTTGGCGGCGCCGGTGAGCCGCTGCTGTTCATGAAGTACGTGGCTAACGATGACACGGTACATGTTGGAGAACGCGTCGTAACCAGCGGCATGGACAAAATTTTTCCACGCGATCTGCCCATTGGAACTGTCACGGATATCAAGCCCGGTAATCCTTTTAAGAGCATTCGCATCCGTCCCTCGGCCGATCTGGAGCGGCTGGAAGAAGTGATTGTTCTGCTGACTCTTCAGCCGCTGCAAATGAATCAGGAAACGGAAACTGGGAAGCCTTCCGGCAGTGTAGCGACTAAGCCAGCCGAAGAAACGGCAAAGCCTTCCTCGAGCGCTGCAAGTAAGACGGCGGTGGAAGGCGCAAAGTCTCCGACTAGCGGAGCTAGCGCAAAGCCTGCTGCTCCGGCGGCGGCGCCCCCGACGACGGTTCCGGCCTCTGAGAACGCAGCGGCAGCGGTGAAACCGGAATGAACGACGCTTTCGACATTCGCAACATGGAATCGCACATCGAGGTGCATAAGTTCCGTGGCGGAGCTATCGTGGGCGCCGCGCTGCTTGCCCTGATGTTTCAGGCTTTCGTGCCCGTTTATTTTGCGAAAGCCGCGATGATTGATCTGCCTTTGCTGATCACCATTTACTTTGGCTTGAGTCGTCGCAATCCCTCCACAGGTCTGCTGCTAGGCATGGTCATAGGGCTGCTTCAGGACAGTCTCAGCGGGCCCACGGTGCCTCTCGGTCTCTACGGCATCGCGAAAACTATCATCGGCTACCTGGCGTCCTCCATTGGCGCACGTCTGGACACCGAGCACCCGGCTGCGCGGTTTGCGCTCACCATTATCTTCTTCGGTTTGCACCAGGGCATCGTGCTTTTGACGCGACGCATTCTTCTGGCGCAGTCCAGCGTGTGGTTCACCATGCATCTGGCCGCCGCCGCGGTGGTCAACGCCATTGTGGCCGTGTTTCTCTTCGCGCTGCTCGATCACCTTCGCAAATCCTGAGCTTCGAACCGCCAATAAGCAGCCAATTTGACCGTTGCGCCCTGGCAGCTATATGGGCGAAAATTGGTGTTCTGGCCGCGCTTCCATGGTCCTCGGAAGCGCAAGCAGGTGCCTCCACATCACTGCATCGTTAGAAGGACAAGCCATGACGCAAACGGTTGGTGAATTAAATCCGCCGGTTCGGTTAATGCTGACACCCGGACCGTCCTCTGTAGATCCGCGCGTGTATCGCGCGATGGCCACGCCGCTAGTGGGGCACCTCGATCCGTGGTTTAAAACCTGCATGGACGAAACGCAACTGCTGCTGCGGCAGATTTTTCAAACGGAAAATAGATTGACGATGCCGCTGTCGGCGTCGGGGTCTGGCGGCATTGAAGCATCGGTGCTCAACACGTTGGAAGAAGGCGATGAAGGCATTGTGGCGGTGAATGGACTTTTTTCGGACCGCATGTTTGAGATTGCGCAACGCGCCAGTGCAAAAATCACCAAAGTGGAGGCTCCTTACGGTAACACTGTGGATGCCGAAGATGTGCGCCGCGCGGGTAAGGGAAGAAAAATTAAAATTATCGGGCTGGCCCAAGGCGAGACTTCGTCGGGCGTTTTAACGCAGCTTGCGGACTTTCGAAAAGTGGCGGACGAATTGGGCGCGCTGCTGGTGGTGGACACCGTGGCATCGCTCGCGGCTGTGCCGCTGCATGTGGATAACGAGCGCGTGGATATCTGCTTCAGCGGAACGCAAAAAGCGATCAGCGCGCCGCCGGGGATGTCGCCCATCACCGTAAGCGCGCGCGGCGAAGAAGTATTGCGCACACGAAAAACGAAGGTGCAAAGCTGGTATTTTGATTTGACCACCGCGATGAATTACTGGGGCAAAGATCGGCTGTATCATCACACTCCTCCAATCAGCCTGATTTATGCACTGCGCGAAGCTATGCGCATTGTGATGCAGGAGGGCCTGGCGGTACGATGGGAGCGACATCGCACCAATCAGCTGGCATTAATTGCCGGGCTGGAAGCCCTGGGACTCGAGCTGCTGGTAAAAAATCCGGCGGAGCGATTGCCGACGGTGACGGCGGTGATGATCCCCAAGGGCATCGATGATGCTCGCGTGCGCAACCAACTGCTGGATGAATTCAACATTGAGATAGCCGGTGGCCTGGGTCCGTTGAAGGGTAAAATCTGGCGTGTCGGCCTGATGGGATACTGCAGCCAGAAAAACAATGTGCTGCTTTTCCTGGCGGCGCTGGAAAAAATAATGCTGGAGCTTGGGTTGCGGGTTCTGGAAGGCGCGGGAGTGGCAGCGGCTATCCGTAATTACACGCGGGTGGAAACCGCTTCGGCCGCGTCACGGTAGCAAGCCCAGTGCGCTGTCATTTGGAGTACGAACGAACCAGTAGACTGAAGAATCACGAAAATTCGGAGAACGCGTGACCACACGTCCAGTATTAGCAAACGCCGGCGCCATGAAAGAATTTGTAGGCGCCTTCGAAGTCACTTCTAAGCTGACCGGGCACGTTTATGAATGCCGGTTTTCGTACCTGTGGAACGGCATTGCCACACGGCACAGCGACACCATCGATACCAAATTTTTTGTCGACGGCGACGTGGTGATGGTGGGCCTGGCGCATACCGCGTTTGTAAAATTTCGCGAGCGCAGCGGCCGCGACTTGACCGATCGCGAGGCCAGCTTTATCGCCGCCGATTACTTGCGAGAACGCCTGGAAGAGGAAGATGTCCGCCCGGTCTACGATGTGACTCACGAGGATGTTTTGCGATTGATAGAGCAGGTCAGCATCAAGTAACCAATTCCCCCCAAATTGCGGCAGAATAGAGCCCGCATGAAGACTTTTCCCTCCACGCTGACCACCACAAGTGACCGCCTCACCAACGTACTTTCCTACGGCGCGTTGCTGCTGCTTGGGTACGTGGTGTATCTGATCTTCGAGCCATTTCTGGTGCCGCTGACGTGGTCGGCGGTGCTGGCGATATTTTTTTATCCGGTGCATGAACGGTTGGCGAGGCGGCTGAAGCCCAACTATGCGGCCATGATGAGCACCGTTGGCGTCACCGTGCTGCTCATCGCGCCGACACTGGTGGTGCTGTCGTACACCGCGAAACAGGCCATTGATGCCACTGCACAATTGCAAAGCGCGCTCATGAATCCTGAACGCGAGCTGCCCGCCGAAGTGGTGGCACGGGTGCGAGCGGAACTGCCCGAAGCATGGCAATCGATCGATTTTTCCGAGCCGTTGCGGCAGGCGGCCGAGAGGGTTGCGACCTTTCTGGCCGGCAAATTCGGAGCGCTGGTTAAAAATCTGGTGAGTTTCTTTATCGCGCTGTTCATTCTGGTATTCGCCTTGTTTTTTATGTTTCGCGACGGCGAAGACGTGGTTCGAGGGATAAAACACTTATTTCCGTTTGACCGCACCATACAGGAAGAAATGTTCGTAGAGTCCAAGGAGCTGATCTTCGCGAGTGTGGCGGTGGGGCTGTTGATAGCGGGCATCCAGGGATTTTTGGGTGGGACGGCGTTTACGATCGCCGGCCTGCACTCGCCGGTCTTCTGGGGAGTGGTCATTGCATTTTTCTCGCTGGTACCGGTGGTCGGCTCGGCGCTGATCTGGCTGCCGACTGCGCTGTGGCTGGGATTCAGCGGACATTGGGGAAAAGCGCTGACTATCATGATCATTTGCGGCGCGGTGGCGGGTATTGCCGACAACATCGTGCGGCCACTGTTATTGCGTAACCGCACACACCTCAATGAGCTGCTCCTGTTTATTGGCGTGCTCGGAGGACTTTCTGTATTTGGGCTGCTGGGCCTAGTGGTTGGGCCGGCGATTGTGGCTGCCGCGATGGGAGTATTTCGCGTGCACATGATGCACCGCGAAGATTTGGCAGCTTCGCGCAGTAATGAACTGGTGCTTCCACGAGTTGAGAACTCTTAACCGAGTACCGAATCAAAAATCCGAAAGGCGCTCAGCCCGCGTGTCGGTATGTTAGAGTACCCCGCTCGATGACTTCCAAGGACATCAAAGCCGTGCCGGTGCATGAGGAATTGCCGCCCGCCAAATTGCGATGGCGATGCGAGCTGTCGCGAATTCCGTTTGAAACCACGGCGCAGGCGGAATTGCGCGAAGGCTTCATCGGGCAGGAGCGCGCGCTACGTGCATTGAAAATGGGCGTCGAGTTGTCCGCGCCTGGCTACAACGTGTTTGTTTGCGGGCTAGCGGGAACCAGCCGCGGCGGAACCATCGCCAGCATGATTGAGAAGTTGCACCCGCGTACCAAGAAATCGCTGGACCGCTGTTACGTGAATAATTTCAAGATTGCGGACCGCCCGCGGCTGCTGTCTCTGGCGCGCGGACAAGCCAACGGGTTCAAGAAAGACATGCAAGCGGGTATCGATTTTTTGCGGCGGCGCATTCCGCAGGTCTTTGAAGGTGAACCTTTCCAGCGGCAAAAGGGAAGAATCGTAGAGCGGTTTACGGTCCGTGAGAAGGAGCTGATGGACGATTTCACGCGGCGAATTGCGCGTGAACAATTCGCGCTTGGACACATGCAGGTCGGGGCGGTGGCGCTGCCGGAAATTTTCCCAGTGCTGGAAGGGCAGATGGTGCCGATTGAAGATATTTCCAAAATGGTGCACGAAGGAAAACTGGAATCGCCGGTAGCTGAAACCATCGAGCGGAAATACGAGCAGTTTCGGCAGGAATTCACGGTGGTGTATCGCAAGACGCTGACGTTGTCCCGCGAATTGGCCAGCGAGCTCAGCTATCTCGAGCAGGAAGCTGCCTCGGTTCTGGTGGACGGGGCCATCGAAGAGCTGAAAGAAAAATATCCGGGTACTGGAGTGTCCGAGTATCTGGAAGAAGTTCGGCATCACTTGCTGGATAACCTAGGACCTTTCAAAGAGCGCGAAGGAGAAAGCGAAACGGAAGCGGGCGCCGAACCTGCGGACGGTTTACCGAAGCTCCCGGGATTGTCAGAGCGCGATCCGTTCCGCGTTTACGGCGTAAATGTGATTCTGGCGCACGGGGATGAGGATACTTCGCCGGTGATTTTTGAAACGACGCCGACGTACGCGAATCTCTTCGGCACGATTCAACGCGCTTACGATGCGCGCGGTGGCTGGACCAGCGACTTCATGGATTTGCGCGGCGGCTCATTGCTGCGTGCTGACGGCGGCTTCCTGATTATGTATTCGTTGGAGGCGCTCTCCGAGACGGGGGTGTGGCGCGCTTTGAAACGCACGCTGAATCACAGCCGGCTGGAAATTCAGCCGCTAGAAATGTTTTATCCCTTTGGGGGCAGCGCGCTGAAACCGGAAGCGGTGCAACTGGACGTCAAAGTAATTTTGATCGGAGATCGCGAATTGTACGAAGTGCTGTATCAGTACGAGGAGGATTTTCGCAAAATTTTTAAGGTACGCGTGGAGTTCGACGAAGAAATGCATATGAGCGACGGCGTGATCGCGGAATATGCGGGACGGCTGCGGGCGCTGTGCGAAAAAGAGAATTTATTCCCGTTCGATCGCGGGGCCTTCGCGGCGATGCTGGAATACGGAGTGCGTCAGGCCGGGCGGCGCAACAAGGTTACCGCGCGATTTGTGGATATGGCGGACCTGGCACGCGAGGCGCACTACGCGGCTATGGCGGCGAGCGAGACGGTAGTGCGTGCGGCGCATGTGCGAAGCGCGCTGGCTTCCAAAGTGGAACGGCATAATCTAATCGAGACGCGTGTGCGCGAAATGATCGAGGAAGGCACGTTGCTGGTCGACGTGGCCGGCGAACGTGTGGGGCAGGTGAATGGACTGAGCGTGTTGGAAATTGGCGGGTATTCGTTTGGCAAGCCGGTGAGGATTACCGCTTCGGCGGCGCTGGGAAAAGCGGGGCTCATCAATATTGAGCGCGAAGCGAATCTCAGCGGCCGCTTTCACGACAAAGGTGTCCACATTATTTCTGGATTTCTGCGTACACGTTTTGCGCAGGACTCGCCGCTGTCGCTGGCCGCGAGTATTTGTTTCGAACAATCGTATTCGGGCGTGGATGGCGATAGTGCAAGTTCGACGGAGGTGTATGCGTTGGTGTCGGCGCTCTCCGGGTTGCCGCTGCGGCAAGACATCGCGGTGACTGGATCGATGAATCAGCAGGGTGACATTCAAGCCATCGGGGGAGTGAACGAAAAAATTGAAGGATATTTTGGGGTGTGCCGCATCCAAGGCCTGACCGGCAGCCAGGGCGTGATGATTCCGGCGTCGAACGTTGAAGACTTGATGTTACGCGAAGATATTATCGATGCTGTCGCGGCCGGGAAATTCCACATCTGGCCGGTTGCCACAGTTGAGCAGGGAATAGAAATTTTGACTGGAAGGGCTGCAGGGACGCGCGACGATAATAGGAAATTCGAGGATGGAACGGTTTTCGCCCTGGTCGATGAAAGGCTGCGTGCCATGGCCAACACGATGAAGGATTATCTGTAGCTTTTCACGGTGTTGCAGGCGCGGGCGCGAGATATGCGCGGCGACAATCCACACGATAAGCTGGCGCACCGGCGGGCTCACCTGACTGAGCGGTTACGCGGACTTCCAAGGAATGAATGGTTCCGTCGTGGGCTGGCGGGACGAAGGCCAGACTGAACTCATGGCGAACGATTTGCGCGATGTGTGCGAACACGGTTGGAAGTTCATTTGAGTTGGCAGGGAAATAGGCCTGGCCGCCGGTTGTTTGGGCGATCTGTCGCAGAAGCATGTCCGCTTCGTCGAATTGTTGCGAAGTGAAGGCCACCTTGGGCGACGGCGATTTCTTTTTGGTTGTTGCAGGCGGAGGGTTTCGCAAATCGCCAGTCAGTGAGACGGCTAGAATCCGCACATCGGTGGTCTGCAAACGGTTCAGTAAATCCTGAATCTGCTTGGTGGAAGAAGTGTCCACACCGGTCGAAAGCAGAACGATCGTTTTTTTGCCATGTACGGAGGTTAGCCAGTCCAAGACTTTTGACAGGCTGGCGGATAAATTCAAACAGCCGAAGCCCAGGTTAAAACCGAGGTCGCCGAACGCGGCAGCGACGGATTGCTTGTTGGTAGTGAAGTCGACCAATCCCTGTGGGGCGTCAGCATATTTAACGACCGCAACGCGATCGTCGGGCGACAAACCGCTCAAGAACTGCTGAGCTGCTCGCAGATGGCTGCCTTCGAGAAGATATACCGCGGGACCAGCTTCGATGAGCACGAGAGCCTGTGCGGGCTCCTCCACATTCAGGAAATCGGTGATCGGTTGCTCCACACCGTTGTCGAAGACGTGAAAATTTTCTCGCTGAAGGCCTTCGGCGAATTTGCCAGACGGATCAGTTACCAGCACTCCGAGGTTAACGCGGTCGACGCTGACGCGAATGGGTTCCGACTGTTGCGCGCCGGATTGTGTCGGCGCGGTTGGCGGATTTTGCGAGAGCAGTCGCGGGGAGAGTAGCAAGCTTGCGGAAATCAAAATGGAAATAACAGCAAGGAGTTGTCGGCCAAGCAAAATCATTCCGCCGTTTTATTCAATCCACTCGTCGAAATGCAATCCTTGGGCATCCTTCCAGGAAGCGCTGGAAGCCACGTGAAGATGGCGAGCGAAGACTTCTGGATTTACGTCCAGCATCCACGATGGTGTCGGTTGAGCGGCGGCATTGCCGGCAGTGGGCGAGCGCTTGGCTGCGGGCGTCTTGTTGGCTTCAGCGACTACACGAGCTTTGAGGGCTGGCCAATCCACTTTGTGAAAATCAAAGTAGCCCAGCCCATTGATGGTGGCAGGGAACTGTGCGCGCGCGGTTTGAAATTCGGGAGCGCTGGCCAGGCCCGCACTGGCGCTTTGGGGGTGCTTTGCCAGCGCCTCGCGAACGGCTTCCAGACGCGAACCCACTACAAGATAATCTGAGGTCGCGGCCAAATGATAAAAATCCCACTGTGCGGTGCCCGCAGAACTAGATGAGCCACCCGCAGAAATTTTCATGAAAGTAGTGTCACCCTCCGCACGTTCCGAGGCGATTTTATCGCTGAACAACGTGTGAATAAGTTTCACGGTGCCAGGCTTGTCACGGATGCCGACCAAATAAATCTGTTTGTTGTTGTCGAGGGATGAACTGGTTTGCAAAGATGCGAATTCGCCAGTGAACAGCGCCAGAGCGCTGCTGATGGACTGGCCCAGCTTGGCCTGCGCCATCATCTCGAGCATGTTGACATTGCTTTGCTGCCCCGGAGGGAAAACGGAGGCGGCAATTCGTTTGACGATGTCATACAACCCGGCCAGGTTAATTTGCGTTTCGGAGTAAGAAACAGCGTCAGCGGGTGCCATGTTTAATGCCGGGGGCGTTGCCGAGCCCTTATCCCAAATGTCAAACAAAGAACCCGGACCCGTATCTCCAAGCGCGATAGCTTGTATACGGGTCTTGGTGCCTTCCATCAGCACACGGCCGCAAACCGAATGAATGGCGTCGAGCCTGAGGGCTTCGAGAGCCGGACTCAGTCGAAAGCCACCCGCTGCGGCGTCAGGCGCAACATTTCTTAAATCGGGGACACGCAAGAAAAATTCGACCTGTCCCGAACCGAGAACTGAACGGGCTTCTTTGTACGCTGGAGAATCGGTGAGAGCCGCGGAGGAAGACGTTTTCCCCGCAAGGCGGCCGAGAATTTCTTCCAGCACACCAGGCTCGTTAGCGCTGACAGCATATTTGCCGTGTTCGACCCAGTAGGTCGCACCGGTTTTGCGCTGCACTTTCAGGACCGGGACACCGGCGATGGTCATCTGCGAGAGTTGGGGAACTTCTTTTTCACTGGAACGCAAACTCAGGACCGCTTTGGAGAGAATGGCCTCTTTTCCGGCGCGATCGTAAACAAAGAAAATCCCGTTCCACGGTTTTGCGTTCGCAGCTGAAGAGTCTTTGGAAGCCTCAGTGCGCTTCTTTTGAGGATCGCTTAGATAGCCGAGAACAAAAGCATTTTCCGCGAGAGAAGCATATTCTTCAATTTGTTGACGGGTGAGGCGGTTCTCGGGTGACTTCTCCTCGGAACTCTTGAGTATGGCGTTGGTCACCGAAGAACGCACCGGAGCGAATCCGGGATCATCCCAAAGCGCGGCAATAGAATTTGTTCTTCTGAGCTCGGCGCTCGGTTGGCCGCGCCACAAAAAGTAAAACGTGGTGTTGGCAGGCATCTGCGCGGGCTCGAGCGGCACCTGCGCGGAAGAGGCAGTTGCGACCGAAAGAAGAATTGTGGCGGCCAGCAGCCAGTAACGTTTCTGCATGACTTTCATGAGGGCTCCCAAGCTGATGCTAAATAGTAACCGCAGGCTGATGCAAAGCCCTAGAAACCAAAAAGCCCTGCGTCGCGAGTATTACTACGCGAAGCAGGGCTTCCAGATAACAACGCCGTAAGGCTTACGGTTTAGCCGCTGTGGAAGCGGGCGTGGCTGCGGGGGTTGCGGCGGGCGCGGCCGGCGCACCTCCAGCGTCTTTGGGTGTAGACAAATAGCCCTTGATTTGATTCTTGCCCACGTCGAACACCACTATTTCGTAGGGGGCCATTCGGGTGGCGCCGCGCATGTAAAACTGCACCGGTTCTCCAGCGGTCTTGTCTTTCTTCTCGATGGAGCGATCGTCGGCAAGAACGGTAACGGTGTAACGGGACTTTTTCTGGTCGGCCTTATTCAGAGCCATTTGCACTGGCCCAACACGCTGGGGAGTCTTGCTTTTCTGCACGGTAAATTCGTAGTAGTTGCGATCGCCACGGCGGCGCAGCTCTTCCAAGTCGTCGCGGTTGTGCGCGATGAGACCGCTCATCACGCCCATGTCGCCGGTGGCCCGTTTAAGCTCGCCTTTGGTGACCTCCAGGTCCGTCCTGGTGCTTTCAATATCCTTTTTAGCGCCACCTACCTCGGTAGCCACGGAAAGGATTTTTTGATCGCTTTCCTGTTTGACCTGAGTAAGCTCGGAACTCAGTTTCTGATCGGAAGCTTGCTGTTCCTTGCGAATGGATTCGGAACGGCTGCGCGCTTGCGCGAGTTCGGAGCGGGTCATACCAACTTTTTGCTCAGTGACTTCCAGGTGGCCCTTCAGGTCAGCCAGTCGAGAGTTGGCCTGTTCCAACTGCGCTGACAGGACTTTGTTCTGCTCCTGCTGATGCGAAAGATCTTGCTCCAAGCGGGATTGTTGCGAATGCCCAACATAGGCAAGAACCGCCAACCCGGCGAAGAGCACTACAAACAATACGGCGATCCAGCGCGGCGTGCCTGGACTCTCGTAATGGTAGGTTTCCTGCGGGCTCGGTACATTTGGAGAAATACTCATTCAGCCTCCTCGGTCAATTAACTCGGATGCGTTACCCTCAGGAAGGGTTCGCCGGAAATTATGGCCTGCGCCCGGCTGCGTGTCCATGCCGGACACTTGCGCGGGTGTACGCCGGAAATATTATCGCACGGCGCGGCGCCGGGTGAATGCCGAAGCCGGCCAGCGGGCTAACACGGAGGTGGTCAAACCACCCCGAGGGGTGAACTCACCGCGGACGATACACCACTTAGGGCGAGCGGATTTTACAATATCGCGCAGCATCTTATTCACGGCATTCTCATAAAAAATTCCCAAATCACGGTAGGCCAGCAGGTACATCTTGAGAGCCTTGAGCTCCAGACACTCTTTGGCGGGCATATAGCGAATGGTGATGGTTCCGAAATCGGGCAGGCCGGTTTTGGGACAGACCGAGGAATACTCCGGAAAGCGTGTGGTGATAATGTAGCCCTGGAATTGATTAGGCCAAGTTTCGAGTGCCGGCAGACGGGTATTGACACCCGCGCGAGCGTGTTCATCAGTGTAATTCGCCATTGTGACTCCGGATGCTAGTGTAACGAGTAGGCAGTAACTTCCATTGAATTGTAAATTATAAATTAAAGCATCGATTTTTTTGCTATTTTAGATGCAACGTAATGATTTGCCCAGCTTGCCATTTTGGCGGTGGCCGTCGCTCCCGGCGCCGCAACATCATCGATTATGTTTTGGCGTTGGGTGGAATTGTGCCCTGGCGCTGCCCGCAGTGTGAGAAGCGCTTTCACTCGCGCTCCGTGGCGCTACGTAATGTGCGGTACGCGCGTTGCGGAATTTGCGGCAATCTGGAACTGCAGAAGATTTCTCCGGAGTATGTGGCCGGGCCGTTATCACTCATGGCACGAATGCTGGGTTTGCCCGCTTTGCGCTGTGATCCTTGCAGGCATAAATTTTTTGCACTTCGTCCGGTGCTGCGAGAGTGCCCGCGACTTAGTTCCTCAGATAATCAGGCTGCGTAAACTTACTTACAGCGTTTTGCTGACCACTAGAGTGGTACTGGCATTCTGGATGTAGGTACCCTACCATCCTAACTAAGCGTCTAACTAAGGGTCCTAGCGAGTAACTTCCCTTTGGAGGTACGACTAGTGCAAGAAGGCTACTTGATATAGATTTCGTCACGGAGGCGTGAATGAACATTCTTGCGGCGATCAGACAGGAAGAACGCAAACTTGAGAAAGAGCTGAGCAAGTTGCGGAAAAAATTGGACGGTGTGCGCGCGGCCGGGAAGGCACTGGGCGGCTCCGCTGGGCGCGAGTTACGCACGGTAAAGAAGCGGGTGCTGTCCGAAGCTGGAAAGGCGAACATTATCAGGGCCGCAAAAAAAAGATGGGCAAAGATTCGGGCTGAGGGAAAAACGCTGGGCGGATCCGCCAAACGCGAGGTAACCACCATGAAGAAGCGGGTATTATCCGAGGCCGGGAAGCGAAACATCGCCAGGGCTGCCAAGAAGCGCTGGGCTAAGTTTCGAGCGGATACCAAAAAAGCAGTGGCCTAGAAATTTCCAAGCTAAAAAATATTCTCAAGTTCGTGGACCTTTGTGCCGTACCGTATGCGGTGCTAAAGTTTATGGACGGTGTGGCGATATGGTGCAAGGGTTAGCACGCGGCCCTCTCAAGGCCGAAATCCGGGTTCGAATCCCGGTATCGCTGCCAAAACCTTGCCA
>DATBBY010000036.1:0-64054 GCA_036270765.1 Candidatus Acidiferrum sp.
GTGCCCAAAGAAAAACCACGAGTAAACATCGGAGAAGTAATCAAGACCTATCGCAGCCAGCGAGGCCTGTCACAGGGGGATATTGAACGGCGCACTGGATTACTGCGCTGCTATCTGTCGCGCGTAGAGAACGGACACACCGTGCCTTCGCTCGAGACCCTGGCTAAGATTGCAGAGGCCATGGATATTTCTCTGGCGGACTTTTTCCCCGGGACGGAGACACCGCGCGATAAAGAGACACAAAAGATGCTTGGTGAACTTTCGCAGGACGAAATCCGGTTTCTTGCGGAGATCAAGCGATATAGCACGACACTGTCTGATGGGGACAAGCGGCTGGTACTTGCGATGATTCGCAAGATGGCTAGTTTGTTGCCGCTGACTGTGGCGCGCAAGCCGCTAGCGCGACGGCCGACGGCGTAATTCAAATCTACTCGAAATTATTTGGGTCAGGCTTGGCCAAAGAGGTCAGGGCTTAAGCGGAGTTTCGGTCGCGAATCAGGCGAATCGCGTCCGGTATCGTGGAATCTCCCACTCCATTGCTACGGCTGATGGTGTCGGCGTCTTCAGCGTCAAGTGAAGAGCCTTCGCCAGGAGCTAGAAATAGATTCTCTTCCACGGAGTGTTGCTTGGTGTAGAGGTCGTAATACCTTCCGCCTGCGGCGAAAAGCGAAGTGTGCGTGCCGCGCTCAATAATCCTGCCAGCTTCGATCACCAAAATTTGATCGGCGCGGCGGATGGTGGAAAGGCGGTGGGCAATGACAAAAGTGGTGCGCCCGCGCATTAAGTAGCGCAATCCTTCCTGAATGAGGGCTTCGGATTCCGAATCGAGGCTGGAGGTGGCTTCGTCCAGGATGAGGATTCGCGGATCAGCCAGAATGGCGCGCGCGATGGAGACGCGCTGCTTCTGACCGCCGGAGAGTTTGACGCCGCGCTCGCCGACGACGGTGTCGTATTTGTTTTCGAATGCTTCGGCAAATTCATCGACGCGCGCGATGCGGCAGGCGGCGAGAATTTCGGCCTCAGAGGCTTCCGGACGCGCAAACGCGACATTTTCACGGATGGTTCCATCGAAGAGAAAAGTTTCTTGCAGGACCACGCCCAGTTGGGTGCGATAAGAGTCGAGCTTGACGGTGGAAAGATCGATTCCGTCGACTGATACGCGGCCTGACGACGGGACATAAAATGCGGCAATCAATCCGATGATGGTGGATTTGCCGGCACCGGAAGGGCCCACCAATGCGGTGACCGTGCCGGGCTCAGCGCGGAAATTAATATCGTGCAAGACTTCCTTGCGCGAATCGTACGCGAAGTTCACATCTTCCATTACCACTTGTCCGGTGACGCGCGGGAGTCTGACGACGCGGCCCGGCGCTTCATCTTCGATTTTCTCGTCCAGAATTTCTCGCGTGCGTTCGAGTCCGGTAATGGCTTCGGTGATCTGAGTTCCGATTGCGACAATCTGAAACACGGGGGCAACCAGAAGGCCCAAGAAGATGGAGTAGGTCAGAAAAGTTCCGAGCGTCATAGTGCCGGCGAGAATTCGGTGAGCGCCCATGAACATGATTACCGCGCTTACCAGCCCCATCAAGGCTGCGGCCGACAAACTCATGACGGAGGTGGCGGTCAGGGTTTTTAGCACGTTGTCGAGCAAGCGCTGGACACCACTGGAGAAGATTTTTTCTTCGCGCGCTTCGGCGTGATAACCCTTCACGACGCGGACACCGCCCAGTGATTCGGTTAAGCGGCCGGTGACCTCGGCAGTGATTTTTGGGCGGGCGCGAAAGATGGGACGAATGGTGGTGAAGGCCTTGTTGAGTCCTATGCCAAAAACCAGCAGCACGGTGAAAGCGATTACGGTCATGGCCACGCTAATACGCAGCAAGATCACCAGGGAGAGTATTGCAGTCATGACGCCGCCGACGAATTCGACCAGGCCGGTACCGATCAAATTGCGCACGCCTTCGACGTCGCTCATGATGCGCGAAACGAGCACTCCGGTTTTATTCGAATCGTAAAAAGAAATGGATAGCTTGCCGATGTGGGCCTGCACCTGGCGACGCAGGTCGGCGATCATTTTTTGGGCGGATTTGGAGAGCAGTTGGGTCAGGGTGAAGGAGGTGAGTCCTTGAATCACCGTGGCGGCCAACACCGTCAACACGATGGGAGTCAGCAACTGGATGTGATGTTTGCCGATAACGTCATCGACCAGATATTTTGTGGAGGCCGGGAGGATCAAGCCAGAGACACGGTTCACGGCCATCAACAACAGTCCCACAGCCAAAATTCCACGGCGAGGCTTGATCAGGGCCCATACGTGCGGAAGATTTTTCCACGCGTTTTTGTTTTTTTTGAGTTGGGAAGTAGCGCGGGTGTCTTTTTCAGTGGGCATCAGTGGAGGGCGTTCAGAACCCCTCGTGTTTAGATGTCCGGGCATGGGGGCTTGTTATATCGCGCGTCAGATGAACTGCGATCAATCGGCGCCAGTTCCAGCACGCGCGGCCGGAACAGCCATGGGGCTCTCGAGGTTCAACACGGTCGAAATAAATTCGCTGACGGAAATGCCTAGGTGGCCCCACAGGCGGCGTTTGAGGCTGGTGTAATCCTGGCTGCCGCTGAAGAGGTCTCCGACCAGTTGCCGGAAAACCGGACTGCGGCGCATCAGTTGCACCATGCGGGTGGTGATGGCGGTGCCCAAAACCGAGCCGCGATAAAAACGCCTTACGATGCGCGAGGCGAATTCCAATTCCGCGGAAAAGGAAGCGCGTATCCAGGCGGGATATTTCTCAGGGCATCCTTGGGCGAGGGCTTTGCCCAACAATTCTCCGGAACGGATGGCGTAAAAAAGCCCTTCGCCGGTAAGTGGATCGACCCAAGCGGCAGCATCGCCGATGAGGGCCCAGTTTTTCCCTAGGACAGTGCGCTTCGAAAGAGTGTGTTCCTGCGGCGACGGTAAAACGTGGCTGTAAAACTTTGCGCCTTCGATGGGAATTTTGTGTTTTTCGACGAAGGTCTTTAAATGAGTGCGCAGCTCGGGGCTGGTATGGGTTTCCATGCTGCCGCAAATCCCCACAGATAGATGATCGCGACGGGGAAAAGACCAGATATAGCCTTCGAAATGGGGGAGGAATTTTATAGTGATAGCGTCAGCGGTTTGCGGGACGAAATAGCCCTGAGTCATTTCTAGTTCGTTGCGTTGCAGGGCGCGGGTCTCGGGGACAAGTTGATTTCTCGCGCCGGCGGCGAGCACCAGAAAATCGGTGCTGCGCCACTCGCCATCCACGCAGAAACGCGGTTTGGAGCCGGCGGTATCGACGCTAAAAACATGGGAGCGCTGCACGGTGCAACCTGCAGCCTGCGCGCGATCGAGCAACATGCCGTTCAGCACGGTCCGTGAATAAATCACGATGGGATGGGTCATCTCCAGCGAAGCATGATGCTCGTCGCTACTGATAATGTCGATTTCTTTGACCAGTTTTTTGGGGTAGGGATTGTCGAGGAGAAATGGAAAACATTGAATGGCCTTATGGGTCAGGCCGCCGCCGCAGGGTTTTTCCCAAGCCAAGTGCTCATCAAAAATGGTGACGTTATTACCAGCGCGGGCGAGTTGCTCGCCGCACATGGCGCCCGAAGGACCACCACCGATAATCGCTATTTCAGCCATTGCTACATCTTCCTGGCATGCCGCAAATCCATCGGGACGGGACGCATTCGGTGGGTTTGGTAAGCCTTAGTAATATGGACAATCAACCGGCAGAAACCTTGGAGAAGTATAACACTGAAAATCCGAGTGTCAGCCAGGGGGCTGTTCGTTTCGGTAACTGTTTTGGCGCTCTACCCTGGATTCGGACCGCTCCTCAGTCACGTGGTAAACTAACGCTTCGGACCCACACTTGATCGTGTTCCGCGAGTAATCTTTTGACCTCACGCATTCTTTCATTGCATGACGCGATTCTAAAATTTGGCCGTGCACATCGTGGGGATCAGCGCGTTGTTTTCACCAATGGGTGCTTTGATCTGCTGCATCCGGGTCACATACACACTCTGGAAGCGGCACGTGCGCTGGGAAACGCCTTAGTCGTGGGGATAAACAGCGACGCCAGCGTGCGAAAGTTAAAGGGCGCGGGACGACCGGTGGTGTGCGAGCAAGAACGTGCCGAAATTCTAGCTGCCCTTGAATGTGTGGATGCGGTGGTTATTTTCGATGATCAAACGCCGCGGGAAACCATCGCCACGCTGCTTCCGGACGTGCTGGTCAAAGGTGGCGACTGGGCTGACGACCAGATTGTCGGCCGCGAGGAAGTGGAAGTAGCGGGTGGGCGGGTCGCTTCGATGCCGATAGTTCCCTCTTATTCGACGACCGCGATTCTCCAGCGCATCCGGGATTTGCCAGCCGCGCCAGTTACGGAGTCCTGAAGTCCTTTGATGGTTTCCGCATGATACTTCCCGCCGTTCGCGAACGTTTGGATGCTGTGCTGCGCCAGCCCGCTGTGGACGGGGCACTCGCGGCACTGCGCGCTGGTGCGAATCAGGTGGCGTTTTCGGGGTTGCACGACGTGGCCAAGGCTTTGGTCGCGGCGTATGCGACCCACGCGCTGCGACGGCCGGCATTTTTCATAACTAGTTCGAACCGGCGCGCGGAAGCTTTTGCGGAGACACTGCGTTTTTTTTCAAGCGTCTTCCCAGGCAGGACGGGCGCGGCTAGCGGTTTGGCCGGCGAAGTCGCGACTCTGCCAGCGTTTGACACTTTGCCATGGGAATCGCAAAGTCCCCACCCGGACATTCTGGAACGCCGGGCGGCCACGCTGTTTCGGCTGGCTGACGGGCAGATCTCGCTGGTGGTGGCGCCTATCACCGCGGCGCTGTGGCGTTACAACGATCCGTATCTTTATTTATCGCTGGCCCGCACGCTGAGCAAGGACTCGGAAATTCCCCACGAAGAACTCGTGGGGCATCTCGCCGCGGTAGGTTACACGCGCACGGAAATGGTGGAGCTGCCCGGGCAGTTCGCGGTGCGCGGCGGCATCGTGGATTTTTTCTCTCCTGAAGCGCAGCGCCCGGTACGCATCGAACTTCTGGGCGATACGGTGGAATCGGTGAGGGAATTTGATGCGCGCACACAACGCTCCATCGCTCCGGTAGTTCGGACGACGCTGCTGCCGCTGACGGAATGGGCGGTGCCGAGCGCGGAATCATTTGAGGCCACTCGCGAAGCACCGTGGGAAACGCATTCGTTCTTCGGACCCGCCGGGCAGGAAAAACAAACAACGTTGTTCGAGCTGGCCGAGAGTTCCTTGCGTCCGCTGGTGTTTCTGGATGAGCCGCAATCCCTGCGTGACGCAGCGGAAAAGCATCTGGAAAGCGCGAAAGAAAACTACGATCGCCACGGCCAAGCTAACGCGCCGGAGGCTTCGGATTTTTTCTGGACGGGCGAGCAACTTACCCAAGCACTGGAAAAGACTTCGCAAATCCGACTGGAACAGTTGGGACTCAGCGCGGATTCTTTTGAACGGTTCGAGCTATCTTCACGGCCCAGCGCGCGCTTTCATGGCGACGTGGTGGCTTGCATGGCGGAAGTGAAATCGCAGCTTGCCGCGGGAGGAACGGTCTTTCTGACGGCCGGCAGCCTGGGGGAATTGGAGCGTCTTGCTGACGTTTCACGTGAATACGAAGCTCCTTACGTGCTTGGTGAATCGGAAGACGCCGCAGCGGGGTTCACTGCGGAAGCCGCGACCGAGTCCGCCACGCTGTTGCTGATTCGCGCGCCATTTTCCGAAGGCGTGACGTTTCCGGACGCGCGCGTGACGCTATTCGGCAATGCCGATCTGTTTGATGTGACGCCTTCTGTGGAGCGGCCCAGCCGCAAGATTCGCACTTCTGGGTTTTTCAGCGATTTTGCGGAGCTGAAGCCCGGCGATTTCGTGGTGCACGTCGACCACGGCATCGGACAGTTCGATGGGCTGCGGCAGATTGAGTCCGACGGCCGCCGCGGCGAATTCATGCTGCTCAAATACGCCGACGAGGCGCGGCTTTACGTTCCTTTGGAACGCATGGACCTGGTGCAGAACTATCGCATCGTGGAAGGCGACCATCCTCCACTGGACAAGCTGGGCGGGACGGCCTGGAACTCACGCAAAACGCGCGCGCGCAAATCGGTGGAAGACATGGCCGACCAGCTGCTGGCGCTGTACGCGCAGCGCAAGACGGCACCGGGGTTTGCGTTTTCGGCGGACGGAAATTTTCAGCGCGAATTTGAGGATGCGTTTGAATTTGAAGAAACCGCGGACCAAAACACCGCGCTCACGGACATCAAAAGGGACATGGAACGCGCGGCACCGATGGATCGATTGCTTTGCGGCGACGTTGGCTATGGCAAAACCGAAGTGGCCATGCGCGCAGCGTTCAAGGCGGTGGCGGATAGCAAGCAGGTTGCGGTGCTTTCGCCCACGACGGTGCTGGCCTTTCAACATTTTGAAACGTTTAAGCATCGTTTCGCGGCGTTCCCGATGAGGATCGACATGCTGAGCCGATTCCGCAGCACGGCCGAGCAGAAGAAAACGCTGGCGGATCTGGAAGCGGGAAAAGTAGATATCGTCATCGGAACGCATCGACTTTTATCCAAAGACGTAAAGTTTCAGGAGCTGGGCCTGTTGGTTGTCGACGAAGAGCAGCGGTTTGGTGTGGCGCACAAAGAACGGCTGAAAGAAATGAGCAAGAACGTAGATGCGTTGGCGCTTTCTGCTACTCCTATTCCACGCACGCTGCACATGTCGCTGGTGGGGCTTCGGGACATGTCGCTGATTGAGACGCCGCCGCGCGACCGGCTGGCGATTCAGACGGTGGTTGCACCATTTCAAGAGGAGCTGGTACAACGCGCGATCGAAACGGAATTAGCGCGCGAAGGCCAGGTGTACTTCATTCACAATCGGGTTGAATCGATTTATTCGCTGGCGGCGCTGGTTTCAAAACTTGTACCGAAAGCGCGCCTGGTGGTGGCGCACGGGCAGATGGGCGAGAAAGAGCTTGAAGCGGTGATGTTGAAATTTATTCGCGATGAGGCGGACGTGCTAGTGGCTACCACGATCGTGGAGAACGGACTGGATATTCCGCGGGCGAACACCATTCTAATTAATCGGGCGGACCGGCTGGGGCTCGCGGAGTTGTACCAGTTACGAGGCCGGGTGGGGCGTTCGAGCCAGAGGGCTTATGCGTATCTGCTCGTTCCACCGGAAGAAATTTTGTCTGATATCGCGCGTAAACGGCTGGCGGCGATGAAAGAGTTCAGCGAACTGGGGGCGGGATTCCGCATCGCCGCGCTGGACCTGGAATTACGTGGAGCGGGCAACATGCTGGGGCGGCAGCAACATGGGCATATTGAGGCGATCGGATTTGATTTGTATTGTCAGATGCTGGAACGGGCGGTGGCCAAACTGAAGGGCGAAGACGTCACGCCGGAGCTGCGCACTACATTGAGTCTGGGTTTTGATGTGCGCATTCCGCAGGAATACATTCCCAGCGAAAATCTGCGGCTGCGTACGTACAAGCGGATTTCGTCTATTTCAACCGAGGAGGAGAAGCAGGACGTTCGCAAGGAACTGGAAGATCGTTTCGGGGCGCTGCCCAAATCGGTAGAAAACCTGTTGGAGTATGCCACCCTCAAATCCATGAGCGAGCGGCTGCGTATTTCTTCCGTTGAACGCCAAGGGAGCCGCGTGGCCATTCGCTTCTATCCGGAGACTACGCTTGATCCAGCCAGGCTGGTGTCCGTGGTGCGCTCGCGAAAAGGGATCAAGCTCGATCCCAGTGGCGTTCTTTGGATGGAAGTTGCGCGCGGCGAGTCGGTCCCGGAATCGGTGAGAAACGTATTGCTGGGGCTTCAGGGCGAGAGCTAGACTGCGTAGAAGTAATCTAAAGTGCTAAACTCAAGACGAGGTATTAATGCGTAAATTACTTCTATTTTTGGCGTTTTGCGGCGTGCTGCCGATCGCGATCCTGGCTCAAGATAACTCTGCGAATACTCCGCAGCCCAAGCCGGCGGACACTCAAGATAAATCGACGCCGACACTCGAAAAGCCCGGGATGGCTCCTGCGACTCCGGAGACCGCGCCGGCAAAGGCGCCTGCCAAGAAGACGCCGGCTCCTGAAACGAAAGTTAACCCCAACTCTGGCCGCGTGGTGGAAGAGATTATCGCGCGCGTAAACAATGAAATCATCACCCAGTCGGAATACGAGAAGGCGAAGGTTGCCGCTGCCGATGAAGCCAAACAGGATTGCCAGGGTCATTGCACTCCGGAACAACTGCAGATTGCCATCGAAGATCGCCAGAAAAACGCGCTGCGTGATCTGATCGATCAATCTTTGCTGGTGCAACGCGGCAAGGATATGGGGCTCAGCGTGGAGCCCGACGTTATCAAGAAGCTGGATCAAATCCGCATCCAGAACAATATAAACAGCATGGAAGATTTGGAGAAGGCGGTGTCAGCCCAGGGAGTCAACTGGGAGGATTTCAAGAATAATATTCGCAACGGGGTCTTGACGCAGCGGGTGATCAGCAGCGAAGTGGGCTCGCACATCACCATTGGGCACGACGAAATCGAAAAATACTACAACGAGCATAAGTCGGAATTTGTGCGGCCGGAGCAGGTGGCGTTGCGCTCTATTGAAGTAAATACGGAAAAGAAATCACCCGAAGAAATCGTGGAACTGAAAAAGAAAGCGGAGACTACGCTGAAACGCCTCAAGGACGGCGAAGACTTTGGAGAAATGGCAAAACGCTTTTCCGACGGCAGCACCGCCAAGCAAGGCGGCTTTTTGGGGGTTTACAAACGCGGGGAGTTATCGAAGGAGCTTGAAGATACCGTTTTTAAGATGCGGAAGAATGACATTACCGACGTGATGGACACCAAGCAGGGATTTTTGATTCTGCAGGTTCTGGAACACTACGATGAAGGCGAACAAACGCTCGCCAAAGTTGAACCGGAAATCACCGACAAGCTATACACCGCGCGTATGGAACCTGCGATGCGGGAGTATGTAAAGACCTTGCGCGAACAGAGCTATGTGATTATCAAACCGGGATACCAGGATATCGCCGGAGGCGGTAACTCGGAAATTCAGGAAATGAGCGCGACCGCTGAGGCTTCCAAGAAGACCAAGAAAGCGCACAAGAAATACGGTTTGTTCGGCAAAAAGCCGGACACGGGCTTATGAAGACGCCGTTTGTTACAGAGCTAGGCAGCGAACAGGTAATCACCACTTTTTTCCTGGTACACGAAAAAGAGATTCGCAACACGCGCGAGGGGAAATCCTATCTTCGCCTGGAGCTTGGGGACCGCAGCGGGACGATCGAAGCCCGCATGTGGGACTTGTTCGAGACCATTGCGAAAGATATCAATCGAGATGATTTTGTAAAGGTGCAGGCGCGCGTAGAAATCTATCGCAACAAACCACAACTGGCGTTGCAGCAGGTCCGACGAGCGAAGCCCGAAGAAATCGACCTTGTCGATTTTTTGCCGCATACCAAAGAGGACGTGGACAAGCTGTATGAGCGGTTGTTGGAATACGCGGGTGCGATTCGCGATCCATGGCTGAAGATTTTGGTTGCCGGAATCATTACTGATCCAAAAATTGCGCCGCGGTATAAACGCGCGCCTGCGGCTAAAGTGATGCACCACGCTTTTATTGGCGGTTTGCTCGAGCATGTGGTTGGCCTGTGTGCTTTGGCGCAGCTGTTGGCGACGCACTACGCCGAGTTGGACGTGGATTTGCTGCTGACTGCGGCGATGCTTCACGACATCGGCAAGCTGGATGAACTCTGTTACGAACGCGCTATCGGGTATACCACCGAGGGACAGTTGCTGGGTCACATCGTTATGGAACTGGAAACTGTTTCGCGGGCTATGGACGGCATCGCGGGCTTCCCTGCACCGCTGAAGACTGTGGTGCAGCATATGCTCATCAGCCATCACGGGCAGTACGAGTTTGGCTCGCCGAAACTGCCGATGATCCGCGAAGCGATGGTCTTCCACTACATGGACGATCTGGATTCGAAAATGGCTGCGGTGCGCGCGGCGCTCAGCAGTGGAGCGGGCGACGATCAGTGGTCTGCATACAGCACCGCGCTCGGGCGGAAATTCCTGCGGCTGGAAGAATTTTTGAGACAAGATCCGGAACTCTCGGAAGAATGCAAATAATCCCGTGCTGCCAGCATCATTCAAAATTCGCGACCTGGTAATCCGGCCGGCCACCATCCTGGCACCGATGGCGGGCGTCACGGACACGCTGTTCCGGCGTGTAATTCGGGGACTCGGCGGGTGCGGACTATTGATGACAGAGTTTACTTCGTCAGAGGGCATTACACGCAGTGCCGCCAAGACTTTGCGATATTTGTATTTTCAGGAAGACGAGCATCCTATTACGGCGCAGCTTTTTGGGGCAAACCCTGAAGTGATGGCGCGCGCGGCGAAAATGGTTGAAGACCTGGGTTACGACGCGGTGGACATCAACCTGGGGTGCCCCGCTAAAAAGGTTGTGAAGTGCGGCGGGTCCGGTTTGCTGCGGGATCTGGAACTTCTCGGGCAGATTTTTCATGCGGTGCGCGCGGCAGTGCGGATTCCGCTGACTATTAAACTGCGGGCCGGCTGGGACGAGAATTCGGTTGTGGCTGTGGAAGTCGCCAAAATGGCGGAGTCTGTGGGGGTGGAGGGCGTTGCGGTCCATCCGCGGACACGGGCGCAAGGCTACAGTGGCCGCGCGGATTGGAACCTGATCGCGCGAGTGAAGCAGGCGGTGAAAATTCCAGTGATAGGGAATGGCGATGTGAACGCGCCGGAAGACGCGGCACGCATCGTGGAAGAGACTGGTTGCGATGCAGTGATGATCGGGCGCGCGGCGGCGACGAATCCATGGATTTTTTCCCAGATGCAGCAGTATGCGCAGACAGGGCGCTACGATCTTCCCAGCGACCACGAGCGCCATCAGTTACTTTCTGGATACTACCTGCAGATTAGCTCTGCCAATTTACCGGACGCGGTGGGCAAAATGAAGCAGTTCGCTTGCTGGTTCAGCCACGGTGTGGGGAATGGCAGCGAGCTTCGTCGCATGGTACATGCGGCACGAACGCCCCGCGAAGTGCTAGACAGTGTGGAAGGCTTCTTCGCGGACCGATCGAAATCGGCGGGGGAGGACCCAGTCCATGCTCCAGCTCAGTACACCCATTTCGGAGCAACGCACGAATCGTAGACTGGCGGTACGCTTACCTCTGACGGTGAGCGGGCTGGACAGCCGTGGAGTGATTTTTCAGGAAGAAACTTCCAGCGAAAATCTTTGCCGCAGCGGGGCAGCATTTGTTACGCGCTTCGATCTGGCGATCGGCTGCGACGTAGAAATCCACATTCCGATTGCGCAGAGTTCTGTTCGGCGCAAGGAAGCAGAATCCGATTTCACCACGCGCGGCCGGGTAGTTCATGTGGAAAGTGCCGAGGCCCGGGGCGAGAAAATTATTGGGGTGCAGTTTATTGGACCGCACTTCCGGCGGATGTTCCTCTCGGAATCAGCCGCCTAGCGCAGACGATTCATTCAAGTTCGGTTATTCCACTTCAGTTTTGCCCAGCGCTTCCAGCAGTTGCCCGTAAGCTGCTCTGCGCGTCAAACCTCGTTCTTTAGCCGCGAGTTTCAAGGCGTCCTTGCGATCCAGCTTGGCCTGGCGAATCAATTCGTCCACGCGCTCCGATAAACTTTGGGTGGAATCGAGATTCGCGCGCGCTTCGGTGGGATCTTCCGGTCCGATCAACAAGGTAATCTCGCCTCGCGCTGGACGTACCTCGAGGGAAGCGGTGAGCTCGGAAAGCTTTCCACGCCGGAATTCTTCGTGAAGTTTTGTGACTTCGCGGGCGAGACACGCTGGCCGATCACCTAGTATTTCGCGTGCGTCAGCGATGCATTCTTCCACGCGATGTGGAGCTTCGTAAAATATAATGGTGCGATTTTCGATGCGTAGCCGTTCGAGAGCGCGGCGACGTTCTCCGCTGCGAGACGGCAGAAACCCCACAAACAAGAATTCTTCGTTGGGCAAGCCCGACGCGGAAAGGGCCGCCAACAATGCCGATGGGCCGGGAATTGGTACCACTTGAATGTGATGGCGCAAACACATGGCCACCAGCCGGTGGCCGGGATCAGAAACAAGCGGCATCCCTGCATCAGACACCAAGGCGATCCTGGCGCCTTGCTCGAGGGCAACCACCAGTTCTGGCGCGCGAGTCATCTCGTTGTGCTCGTGGTAGCTCACCAGCGGCTTATCGATTTGGTAGTGATTTAGAAGCTTTGAGGTGTGGCGGGTATCTTCACAGGCGATCTGATCCACTTCTTTTAAAATTCGCAAAGCGCGGAAGGTCAGGTCCTCAAGATTGCCGATGGGCGTGCCTACAAGATAAAGACAACCGGCAGCGCTTGCGGGTGGGGCGAGACTTTCACCGTCTTCCGGCAGTTCGGGAGACACTTCATTTTTAGGGGATCGAACAAATTTCTTGCCGCTCATGGCTTCGAGTCTATCATGCGCTCCGGAACCGGGCTGTCACGCATGTTACAATTGAGCTTCTAATTCCGTAAGGAGATTTCTGTGCCGTTGTACGAATACGCTTGCCTGAAGTGTGACCGTCACACTGACAAAATCGAGCCGGTCGCCGGTCCACATCTGAAGAAATGTCCACATTGCGGAGGCAAGGTGGAATCGGTGATTACCGCGCCTGCTATTAAATTCAAAGGATCCGGCTGGTACGTGAATGATTACGCGGCTAAGTCGAATTCAGGTGAGGGAAAAAAATCCGAAGGGGCGGCGGACAACTCGAGCGAATCGAAAGAATCGCCCGCGAAGGATTCCAAGGATTCCGGTTCGAAGGAATCGTCGCCAAAAGAATCCTCTGGTAAGGACAGCGGCTCGAAGGAATCGTCGTCTTCAAAGGAATCCAAAGAGAAAAAGTCTTCGCGCGCGAAGAAAGACTGACTTTAGTAATTTTAGTTTAGCTTCAGCGACTTCAAATAGGCTTTAAACCCGGCGCCCAATTCTTCGTTCTGAAGAGCCAACTCCACGGTAGCGATCAGAAACCCCAGTTTATCGCCGGCATCATACGATATGCCTTCATAGATGTAGGCCCACAGGCCCTGCTGCTGCGCCAGAATACGCAATCCGTCGGTCAGTTGAATTTCTCCGCCGGAGCCCGGCTTGGTTTGCGCCAGGTATTCAAAAATCTCCGGAGGCAAAACGTAGCGACCAGTAATGGCCAGGTTCGACGGAGCATTTTCCGGCTTGGGCTTTTCGACGAGGTCTTTTATGCGCAGCAATCGAGCTCCAAAAGGCGGCTGCGGTGCGGGCTCGGCGTCCACGATACCGTAGAGATGAGTTCGATTCTTCGGAACCTCTTCGACGGCAATCGCGCCTACGCCGGTGGCCTGGTATACATCGATTAATTGTTTGGTGGCGGGATTTTTACCGGGAATGAGGACATCTCCCAAGAGCACGGCGAATGGTTCGTCGCCGACGAGGTCTCGAGCGACCAGAACGGCGTGGCCGAGTCCGAGCGGCTCTTTCTGGCGAGTGTAACTGATTTGAACCATGTCGCCGATACTGCGGACCAGGTCCGCCTGGTCGGTCTTGCCTTTGTCTTCCAGAAATTTTTCCAGCAGCGGCGAGGCATCGAAGTGGTCTTCAATGGAGCTCTTCCCTCGACCCGTGACGATAATGATGTGCTCGATGCCTGCGGCCACGCATTCTTCAACGACGTATTGAATTTGGGGCTTGTCGACTACGGTGAGCATTTCTTTGGGTTGGGCTTTGGTGGCAGGTAGAAAGCGGGTGCCAAGTCCGGCGGCGGGTAAAACTGCTTTTCGGACCTTCTGATGTTTTTGTCGGGCATGCTCTGAAGAGTCAGCAGTCGCGAAATTTTTATCGATAGTCATAAGGTTTCATGAAAGTAGCTGCAGGGGTCTGGATTTGTCAATCCAACCGTCACTGTAGAACAATGAGCTAGCATCATCAGAGAACACGTTATGAGCACGCGGATTCTGGGAATTGAATCGTCCTGCGACGAAACGGCGGCTGCCGTGGTTGCGAACGGGCTGGAAGTGTTATCGAACGTGGTGGCGTCGCAGATCGAGATTCATAAAAAATATGGCGGGGTAGTGCCGGAGCTGGCGTCTCGCGAACACTTGCGGCAGATCGTGCCGGTGGTCCGCGAGGCGCTCGCGCAGGCCAACATGCAGCTCGCGGAACTGGATGCTATTGCGGTGACACAAGGGCCGGGGCTAGTGGGAGCTTTGCTGGTGGGCATCACGTATGGAAAAACGCTGGCGGCTGCGCTCCAGAAACCTTTGATACCGGTGAACCACCTGGAAGGGCATGTGCATGCCGTGTTTTTGGAGGCGCACCGCACGGGTCGCACGATGAAATTCCCTGCGGTGTGCTTGATTGTCTCGGGGGGACACACGGTTCTTTACGTAGTGACTGCAACGCAGAATCAGGAATCGAGTGACTTCAAGACTCTAAGCTATCGCAAAATTGGGCAGACTCGCGATGATGCCGCTGGTGAAGCTTATGACAAGGTCGCGAAGCTTCTGGCGCTGGGCTATCCTGGCGGGCCGATTCTCGACCGCTTGGCTAGTGCCGGAAATGGTGTGAGTAACGGTGCTGCGCCGCCGGTAAGATTTGGGCCTACGAAAATGAGAGGCAATGCGCTGGATTTCAGTTTCAGCGGCTTGAAGACTGCGGTGCTTTATCATTTGCGCGAGCATCCCGAATATTCCGAAGCCATTGGCGTTCGGCAAGCTGCTCTCGAACGCGGCGACAATAATTTCGAAAAATTGCTGCCATTGTGCGACGCGCAGACGTTGGCGTTGATCCGTGAATTTCAGAGATCCGTGGTGCGGACACTGATGGAACAAACTATGGCCGCGGCGGAGACCATTTCGGCAGAGTCGATACTGGTATCCGGCGGGGTTGCTGCTAACAGCGAGCTACGCGCCGCTTTTGAAAAGCGCGCACGCTCATCTGGTGTAGAAGTATTTTTCCCCAGCCGGGCGCTGTCTACAGACAACGCCGCGATGATTGCTGCGGCGGCGTATTCACGACTCCGTGGTGGCACCTCGGCCGACAGTTCCCTGAATCCCGATCCGGCGCTGATCCTCAAATAAACAATGAGTGGATGTAGAGGTGTCTCAGGTGATTGGTGAAGTGCGTTTCGCTGGCGAAGGATGCTACGCTTTCGGGCCATGAGCACACCTCCAGGAGCGCCACCAAGCGCGCCGCGTAAGGCGCGGGCACCTCGCGCTGCAATGGGGCCAGCGCCAGTGGCTCGCGCAGCAGGAGCTGTACTTACGAGTCGCGATAACCGATGGCTGAAACAATTTCGCATGGCGCTGCGTGGGGGAATTCCGACGGAGTCGGGATTCGTAGGCGTGGAAGGCGTACGACTCGTGGAAGAAGCATTGCGTTCGGGATGCCGTATCGATGCGGTGCTCTTCAGTGAAACCGGCGGGCGATATCGCGAGCGGCTGGCGCCGTTTGTCGGGCGGCCGGAAATTGCATTTCCGGTGTTGCAGACGACAGACCGGCTCTTTGAGGGGCTGGCGGATACCGAACATCCGCAGGGAGTGGCGGCGCTCGTCGAGCCGCGGGTCACGACGTTTGACGATTTGGTGCGCACGCCGGAAGGAATTTGTTCGCCGCTGCTAGTCGTGTTGGCAGGCGTGCAAGATCCCGGAAATGTCGGGACTATTTTGCGGACGGCCGCGGCTTTTGGCGCGACGGGGGCAGCCATTTCTGCGTCAGGACAAAGTGGGACAGCGAGTCCGTTTTCGCCTAAGGCGTTGCGCGCGTCGGCGGGAGCAGCGCTACACCTCGCGGTATTGTCGGGAACTCCATTGCCAATTTTGATGACGCAATTGAAGGTGGCGGGATTTCGAATGCTGGCGTCGAGTGTGCACGAGCCGGAGACAGGCGAACAGCCGCTGCTGGCGCCGTGGGAAGTGGACTGGTGCGAAGCTTCGGCGTTGCTGGTGGGTAATGAGGGGTCGGGGCTTCCAGTAGAAGTGGAGCGTAGCGCGGATGCGCGCATACGGATACCGATGGCGAGCGGTGTGGAGTCGCTGAATGCCGCGGCTGCGGCAGCGGTGTTGTTTTATGAGGCGGCACGGCAGCGCAACTCCCTGAGTACGCGGAACATCCAACAGCCGTGAGCTTATTCAACAAAATACCATTGGGGCCGGGCGGAAACTCCTTGGAGTCGGACGTGCCCGCGGCGCACCAGCCTTTGGCGGAGCGCATGCGTCCGCGCACGCTGGACGAATTTATTGGGCAAGAGAAACTGCTGGGGCCGGGCAAGCCGCTTCGCACGCAAATTGAAAATGACGATATTGGGTCAGTGCTGCTGTGGGGCCCGCCCGGATGCGGGAAGACTACGCTAGCGCGATTGATTGCGCGACTGACGCGCTCGGAATTTGTTTCGTTCAGCGCAGTGCTGGCGGGGATCAAGGACATAAAAGAAGTGATGGCGGTGGCGGAGCGCAAGTCGCGGTCGGGGCACCGTACGATTGTGTTTGTGGACGAAGTGCATCGATTTAATAAAGCGCAGCAGGATGCGTTTTTGCCGTATGTGGAAGCCGGACACATTACGTTTATCGGCGCGACGACGGAGAATCCTTCGTTTGAGGTGATTTCGCCGTTGTTGTCGCGGACGAAGGTGTACATTCTGGCGGCATTGCCGACGCCATTGATTGCGGAGCTATTGCGGCGCGCGCTGCTGGATAAAGAGCACGGATTGGGCAACGAACAATTTGAGGCCAGCGACGATGTGTTGGTGCGCATCGCTTCGTTCGCGAATGGCGACGCGCGGTCGGCATACAATACGCTGGAGCTCGCGGCGCGTAGCGCGATACGTGACCGCAATGGAGTGCTATCGATTACACCGCTGCTGCTGGAAGATATTTTGCAGCGGAAATTGCTGCGGTACGACAAGGCCGGCGAAGAACATTTTAATTTAATTTCGGCGCTGCATAAGTCAGTACGCAATTCCGATCCGGATGCGGCGCTATATTGGCTGACGCGAATGCTGGAATCGGGCGAGGATGCGTTGTATTTGGCGCGGCGGTTGGTGCGCATGGCCAGCGAAGATATTGGGTTGGCGGAGCCTGGCGCGCTGGCGGTGACGTTGGCGGCTAAAGATGCGTTTGATTTTTTGGGCGCGCCGGAAGGCCACTTGGCGCTGGCGCAGGCGGCGGTTTATTTGTCACTCGCGCCGAAGTCAAATGCGCTGTACACGGCGCATGGCGAGGCAATGGAGGATGTGGAGAAGACGGAAGCTGATCCAGTGCCGCTGCATTTGCGAAACGCGGTTACTGGACTGATGAAAAATGTTGGATATGGGACGGGATACAAGTATGCGCATAACTTCGAGGAAAAAGTTACGGACATGACGTGCTTGCCGGAGAATCTTGCTGGGCGGACTTACTACAAGCCGACGGATCAAGGGTTTGAAGCGCGGCTGCGGCAGAGATTGGAGGAGATTCGGAAGTTGAAGGCGCGAGGGGCGGGGGCTAAGGACTGAGGTAGTGGTGAGTGTGGAGTGGGAGTGGATGACTTGGCTTCGCGAGGGATCGAAGAGAGATTCCTCGACTTCGCAGACCGACGCCTTCGCAGGAGCGAAGGCGGAAGAAACAATCGGTGTGCTCCGCACGGAATGACTGTTTTTGAGCGGGGTTGAAAGATTGAGCGGAGTTTGCAAGATTGAGCGGGGCTGGAAGATTGATTGGGATTTGGAAGATTGAATGGGGTGTGGAAGATTGAGCTGGGATTGAATGATTGAGCGGGGGGTTGAAAAGCGGATCGTGGCGGGCGAACATCGTTTTCGGCGTTAGTGACAAGTTACGAGAAGGTAAATGCGAGAATTAAAAAGGGTCGAGTCCAGCATAATTGCCTCGCCCAATCGAGTTTGATGGTGAGCATATTCAAATCGTAGTGAACTCCAGAGAAAATCGATGATTTGTCCGTGTTCGCGCAGCCGGTTGCGTTGGCTTCGGGGATTATGCGCACTGGTGTGTGCGGTGTTTGGATGTTGCAAGGTTCCTGCAGCCCGATCGCAGGTCGTAGATTTCGAGAAACCGCTGCAGGCCATCGATGAGGACATCAGCGCGTTTGCATTCGGGACGGATGGACGCATCGTTTATTCCGTGCGGCACAACGTGAAGACCAAATTGTATGACCTGGAGCATGACGATATCTGGATGCTGGAGACGAATGGAAAGAAGCGGCGGTTGCTGCAGGGGGACAAATTCAAATATGGGAGCACGCCATTCAGCTATGCGGTGGATTCGTTTCGGTGGGCGCCGAATGGACGGTTCATACTGGCGCGGCTTTTCGTGACTTCGGTGATTGACGACAGTGGGAAGACTCAGGATTCGTTCATGACCGTCGTGCTCGATGAGAGTGGCAAGGAAGTGCGCATTAACGGCGGCGATAACGTGATACGGGATTCGGCGAATGCTTTCTGGCTGAAGGATAACGCCACGATCGTTTATGTGACGGAGGCAGTGAAGCCGCGGGCGCTCTATTCGTTTCAATATACGAATGTAGCCACGGGGCCTGCGGGTGCGGCGTTTGAGGGCCGGACGTTTCTGGATGCGGACGCGATCGGCGGTACGAACGTGGCGATTGCTGTGGAGCAGGATCGGGCGCAAACGGGGCCGCCGCGATTACTGCGCCTTGATTTGCTGGCGCAGGATGATAAGGAGCTGGCTACGCTGCAAGACTTTGCGGGCGGGCTTTCGGTTTCACCGAGCGGAAAGAAAGTTGCGTACTACGTTGACAAGGAAGTGCTGGAGATTCGGGAGGTGAGTTCTCCGCATCGAGTGGCACGGGTTCGTGCGGGACTGGGTGTCTTACACTGGGCGCCGGATGAGCAGCGGGTGTTGTTGAAGCGGGCGGTGGAGAAGAAGACTGGGGATTTGGTGTGGATCGATTTGCCGGAACTTACTGAGATGACGGATGGGAAAGAGATTGCGATCACGCAACCCGGTCCGCGTCCGATTTTGCGAGAGATTGGGTTTCGGGATTTTGCGATTTCGGCGGATGGGAAATTACTTGGAGTTATCGGCGTAGGGAAACATAGTTTGTCGGTGTTTCCTTTGTCGGTGCAGTAGAGAAGGACCAGCGGGAATTGGGTTAGCGTCGTGGCTGCTTGACACAAACCAACACCAGGACCCAGCCTGAAAATCGAGCCTGGGGCACCCTCCGCGTTTTCCTAGAGTATTATTTTTTTCAACTAACTTTGCCTTCTCACGCACCATTTAACGGTGGCGGCGGAGGCGATGTTCGATGAGGATGCAGGCGTCTTCGACTACGAAGAGGCCGGCGGCGCGGGCTTTAGCGGCAGCGTTTTGGTGTTCAATTCCCTGCTGCATCCAAATTACTTTTGCACCGATTGCGATGGCGCCGTCGACGACCGGCGGGATGTTTTCGGAGCGGCGAAAAATATCGACAATTTCGATGTGTTGAGATTTTGGGACGTCTTCGAGGCGTGGATAGGATTTTTCGCCAAGGACTTCGGTTTCGTTAGGATTTATGGGGATAATGCGATAGCTAGCGGATTGTATGTATTGAGCTACGCCGAAACTGGGGCGACGGGGATTGGATGAGAGGCCCACTACCGCGATGTTTTTATAGTTTTTGAGGATGTCGCCAACTGCGTCCGCACTGTGCGGCCAGTTATCAGGGACAGATGTTTTCATGGCGATTTCGTCTAAAGCTCGCGATAGGGTTATTGCGGCCTCAAGTGGGGATTCGGGCGAAATGGCTTCCGAGGATTTTTTCCTTTATAGGAATTTGTGGGACGGCCCCGGCTGGAGGGGCGATGTGGTGTTGAACCTTCGCTTCTGGGACCACCGTACTGCGGAGGACGATTCTGGTTCCATTTGGCGGGGCGGCCCGGAGACGCGGGGCGATGGGGCCCTGGGCCCTCAGTTCTGGATCCAGTGTGTTGCGATGGGCGATTCTGATTCCATTTTGTGGGGCGACCTGGACTGGACGGACGATGCGGGCCGGAGCCTGGCGTTCTGGGGCCGGTGTGTTGCGATGGGCGATTCTGGTTCCATTTTGCGGGGCGGCCTGGACTGGACGGACGACCAGAGCCTGAGCGATGTGAGGGGCGCTGCTCGCTTCGATTTTCCTGGCTGCGAGAACCTTGATTTTGCCCCCACTTTGGACGTCGATCCGTTGGCGGCCGATCTGAAGCCGATTCCTGATTCGGATATCCCTCCCGATCCTGGGTTGAGGGCGGACGGCTCGGTCTTGGGCCGTGCTTGCGGTGGACGGGACGATTCGCAGCGGCGCGGCGATATTTATTTTCCGGCCGGCGCTTTTCAAAATATTTATTTGCGGGAGGCTCCGGTGCGGCGTGAATGACCGTTGCATCGTTTTGGGTGACCGATTCCTGGGGCGGTGTGTACGACACACGCGGTTTTGGAATTATTTTTAGCGCGCGGCGGAGTTCGTCGACTTCTTTGTCGATAAGCAGACGGTAGCGGCCTTGTGGCAAACCTTCCAGCGTAAAGGGGCCAAGGGCGATGCGTTTTAATTTTTCGACAGGATGTTTTTCGGCGAAGAGAACGCGGCGGAGAATGTCTTTTTTGGAATCCTGCAAGGCTACTTCATACCAGAAGTTTTCGGCGTGACCGCGAGTGGCGTCGGGTTGTCGAACGGTGCGAATGGTTGCAGAGGCGTTGCGGCCGAGGCGCTCGAGATCTCCCATCATGAGGCGGCCTTTAATTTTTACGTGGTAATGCTGCTGAAGGTTGGCCCAATCTTTCAGCATTTCCGCGGCGAGATCGCCGTCGTTGGTTAGGAAAACCAAGCCGCTCGCATCGTAGTCGAGACGTCCGACAGGATATACGCGCTCGGGCAAACCTTTGAGGCAATTTTTTAACGTTTTGCGGCCTTCGGGATCGGCCATCGTGGAAACTACTTCTGGAGGTTTATTCAAGATGATGTAGACGCGACGTTCGTTGGCTTCGATGAGCTTGCCTGCAGCTTCGATACGGTCTTCCTTGGCGTCGGCTTTAGAGCCTAATTCGGTGATGACCTGGCCGTTGACGCGGACTTGTCCGCTGAGGATGAGTTGTTCAGCGTGACGCCGAGAGGCGATGCCAGCGCGAGCAATTATTTTTTGTAGGCGTTCGAGCATTTTGTTTTGTGGCTCAACGTTGTGCGCTATCTATTGTGAACGGATTTGGTGGAAACCGCACTGTTAAAGAACGGCCGGGAAGAAGGCTCGCGGACGAGGTTTGGTGATGCTCCGGAGAGATCGAAGAGAGATTTCTCCACTACGCGGTCGAAATGACAGGTCTGTGCGGGGCGTTCGGGCGACTGGCGCCTCGGCGACATCGAAGAGAGATTTCTCCACTACGCGGTCCGACTCATTAGCAGGAGCGAATGAGAAGAAACGACGTCGGACCGCTCCGGTCGAAATGACAGGTTTGCGCGCTGAGCGTTTGTGGTGGGTGTGTTTGTGCGCGGCGTGTTTGTGCGCGGTGTGTTTTGGGGGTGCGTTTGCGCGGCGCGTTTGGGGGTGCGTTTGCGCGCCTGGGATTTGCCTCTGGCGTTTACGCGCGGGGCGTTTATTCGCCGGCGGCGACTCCCTTTGATTCGCCGCCGGGTTTGTCGGTGTTCTTCCCTGTTGGGGCTAGATTCTTGCGGTTATTTTCTTCATCGAAGGCGTTGGGGGACTGCACGACTTCGGGGTCTCTGGGGGCTTCGTCGATTTCGCCTGCGGGCATGCCCTCGCCGGTGGCGTTGACCTCGGCGGCTATCTCTTCGTTTTCGTCCGACTGATTATCGGGAATATTTTTGGTGGTCATGTGTGCTCCGTCCAGATTGGATGCGAAGGTGTCGCCGAACGGGTCCAAGGGGTTCTCGCGGTCGTGATTGACGCCGTCAGAAGCGGGCTCCGATTCCGATGGGATGCCAGTGTTTTCCGGGGAGTCGAGAACTTCGTCGAGCTCGTCGGTGGGGAGTTCGTCGGGAACCACGCCTTCGTCGCTGCCGAGAGCTTCGCGGGCCAGAGCTTCGAATTCCTTGAGGCTGGGCAATTCGCCGAGGTCGCTGAGACCGAAGCGCATCAAAAATTCTTTCGAGGTGCGGTAGAGGATGGGGCGGCCGATTACTTCTTTGCGGCCTGCGGTGGTGATGAGGCGCTTGTCGAGGAGAGTTTTTAAGACGCCGCTGGTGTTTACGCCGCGAATTTCGCCGATTTCCGGGCCGGTGACGGGCTGCTTGTAGGAGATGACGGCCAGCGTTTCGAGCGCGGGCATGGTGAGGCGCAACGGCGGGCGCAAACTTTTAATGAAGCGGCGGACGACGTCGTGCTGCTGAGGTTTGGTGTAGAGCTTGAAACCGCCGGCAACTTCGCGAATTTCGATGCCGTGATCTTCGCTGGCGTAGCTGGCGACGAGTTCGTCTAGCGAGGATTGCACCGCCAGCTTTTCATCGCCGAGAGCGGTGGCGAGCTGGTCGATGGTGGCGGGCTCGTCGGCGGCGTAAATGATGGCTTCCAGAGCGGCTTTTCGTTCTTCGTTGGTCATTTAATTTTTTAACACCTGGTGGCGTTGTGTTTATTGCCATGGCCTGAAATTCAAAACCCGCACCCTTGGAATCGAGGGGTGCGGCACCCAAATTCAAAAATCAGAAACAAGGCGACTCCTCCTGATGGCGCAGCGGCGCACCTACTACTGATACTGCTCGTCGATTTGGCGGATGCCGCCTTGCTCGTCAAAGATCAAGTCGAACATCTTGTGCTTGCGAAGAAGAATAGCGCCAAACTGCTTTTCCTGCACTAGGGCGACGGCCTGGAGCTTGACCATTTCCAGGACGGCGAGGAAGGCGACGATCATGGCGTGGCGTGAGGGGCAGGCTTCGAAGAACTGGATGAGGTTGAGGGTGTTGTCTTCGCTGGCGAGGATTTGCGCTCGAAGCTGAGCGATCATTTGGGCGACGGTGAATTCTTCGTGGCGCAGGTCGATGCGGGAGACTTCTTTGCGCCGCTCGAGGACTTGCTGAAAAACTTTTACGAGATCGACTAGTGAGACGACCAGGTCGGCGTCGGTACCTTCGTCGTTGTAGAGGGATTTGTCGGGCTTGGACCACACGTTCTCTTCGATTTGTTGTTTCTGGTACAGGAGCTGCGCGGCGTTTTTGAATTTTTCGTGTTCGACGAGGCGCTGGACTAATTCGGCGCGTGGATCTGTGGATTCGGCTTCCGGACCTGCCAGTGGATCCGGCGGGAGCAGCATTTTGGATTTGATGTAGATGAGTGTGGCGGCCATGTACACGAATTCGGCGGAGACGTTGACGTCGAGCTCTTCGAGTTTGTGGAGATAGTCGAGGTATTGGGAGGTGATGGTGGAAATCTGAATGTCGTGGATGTTCATCTCGTGCTTCTTGATGAGATCGAGAAGCAGGTCGAGTGGACCTTCGTACATGGGAATATTTATTTTGTAGGGTGAGGCCATGTTTTATTCCCCTGCGGCGCCGAAGATTTCTTTTCTTTTGCTGTCCCAGCCGAAGACGGCCTCGCGAACGCGGCCCATGGTTTTCTGAGCCTGGTCACGCGCTTTGCTAGAGCCATCGTTCAATATTTCCAAAACCCTTGCCGGATTTTTCTCATGTTCGATGCGGCGCTCGCGTATGGGCTCAATCCATTCAATTAAATTGTCGGCCATGGCGCTTTTGCATTCAATGCAGCCGATTCCGGCGGTGCGGCAGCCGTTGGCGGCCCATTCCAGCGTGGGCGGCGACGAGAACAGTTTATGCCAGTCGTACACGGGACACACGTCGGGATTGCCGGGGTCAGTGCGGCGTTTGCGGGCTGGGTCGGTGACCATGACCTTTGTTTTGGCGCGGATGTCGGCATCGGATTCGCTTAGGGTGATGGCGTTGCCGTAGCTCTTTGACATTTTGCGGCCGTCGAGGCCGGGGATGCGCGGGGTTTGCGTGAGCATGACCTGGGGTTCATTAAGGATTTCTGAAGCACTGAAGAATTTCGCAAACCACCCTATCTTTTCAAAAAAGTTAGCGGTTCCCATTTCCCGTTTCAGTTTTCGGATTTCTTGTTCATATGCAATCTTCTCTTCTTGGGAAAACTCTTTCTCTGCCCAATTGTCAGAACCGTACATGTTAAACGCGAGGCCCACCTGTTTTCTAAAGGCGGCAAAAGTGGACCTGTTTTTTAGCGCCAAAAGTTCCGGGCTTATGTTGAATCCATTAAACTCGTTAAAGTTGTGCACGATTTCGCGGCTTAGTTCGACGTGGGAGACTTGGTCTTCGCCTACGGGAACGAAGAGGTCGGTGTTTTCGGCGCTGTAGATGACGATGTCGGCGGTTTGGAGGGTGGGGTAGCCCAGGAAGCCGTAGGTGTGGAGGTCTTTGTCTTTTACGTTTTCGAGGGCTTCTTTGTAGGTGGGGACGCGTTCGAGCCAGCCGAGGGGTGTGACCATGGATAAGAGGAGATGGAGTTCGGCGTGTTCGCGCACTAGCGATTGTTGGAAGATCACGGATTTATTGGGATCGAGGCCGGCGGCGAGATAATCGGTGATGATTTCGATGGTGTTTTGGGCGACGGCGCTGGCGTCGGCGTAGTCGCTGGTTAGCGCGTGCCAGTCGGCGATGAAATAGAAGCAATCGTATTCGGGGTCGGCTTGGAGGCGGACCCAATTTTCTAGGGCGCCGAAGTAGTGGCCGATGTGTAGGCGGCCGGTGGGGCGCATGCCGCTGACTACTCGTTTTCTTTTTGAGGTGGTGCTGGAGGCCAAGATCGATCCTTTTATTAGGAGTGGGTGAATTGGTTGAACCGTTTAATCGATAAAATTTGGGCTACACGGTCGCCAAAACCCGCATCCTTTGAAAAATCACAAAGGGTGGGGTACCCAGAGTCAAAAAAGACAAAGTCAAATAAATCAGAATCAGAGGCCCTGATCGTTGACGTTTGGGTTACCCAGTGCTCTAAATCCCCACCCTAAAAAACCTAGGGTGGGGCACCCAGAGCAAAACAAATTCAACAAAACAAACTCGACAATCAAATTCAACAAAACAAATTCAGAACAAACAAAGACAACAGCAAAACGTGTGGCCGCGTTATACGGCGTTCGAACGCTGCAAGAGGTCGCGGGCGATGATCATGCGCTGGATTTCGCTGGTGCCTTCGTAAATTGTAAGGACGCGGGCGTCACGGTACATGCGCTCTACCGGCGTCTCGCGTGAATAGCCGACGCTGCCGTGGATCTGCACGGCTTTGGCGACGACGCGATTGGCCATTTCGCTGGCGTAAAGTTTTGCTTTGCTTGCGGCGGTACCGAGACGATTGGGGTGCGCGTCTTTCAGCCACGCGGCCTGGTATACGAGAGCGCGGGCGGCTTCGATTTCCATGTGCATGTCGGCGAGCATCCACTGGATAGCCTGGAAGTCGGCGATATTTTTTCCGAAGGCGCGGCGTTGTTTGGCGTACTTCACGGCTTCTTCGAGGGCACCTTGCGCTAGGCCAACGCTTAGAGCGGCGATACCGATGCGGCCACCATCGAGTGCGCTGAGCGCGATTTTCAGGCCCTGGCCTTCTTCGCCGAGGCGATTTTCGAACGGGACTTCGCAATCGTTAAGAATGATTTCCACCGAAGGCGAAGTGCGCTGGCCCATTTTTTCTTCGTGGCGCCCGGCGCGGAACCCGGGGAAATTCGGTTCGACGAGGAAGGCGGTGATTCCCTTTCCGCCGGCGGCTGGATCGGTTTTTGCAAAGACGATTAGTACGTCGGCGACGCTGCCGTTGGTGACCCAGGTCTTTGTGCCCTGGAGCTTGTAGATAGCGTCGTGGCGGACCGCTCGCGTCTGGATTGCGGCGGCGTCGGAGCCAGCTTGAGCTTCGGTCAGGCAGAAGGCGCCGAGAATTTCTCCGGTAGCGAGGCGTTGCAGGTATTTTTTCTTTTGCGCTTCCGAACCGAAATTGAGGAGCGGAATCTGGACAGCGGAATTGGTGACGCCGAGCGCGGTGGCCATGGCGGCGTCGACGCGAGCGACTTCTTCCAACATGAGGACATAGGAGATAGTGTCGAGGCCGGGTCCGCCCCAGGCTTCGGGCATCATCATGCCGCAGCAGCCCAGCCCCGCGAGTTTACGAATTTCGTCAGCGGGAAATTTTTCCTGACGGTCGCGCTGAGTTACCGAAGGACGGACTTCGGCTGCCATAAATTGGCGGACAGTGTCGCGAATCAGTTTTTGGTGGTCGCTGAGCGAAAAATCCATCGGTCCTTAGCTATATATAAGGGGTGTACACCGGATGCTAACACAGGAGGGCGGGCTTCCCAATTTAGGGTTAAGGTGCGGCGAAAATGGGGTGAAAGTGAAAGTGTCTAAGGAAACATCGGGCTTTGTTCGCGATTCAGATACAGCATCCCCCCGATAGAAGGGGATGGGCACAGATTCATAATCGGGCTGAGGTTGACACCTCGTTTTCTGCGCGGTAGTCGCGTGGGGAATCTAATCAAACTTCCGCAGTTCACAAAGGAGTTTAGCCATGGCACAGGACAACAAGAAGCAAGATTCGAATAAAGAGGGTGGCAAGAAGAATCCGAACCAGGGCGGACCGCAAGACCGCAATCCTGGGGGTGGACACGGGAATAATCGCTAGTCCGTAATTTTAGTTTTGGTTGAAACACGGATTCCTGCTCGCCGGTGAGTACCTGACGGCGAGCAGGTTTTTTTTTGGTCTTGCGCCTAAGAAGCTTTTTCGCGGGTGGAGATCAGGTAGTCCGCGTACGGGCCTTTGAAGTCTTCGATTTTGCCGTTTTTGAAATGCCAGATGCGGGTAGCGACTTCGTCGAGAACGTCTTCGTCATGGGTGACGAGAAGCACGGTGCCGTCGTATTTTTGAAGCGCGATATTCAGAGCGTTGATGGATTCGAGGTCCAAGTGGTTGGTAGGTTCGTCGAGGACCAGGAAATTTGGTTTCTGCAGCATGAGGCGGCAGAAAATCATGCGCGCGATCTCGCCGCCGCTTAAGGCTTTGGTGGGTTTCAACGCGTCTTCGCCGCTGAACAGCATTTGACCAAGCAGGCCGCGCAATTCTTCCTGAGAAGCTTGCGGATCGAATTGCCAGAGCCACTCGATGGCGGTTAGGTCGGTGACGACGGAATCGCGGTGGTCCTGAGCGAAATAACCTACGGTTACTTCGTGGCCCCATTTGACGATGCCGCCGTCGATGGGGAAATCCTTTTCGGGATCGTCGATGAATTCGCCGGCATTACGGATCAGCGATCGCAATAAAGTGGTTTTGCCGGTTCCATTGCGACCGGTCAGAGCAATTTTTTCGCCGCGGGTAATGCTGGAGGTGAAAGGCTTGATGACTTTCAAATCACCGTAAGATTTCACCACGCTTTTAATTTCGAGCGGGTGGCGCCCGGAAGCGCGCTTCATATCGAAGCGGATGTAGGGGCGAGCAATGTTGGAACGCGCGAGGACCGTGGTCTGCAAGCGCTCAACTTCTTTTTTGCGGGAAGTGGCTTGCGCGGAGCGGGTACCGGCTGAGAAGCGCGCGATGAAGTCATTTAGCTGCGCGATTTTTTTCTCGCGATTGGCGTTGTCGGTTTCGATGCGTGAACGGATCTGCGTTTTGGCCAGGACCATGTCGTCGTAGCCGCCGTTGTACATGATCACTGTTTCATAGTCGATGTCGGCGGTGTGAGTGCAGACGCTGTTTAGAAAATGGCGGTCGTGGGAAATTACAATCAGGACGCCTTCGTATTCGAGCAAGTAGTCCTGGAGCCAGTGCACGGAATCGAGGTCGAGGTTGTTGGTGGGTTCGTCGAGAAGCAGGGCCGGCGGAGTGCCGAACAGCGCTTGCGCGAGAAGCACGCGTACTTTTTGGCCGCCCTGGAGCTCGCCCATCTGGCGCTCATGCAGCGTGCTGTCCACACCGAGGCCGTCGAGGAGAATGGCAGCATCAGCTTCCGCGGTGTAGCCGCCTTCTTCGCCGACGATGCCTTCGAGTTCTCCGAGGCGCATGCCGTCGGCGTCGGTCAGCGAGTCATGAGGCTTGGCGTAGAGTTTGTCGCGCTCTTCGAGAGCTTGCCAGAGCGGGGCGTTGCCCATGATTACAGTGTCGATGACGCGAAATTGGTCAAAGGCGAACTGGTCCTGACGAAGGATACCAAGCTTTTTGGGGCGGGTGATAGAGCCCTTGGTGGGCTCGAGTTCGCCCGTGAGGATCTTCATTAATGTGGATTTGCCGGCACCATTGGGGCCGCTGATGGCGTAGCGGCGGCCGTCGAGGAACGAGCAGGTGACGTCCTCGAAAAGGACGCGGGGGCCAAAGCGCATGGAAACGTTGTCTACGTAGAGCATCTCTCAATAATTATAGCGTGTAATGAAGAAATTCGGGCTATGCGCGGAGTAGTGCTTGCGGGGCGCGGTGTTGGGGAATAGACTGCGCCGCGCATGGCCAGTGTGACCGAACACGCTCGAGAAGGGGTAACGACTGAGGTGGCGGCATCAAAATTGAGTGGATTTTGGGCGTTGATTGGTACGCAGTTTCAGGGGGCGTTTAGCGACAACACTTTGAAGTGGCTGGTCAGCTTTCTGGTATTGGAGACGGCGGCGACGAAGGAAGAGCGCGATTTGTGGTTTGTGCTGATCGTGCCGCTTTTGTTCTCAGTTCCCTTCTTGTTGTTTTCGATTCCCGGCGGTTTTTTGGCGGACAAGTTCAGCAAACGTAGCGTGACGATTGGAACGGTGGTTGGACAGCTGGCGGTGATGGTGCTGGCGGCGTGGGCGCTAGCGGAAGGGCGATTAGGTTGGGCGGGCGTGGCGTTGTTTTTGATGAGTACTCTCGGCGCGATTTTTGGGCCTACGAAATATGGGTTGCTGCCGGAGTTGCTGCCGGAATCGAAGCTGAGCTGGGGAAACGGGATCATTGAATTTTTGACTTTGCTGGCAGCGATTCTGGCGGCGCTGGCCGGCGGATACCTGGCGCATGTTTTTCACGGACGGCAGGCGTGGTCCGGAGTTATTTTCCTGGTGCTAGCGGTAATTGGGCTGTTGATCAGCCTGGGAATTTCCCGAGTGCCTGCGGCGGATCCTGGACGTAAGTTTGACTGGAATGTGCCGCGAGAATTTTTCTCGGAAGTGCGGCACATGAGCGGGGACCGGCCGTTGTTGACGGCAGTGGTGGCGAACACGTTTTTCTGGTTTTTGGGGTCGCTATTGTTGCTGAATATCGTGTTGTATGGCGCAGACATTCTGCATCTGGGCCAGACGAGAAGCAGTTATTTGCTGGCTGGCTTGAGTATGGGGATCGGGATTGGCAGCCTGGCTGCGGGGTTTGTGTCCGGGAAGAAAATTCAAATGGGGATGGTGCTGCCTGGGCTGGCCGGAGTTCTGTTGATGGCGGCGCTACTATCTTGGCCGGGGATAGGGTTCGGCAGGGTGCTGTTGTGGCTGGTGCTGCTCGGTTTCGCGGGAGGCTTTTTTGTGGTGCCCATTAATGCGCTCATCCAGCGGCGGCCGGCATCTACTGAGAAGGGGCGGACGATCGCGGTGGCGAATATGCTGTCGTTCATTGGCGTGGCGATGCAGCCAGTGGCGCAGTTCGCGATGCTACGGCTGGGGCACCCGGACCCTTCAAAGGTGTTCCTCATCGCAGGCGCAATGAGCATAGCGATGGGGCTGGTTTTGGTCTGGATGTGGCCCGCATTGTGGGGCGAGGCACTCGACTGGACGAGGCTACATCGAAGGGCTACCCTATAGGTTCGTTTGGCATGGCTTTTGGCGGCCAAACTGGAAGTGTCGAGGATTTTGACCGAATGGCCAGCGTCACCACTCTTGAATCTCAAAGTAAGGCTCAAAGTCAGACTGAAGTTAAGGCGCCGGTTCGGGTCGAGCGGCGAGACCTGTCCGAGACCATGGACAAGGTGCGGGCGGAACTGGACAAGGTGCGTTCGAATCCCGATCCTGACAATGTGCATGACTTAAGGGTGGCGATCCGGAGATGCCGGTCGGTGGCGACGGTTTTTGAAGAGGTGGACCCGGATGCGGCGTGGCCGGAGATGCGGAAAACAGCGAAAAAACTGTTCCGGGCATTGGGAGGGTTGCGGGACGCGCATGTCATGGAAGATTGGGTCAAGAAGTTAACGCCTACCAGCGACCCCGTTCGCGTACAGATGCACAGTTCTTTTGAGACTGAAGAGCCGGAGATGCGGAGCGAAGTTTTGCGCGCGGCGGGCAAGTTCGATGAAAAGGAATGGAAGCGATTACAGAGACGGTTGCGGCAACGGGTGCGGGTCCTTCCGGTTGGCGGATTGGCGGCGGAGTGCCTGGCTTGGGAGCGATTTGAGGAGATCAAACAACTGCATGCGCAAGCGCTGCGGACCAAGAAACCGAAGCCGTGGCACACGTTGAGGATTGGGTTGAAGAAGTTGAGGTACACAGTCGAAAGCCTTTTGCCAGAACATCTGGCCGCGTGGAATGAGAATTTAAAAAGGCTGCAGGATTTACTCGGGGATATTCACGATCTGGATGTGTTGGCAGAGCGAGGCAAAGCCGAATGCGGAGTGGACGGAGCGGCGCGAAAGTCGTGGAAACAGATTGTACAGCGTGAGCGCGGGAAACGAGTGCAGACTTATCGGCAGCTAACACTGGGGAAAACGAGCATCTGGAACAAGTGGCGGCACGCATTACCGCATGGGGAACGATTGGAGGAAGCATCGTTGGCGCGGTTGCGAGCGACGGCCCGGGCGGCCCAGTCGAATGCGCGGAATGCGGCGCGTGTGGCACGCCTATCGATACGTATTTTTGACTTGTTGCGACGTGCGAAGGTTATGCCGGCGCTTGGCGATCCCAATCTGCAGCGAAATTTGCGGGCAGCGGCGCTGCTCCATGCCGTGGGACGGGATCAGAAGCACCCGCGGAAGGCTGCTCGGAAGTTTTTGTTGGGGATGAAAGTGCCACCGCGGTGGACGCGGGAGGATTGGGAACTGGTGGCATGGGCGGTGCGTTTTCATCGCGGGACCGAACCAACGATGAACGACGGAAAATTTGCGCAGCTGAGCGCGTCGCAACAAGAGAACGTTCGCGTGATGGCGGGAGTTATTCGACTTGGACGAGTGCTGCACAAGTCCGGAGTGGATTCACCCACCGGATTCAAGATTGAGAATTCGGCGGATGCGATCACGCTTTTGGTTCCGCAACTGGCGGACAACTTGGAGATTGCGGCGAGACTGGCGGCAGGGAAACATTTGTTAGAGACGGTGTTGGGTAAGCCGCTCGTGGTTCGGGCCGCGGAGAAAGCGGCCAAGGTGGTGGCGTTACCGCAGAATGCGCCGGGCGTTTTGTATGCGGTGTCCGGGGCTACGGATTAGGGGGTTACTCTTTTAATTTTTCGCGGAAACTGCAAGACCCACCCGCCACGGCGGGTAAACCCTGAAAATCGGGGGTGGAACACCCTCCGTATTTTATTGATTTTCGCAGTTCCTCGATGACGCCCGGAGTCACAATCCGGGTGCAGCCAAACAATTCAGAAAATAAATTAATCGGCCAGAACCTATTTTGCGCCGCGGCGTAGGAGGCGGGGTGTGGCTAGCCAGAGAAGTTCGGCACTGGGCGGGGAGATGCGCTTTAATTTCAGGGCGGCGACACCGGCTTTCTTGAGCGAAGTGATGGGATGTTTGCTGGCGAAGGCGGCGGCGATGAGTTCATCGAGATGCGGGGCGTGACCGAAGAGGAAAACGGTCGAAGACTGTTTGTCTTTAGCTAGCTCACGAAAGAGCATGGATGATTCGGCGCCGGGTAAAAGCAAATCGGTGCGGCGGATTTTCTGTTTGGAGTAGTCGAGTGCGCTGGCAAAAATTTCCGCGGTTTGCATGGCGCGGGTATAGGGACTGGAAATCAAGAGATCTGGGGTGATGCCGAGCGCGGCGATGCCTTTGGCCACCTGCCTGGTTTTGGTCGTGCCCTCTTCCGTCAAGTAACGTTCGGGGTCGGGAGGACACTTGGGGTCTTCACGGTCGATCGCGATGCCGTGGCGGACGATATACAGATCCATCGAGTAGCTCCGTTCGAATTTTATTAAACCCTATTCGCGCTAAATTTTTGCCGCCGATAATTTCCTGGAGCGGCTTATCAGGCAACTACTTTCACTGGTCATTATACGGGCTCACGATACTCGCGGCTCACGATGTGGATTGGCGAAAGAAGAGGCGCACGTGAAATTCTTTTTCGAAGAGGTCGGCGCTGCGGCTGGCATCGCGCAAATCCTCGGCAGCATCTCCGCGGGCTTTTACCTGGAGGCCCACGGAGCCGCGCTGGAAGGAAGCATGAATATTGGTTACCCGCTGGCGATGCGAGTGATCGAGGCCTTCGGCGATGCGCAGAATGGAGGCCAGGCGGCGGGTCACGCGTTTGTCGAGGTTGGATAGCGAAGCGTAGGCGATGTGATGGCTGGCCGGCTCTGACTTGCGATTGTGATAGCGAACTAATGAGGCGACGATGGCGCGATCACGACCAGCGAGTCCGGGAATGTCGCCATTCAGCGCTAAATATTCGCCGTGCTTGTGGTGACCGTGATGGCTAATGGTATGGCCGACGTCGTGTAAGAGGGCGCCGGCCTCCAGCAGCACGCGGTACTGAGCGGGAAGATGATGCACAGGTTGCAAAGCGTCGAAAAGGAGAATGCTCAGTTCACGGACATGTTCGGCATGGGCTTGGTCGCGATCCAAACGCCGCGCGAAGGCCCTGGTGCTGGCAATAACTTGACGCGCTGCAGCGTTGTAACGGTGCGGTTCTTTTCGCGAGAAAGCGTCGTGGGCGATTTCTTGGAGAATACCTTCGCGAAGGCCCACGGCCGGGATGGCCATGCAACGGACATTCAGGTAGCGGCCGAGAGTCAAAAACGTGATGGCGGCAATACCCATGACATCAGCACGGTCGCGGCGTACACCGTAAGCCTTCATGCGCTCGCGAACACTGCGCCTCAGGATGTCGGGTAGGCGATCGCGAAGGAGCGATAGTTGCAGCATCGGAAGGCCATGTTCACGCGGGCCTGGGGCGATACCAGCCAGCGTTTCGGCGTTGCCGCCAAGTGCGACGGCGATTTGTTCGCCAAGATTTGGACGGTTGGGTAATTTTGATTCGAGGAGCGCTCGAACATATTTGCGGACTTGTTCGGCTTGTGAAGGGCGGATCACGCCGGGAAGATTCAACGTAGTCATGAGGCGCACGGTGCCTACGCCGAGATGGGCGCTTTGCTCGACTTGACGATCGCGCAGAATGCTCAATTCGAGGCTACCGCCGCCGAGATCGATGATGCATCGTGGGGGCGCTTCGGGACCTAACGCGGCAAGGACTGCTTCCCTCCCAAGGCGGGATTCTTCGGCGGCGTTGATTACCTCCAGTTGGAGGCCGGATTGCTGTTTAATCCTGCGAACGAAGGCCTCGCGATTGCGGGCTTCGCGGGAGGCGCTGGTGGCCACGGCACGGTATTTGGTAACGCCGAACTCGTCCATGGTTTCTTTGAAGTCGCGGAAAGCCTTGACGGATTTCTTGAGGAGTTTTTCGCTGAAAACATGGCGAACGAAAACACCTTCTCCGAGACGCAAGGAGTAGCGTTCATCGTAGAGAGGTTCGATATCGAGTGCCGAGTAGGCGCGGGCAACGGCGAGACGCACGGCGTTGGAGCCGGCGTCAATGGCAGCGATGTGAACCGGCTCGGACATTTAGATTTTTAGCGCCAGAGATGGGCCAGCGCGGAGGAAGGAGTGTACTTGGTGGCCCGTATACCGAGCTGCTCACCGATGCGTTGGCGGAGTTGCTTGTTAACCGTGGCAACGCTAGCTTCGCCATCGAGTTCGATGAAGCTGTGACGCTTGGCCATGACTTCAAATTCGCGCTTGATCATCGTTTGATAACGGATGAAGGACCAATACAGATCGTGCGATAAGGACATGTCGCGACCGGCTTCCCAATAACTGATGGCTTGGGACTTTTTGAATTCGCGGCCGAAGGCGGTTTCGGGGCGGACGTTTAGCCAAAAAGTGAGATGCGGCCGGAGCGCCATGGCATAAAGGCCGGTCATGTAATCGCGATTGATGCCGCGGACCACGCCGCGCGCGATCAAAGTAAAAATAAAACGATCGGCGAGGACCACTGTACCGGAGCGCAAGGCCGGCAAAATGCGGTGCTCGACCTGGTCGAAGAAATCGGTGGCGTACATCAGGGCCAGCGTCAGGCGAGTGACCGCATTCTTGGCGAGGAGTTGGTCGATGTCGCTGCCGACGAGATTCGAACGACGCAAGCCGCTGGTTTGGACCGCGAAACCCTCGGACTCGAGCCATTCCTGAAGCAATGTGATTTGGGTGGAGCGGCCGGAGCCGTCCATGCCTTCAATGACCACTAGGGTGCCGGTGATTTCAGCGGGATCGAAACCGACAAGCGGCTCGCCAAAAAAATAATGCGAGGCTTCTTCCTCGACTTCAGAGGCGGACTTGATGGCCGGAGGAGGGAGAGTGGCTGCAGGCGATTCTGGGGCGATGGCCAATGGAGCTTTGTCTTTGTCGCGGTCGCGATCTTTGTCGCGGTCTCGGTCTTTGTCTTTTTCCTGATCGGGCATGCTTACTCCACTTCCTGGATGCGAGGGGCAAAACGTTTGAGATCAATCTTGGAGGCTACGATGTCGCGCATCTGCTTTTGCAATTTATTGACGGGGATGGTGCCGTCGAGAACCACAAAATTGTCGGTGTCGACCATTTTGTCGTACTCCTCGAGAATACGAGCCTGAAACAAACGGAAACTCTCCGCGCGGTCGTAGGACATGCCTAAGTCCATCCCCGCTTCGTAATATTTTAATTTAGGGCGGCCACTGAGGATGCGATGGACGGCGATGTCGAGTGGAGTTCGAAAATAGAAGGTGATATCCGGGACCGGGGCGAAGCGATAAAGATTGCGCAGCCAGCGCGCCGGACAACCACGAGCGGCGTCGCGGGCAAAGGCGGTGTAGATGTAACGGTCGGCGAGCACCAGATAGTCGCCCTGCAACAAAGGCATAATCTGGCGTTCGCAGCGGTCCGCAAAATCGGCGGCATGCAAGAGTGAAAATGTGGTGGGGGTGAGCAGGCGGCGTTGTTTTCCTCGGCGTGTCGCGGACCTCACGAGAGGCGAAGAATTCCACTCCGTGAAGTGAAGGCGATAGCCACCAATTTCGAGCCAGCGTTTTAATAAATAAAGTTGCGTGGACTTTCCGGAACCGTCGGTGCCTTCGACTACGATTAAGGCACCTGGGTAAGCGCGGCTGGGAACGGGGCGTCCTGGTTGAGGAAGCGTTGATTTGCTTGGTTCGGGGCGCGGTTTTTGCAGTACTTCCTGATTTTCCATAGGCTCGACTTGTGAGTCGCGGCGGTGATGCTGGCCGCGGTGGATATTATGGCTCTATTGTTACTAAGACATTACAAGAACGCTCGGGGTTTCGCAAAAGTTGCGAATGACTAGAATACGCTGACTTTTACACGCAGGAACTTGGCGGGGTTCTGGCGAAATTCCCCGATGAGCAAGCGCAAATCGCCGGTCAAGCCCGCGAGATTGTCGTACAACTTGGGATCTGAAAAAAGTTTGCCGGCTGTGGTGGTGTTTTCGTTCAGCTTGGCGGAGGCCTTGTCCAAGTTGGCGCTGGTGTCACGCATATTATTGTAGAGCGCGTCGTCGTTCATGAGTTTGCCGATGCTGCCTTTTCCGGAGCGAACGTCGCTAAGCACGGCATTGCCATTGTTGAGAGCCTGCTTGGCTTCATCGTATAGCGTTGGATCGTTGAGTAATTTGGCGATGGTGCCTTTTCCGGAGCGCACATCAGTGACCAAGCCATTGATATTGTCGACGCTCTTGTCGACTTTGTCGTAGAGCTCATTGGAATTTACAAGTTTACCCAACGTGCCGCGTCCGGCCTGCACGTTGCTCATCATGGTATCGGCTTTGGCCACGACGCTGTTCAGGTGGTTGTAGGCTTCCGGATCGGTAATCAATTTCCCTATGGACCCGCGGCCTTCTTTTACGTCATCCAAAATCACCTGCATGGAATCGGAAAGAGCCTGGAGGCTACCGAGCATTTCTCTTGTTTCAGAGGGAGGAACTTCTTCGCCGTCTTTCAAGGGGACACCGGTGAAGCCGCGCGAAATATTTATATATCTGTTTCCCAGCAAACCTTGGGTAACGACACTGGCAGTGGAGTCGGTGAGGATGTCGGGTTGAAAACGCCTTTCCAGGCGCATGACAACCTCTATGTTTCTGGCTTTGTCGGCCTTGGACTGAGAGCGCGGCACCAACGTGATGGACTCGACATTTCCTACTTCTACGCCGTCGACCTGCACAGGCGCGCCATTGGCGAGACCGGAAACCTCGGCTTGATAGGTTTTCAGGCGGTACTTCGGCCCCAGGAATCCTGACCCGGTGACATAGAAAATGCCGGCCGCCAATACGAAAAGGCCGACCAGCACGAACAGACCTACACGCAATTCCGTCCAGGTAAGCTGCTTCCTCTGGGCCATTGAGACTCCCCTCCGGAGTCCGGGATAAGATTACAGCAAATTCAAACCAGAAAGCGGCGTAGATAAGGATCTTTGGTGCTGGACAGCTCCTGCGGGTCGCCTTCGAAGTAGATACGACCGTCTTTGTAAACCACGAAACGGGTTGCCGCAGCAGTTTGGCCGTCCTTGGCGGAGTTGGCGCGGACGACGTGCTTGGTTTCCTTGTCGAAACTAAAGTTGGCGAGCGCGAAGCCGTCCTGCAAACGTTGCGTGGCCAATAAGGCGGTGACTCCATAAACATCGCGCAGCCGAAGGATGAGCGAGATTATTGTTTGTGAGGTTACGGGATCGAGACCTGCGGTAGGTGAATCGTACAAGACAATGTCCGGGCGATTGATGAGCGCCCGCGCGATGGACACGCGGCGACGCATGCCGCCGGATAATTCGGAGGGAAGTTGGTCGGCGGTGTGTTCGAGCTCGACGAATTGCAGTGCTTCCTGGACGCGCGGTTCGATCTCGTCTTCTTTAACGTGCTCTTCACGAAGACGGTAGGCGACATTTTCGCCGACGGTCATGGAATCGAAGAGAGCGCCTTCCTGAAAAACGAATCCGATACGCTCCCGCAGACGTAGGAGCTCCTTTTCGGGCATGGTGGAGACTTGCTGGCCCAGCACGGAGATACTCCCGCGAGTGGGTTTGAGCAGGCCGGCCGCGAGTTTCAAAGTTAAAGTTTTACCTGTGCCTGTTTCACCGAGGAGCACCATAGTCTCGCGTACAGGGACGGAGAAAGAGACGCCGCGGAGTATGTCGCCTTCGTCGAAGCCGAGGTAAACGTTATCAAATACTACGGCGGGACCGGCGTTACTCGTTGCAGTGGCAGCGGCTGGGGTCATTGAATATGGCATGGATTATAGGACAATTCGTCACTGTCGCCGTAACGTCGCGAAAAAGTGCCGTGGGTGTAGATGAGAGGGACCTAGAAAAGTTTGTCTCCAAGGTACAAGGCCAATTTAGTGAGGAAGAGATCGGCGGCGATAATGAGGACGGAAGCCAGAACAACGGCTTGAGTGGTGGCACGGCCAACACCTTGGGTGCCACCGCGGACGTTGAGTCCTTTGTAGCAACCAACGGTCGCGAGGATGAAACCGTAGACCATGGGCTTGGTGAAGCCTTGCATCAAGTCGGCGAAGTCGAGGGCTTTGATGGCACGGGTCCAAAATTCAACGGCGCCTAAACGCAGAGAAAATACGGACGCAACGCAGCCGCCGAGTAAGCCTACGAAATCGTTAAGTGCGGTGAGCAATGGCAGCATCAAGACCGTGGCGAGGACTCGAGGAGTTATGAGCTTGCGGCTGGGGTCTGTGCCCATGGCACGCATGGCATCAACTTGCTCGGTAACGAGCATGGAGCCCAATTCTGAAGCGATTCCGGAGGAACAGCGGCCGGCAACCAAGATGCCGGTTAAAGTTGGTCCGAGTTCGCGGACCAGTGCGATGGCCACAATGTCACCGGTAAGCGCGGCTTGTCCAAAACGTGTGAATTGCGAGCCGGTTTGTAACACCATGACCGCGCCGATGAAGAAACCGGAGATCAGAACAATCGGTAGTGAGCCTACGCCGATGTCGTCCATTTGGTCGAGAGTGTCTTGAAAATAGCGTGGGCCCGTGGCGAGATTTTTTACCGACCGGGCGGCCATTAACGAATAGTCCTGTACGCTGAAGACCCAGCGCTTCAGGGAGTCGACCAAGACATCGACGACGGAGAGCCTGGCTTCTGGAGTGGAGTCGCGCTCGATTTGAAGTGGAGTGCCTGCCACGATGGCCTTTTTTCTGGACGCGGTGAAGTGGTGCGAATGGGTACGAGGAAAGCGTAACCGTGCAGATGTTGGGCGTCAAGTAAGTGCATGGGTCAGGTATTGTGAGCATTGAAAGCAACATCATTCATCAACTTCTGAATGATTCCCTTTTTCGATGCCGCCTCCAAGTAAGATCCCGCAAATCTGCATTCATAATTATTGCTCGCACTAACATGACGTGCGTACAGAAGAGAGATCCGAGTGAATTCCTCGGATTGACATCGATTGCACAAAAATTTAACAACGCCATGACACATTCGCTGTGTAGATTCATTAGCGTAAGTCCGATTGGAATTATTGGCAGAGCGGGTGAGCTCAGCGTTTCAGTGGACTGTTTCCGCCAGGGTTGACTCCTCCATGTAATTGCACTTCGGGTGCTAACGACTCCTGAAGGCCGCACCGCTAAAAACGCAACTTAGAAAATCGGTTTGAAGAGGGACGGTTCATGAACAAGCCTTCGTCTAACAGGTGGAATCTTGTAGTGAGTCTAATGTTGTTCATCCTGGCAGCCGCACCAGCCTGGGGTCAGGACGCAACTGGTCGCATCGTTGGCAACGCGATGGATCAGAGTGGCGCGCCGATCTCAGACGTTACTGTCACGGTGACAAACACCGCGACGAGTGACGTGCAAAAAACGGTGACAGACGCAAACGGATTTTATCAGGTGGTCGGGCTTGCCATTGGCACGTATACAGTTATTTTTGAACATTCCGGATTCCGCAACCAGGTATTCGAGCGGCAAGGATTGCAAATTAACCAAGCGCTCCGTCTAGATGCAAGAATGGAGCTTGGTCAGCAGAACGAAATCGTCGAGGTGAAAGACCAAGCGGCAGCTATTGAAACCGTGAATCAGACGGTCGGCGCCACGGTCCAGGGCGAGGCAATTCAGCAAGCGCCCCTGAACGGCAGAAACGTTCTCAATCTTGCGCTGTTACTGCCGGGAGTGACAGAAACAAACGGAGATTCAACAGCGAAAGGTAACTTCAGCATCGCGGGAGGCCGGACCGATTCAGTCACGTATTTACTGGACGGAGGACTGAATAACAACCTTCTCGACAACTCCGTGGTTTTCAATCCCAATCCTGATACGGTGGCCGAATTTCGAATTCTGGAGAGCAACTATTCTGCGGAGTATGGGCGCAACGGCGGGGGCGTAATCAGCGTCGTCACCAAGTCCGGAACAAACGAATTTCATGGCAGCGGATTCGAGTTTTTACGCAATGACGACTTTAATGCCAACACTTTTTTTAACAAAGTAGCAGGGTTGAATCGCGATGTGCTGAAGCGCAATCAGTACGGCGGCACATTTGGCGGCCCCATTAAGAAGGACCGGCTGTTTTTCTTTGTCGGCTACCAGGGCCAGCGACTGAGCTCGCAACAAACTAGTGGAGACTTTCCGGTATACACCCCAGCCCAGTTGACGGGCGATTTTTCCAATGGAGGGGTCCCTGGAAATTGCCCAAACGCCGACCCAAAAGTGTCGGCATTTCTGCAGGCCAATCCATTTTTCCAAGCAAATGCGGCCGCCGCCGCGTGCGGCATCATTGATCCGGCAAAATTCGATCCCGTCGCACAAAAATATGTCGCCGCTGGGCTGTTTCCCACGGCGGCAGGCGGCACTGCAAGTTTCCAGGGCGCGCATACTGATAACAACAATGAACTAACAATCAAAACAGACTTCATCATTTCCCAGAAAGACAAACTAACTGTCACGCTCGGCGGTATTCGTAATCCGCAATTAAATCCTTTTCAATTTGCAACCGTGCCGGGATTCGGAAACACCACCCAGAATAACAGTTACTTCGGAAATCTAGCCTACACCCGTACCATCTCGCCAAACATGGTGAACGAATTCCGGGTATTCATTCAACGAAACAATGTGTTACAGGATGCGCCAGCGACTAATCTCCCTACCGCTGCGGGATTGGGAATTGGAACTACACCCGACCAACCGACGGGCCCTCCGAACATACTGTTCGACAACGGGCTGTCGTTGGGATTTAGCGAACAAGGTCCTACACGCCTGGTTAACAACACCTTTGGCTTCAACGACACTGTCAGCTACATCCATGGCCGAAACAATTTCAAGATGGGAGGAGGAATTTCCGCATATCAGAACAATACGGTATTTGATTTTATCGTTAACGGCGAATTTGATTTCAACGGGTCCGCTACCGGGAACTCGCTGGCAGATTTTTTAATTGGCGCGCCAACGCAATACTTCCAATCGCCTTCAGCACCATCAAACATCCGAAGCAAGTCTTACTATGGATTTTTTCAGGACGAGTGGCGCTTAACAAAACGCTTATCGCTGAACCTCGGGATCCGGTACGAATACAATTCACCGAAATCTGATACCGAAGGACGGTCTTTCTCCGTTATTCCGGGCGACCAATCGCAACGATTCGTGAACGCGCCGGTAGGGTTAGTTTTCCCCGGCGACCCGGGAGCGCCGACCGGGGTGAACTTCCCCGATACCAAGAATTGGGCGCCCCGGGTTGGCTTCGCGTGGGATGTATTTGGAAATGGCAAGACCAGCCTGCGCGGCGGCTTCGGCGTGTTCTATGACGTATTAAAAGGCGAGGATAACTTGCAGTTCAACGGCCAGCCGCCATTTTTCGGAGGAGCAGGACTATTTTTCAGTCCAAACACGGCAGGTCAAGGGGGCCCTTACCCATTCTTCGCTGATCCCTTTGCCAATGCTTCACCGCCCACGCCCAATCCATTTCCCTCGCATACGCCGCCGGGTAATCTGGATTTTGGAGCGGCCGGTTTCTTGCCCATCAATGCATCCGGAGTAGTATTTCTTGTCGATCCGAATCTGCGCACACCTTACACCTATCAATACAACCTGAGCCTGCAGCATGAGGTTGCGCCTAACACGGTGCTGGAAATTAGTTACGTTGGGAGCAGTTCGCACGGATTAACTTCGTTGATCGACGTGAATCCGTTCATTCTTGGAACCACCAACCGGATCCTCAACCTCACGCCGGGAAATAGCGCCTGCGTGGATGAAGCGGGAAACTCAACTTCCGGCGCGAGCCCGAGTGCGGTGTGCAGTTTCGCCGGACTGCCGGAGTTTAAGAACGTGTCGAAGGCCAACTACAACAGCTTGCAATCAAGCTTAACGAAGCAGGTGGCGGATTCACATTTATTCGGCCGGACTTATTTTACGTTGGCATACACATTTGCTCACAGCATTGACAATGCATCCGGTTTTCGCCAAAGAAACTCCGAGGTCCCGTCTTATTCACCCAATTTATTTCGCGCCTCGAGCGACCAAGACGTGCGGAACCGCATCACCTTCAGCGGCGGATGGGATCTGCCAATCGACCACGCCTGGAATTCTGGGCCCAAGAGGCTGACGCAAGGCTGGAGTTTGTTCCCCATCGTTACCTGGCGTTCGGGGTTACCTTTCGACGTTTTTGCCCGGTTGGCCGATCGTTTTAACCCGGGTGCGGAAGGCCCTTCCGGAGCCGGAGACCCAACCGACGTCCACGCCAACATTGTTGGACCGGTGAACACGTTCGATCCACGAACGGTGCAGAACTTCGGCAACGGCCCAGGAAACTTTTTCTTCAACCCGAACAGCCTCAGTAGTGCGCAATGTGGCGACGTCAACCACTCCATAGCATCATGTACCCCCGGGCCAACGATATTGCCGGCAAACTCGCAGGTGGTCGCAAATCCGGCGCTGGCCACTTACGGAACTCTTCCTAGAAATTTCTTTCGTGGGCCGAGCTATGCCAACTTTGATTTGGCATTTTCCAAGACCACGGTCGTAACTGAACGAATAAAACTGGAGTTCCGAGCGGAATTCTTCAATATTCTCAATCATGCGAATTTCCTTAATCCAGGTGTCACCAACAATGGCGATGGCATTTTCGCCGGTGGGGCGCCTGGCACCAACATCAACAGCAGCAGTTTTGGCGAGATTACGGGAACCTATGACCCCCGCATCATCCAGTTAGCGCTACGGCTGTCGTTTTAAACGTCGTAATCGCGGTACTGGCTAAGGTGCTTCGACTGCGGCGTTTTTTATGGAGTGCTCGACGGCATTTTCGACGACGACTTGATTTCGGCTGTGGTCGGTGATGCTGTCGTAAAGCAATTGCGCCGGCGCTGGGTCTAGTTCCCTGCCGTAATCAGAAGTGATAGCGGCGGCGGTTTGTTGAAGAAACTTATTGGACTCGGCTTGGAGATCCGTGCCGGCGATTTCAACTTGTCTGCCGAGGTAAGTGGTGGCGATTCGCTCTGCTAGTTTGTCGGCGGTCTGGTAGTAATACTCGGAGATTTGCCGATGGCCTTCCTCATGTTCAATGACGTGCTCGGTTACGTTGTTGGGCACCCAGATGGTGATGTTCAGCTGCAAGTCCATTTTGATGTGCGCGATGGTGAGAGTCGCGTGTGTGGCGTCGGTTTGGCGAGTCTGCCCCGCAACCGTAGCGTTCGATGAATAATCGGAATCGCACGCGGCGTTTTCCCCGCGGTTCAAAGATGGCATGTCTGATGGCGGGTTCGCTGGGTCAAAGGTGCGGCGTGAGAAGTTGACAGGCTGTTTGTTGATTGTCACAGCTGGCGATTGTCTGGAAGGGGGGTTGCATGAGAGGGCCCAGCAGCCGAGCCAAACCATGGCCAGAGCTTCGAGTGACACAGAAGCTGTAATGAAGCGTTGCGAGGGCAATACTGTCTCCGCTTTCATTTTGCGGGTGAGCGTTAGGCTGAAGCTCACAATATGTGGGCGCGGATGACGCGAAAGACACTCTCATTGCGCCATTGCAAAAAGCAAAACAACAGCGAAAACTGGACGCGGCGGCGGGTCGGCAGATACACTCCATTCTCCAATTACGCTGGGTAATTCAATTTCTCCAGGGTGGATGCTTCAGGGATGCTGCGTTTCTTCACTGCGGGTGAATCACACGGACAGGCGCTGCTGGCCTTTATTTCGGGACTGCCGGCTTCGCTGCCTGTGGATGTGGCGTTCATTAATCATGAGCTGCACCGGCGGCAACTCGGTTATGGCCGCGGGGGACGGCAGAAAATCGAGAAGGATCGCGCGGATATCTTTGCCGGGGTGCGGCATGGGAAGACGATTGGCGCGCCGGTGGCTTTGCGGATTGAGAATCGAGACTGGGCAAATTGGGAAAATAGTTTGCCGGTGGAAGAGTCGGCGGCATCCGCCGGGAAGGAACGCAAGCTCGTGGCGCCGCGGCCTGGGCATGCGGACTTGGCGGGATCGCAGAAATTTAATTTTCATGATGCGCGATATATTTTGGAGCGCGCGTCAGCGAGAGAAACGGCGGCGCGGGTGGCGGCTGGAGCATTTGCAAAGTTGTTGCTGCGCGAACTGGGGACGGAGATTGCGAGTCACACGATTCGTGTGGGGCATATTGCCCTGGAGCGAACCGCTGCTTGGGATGAGATTCGGGCGGTGAGCGCAGATCTTGAATCGCCGCTGCGGTGCATGGACGCGGATTTGCAAGAAAGGATGAAAGCGGAAGTGGATGCCGCCTTGAAGGCTGGGAATACGGTGGGAGGGATTTTTGAGGTGGTGGCGCACAATGTGCCGGTTGGACTGGGAAGCCATGCACAGTGGGATGAGAAACTGGATGGCCGGCTGGCGCAAGCGGTGATGAGTATTCAAGCGGTGAAAGCCGTCGAGATTGGGGCGGGCGTGGCGGGTGCGGGATCTTATGGCAGCGAAGTACAGGACGAGATTTCTTATGATCGGGATTCGAGAAGATTTTTGCGGTCGTCGAATCGCGCCGGGGGCCTCGAAGGCGGAATTACCAATGGGCAGGACGTGGTGGTGCGTGGATACTTAAAGCCGATTTCCACTCTGCGGCGCGCGCTGGGGACGGCGGATATGTTGACGAAGGAGCCGGTGCAGGCGGCGTACGAGCGCTCGGACTGGTGCGTGGTGCCGGCTGCAGGAGTGGCGGGCGAAGCGATGGTAGCGCTTGTGTTAGCGGACGCTTTTCTGCAAAAATTTGGAGGAGATTCGCTGGCGGAGATGCGGCGGAATTTCGATAACTATGCCCGACAAATCGACGAGTTCTGAGCCTGTGACCGCGACGACGGAGACCGTTGCGTCGGCAGTGCCAGCCGGACCACCGCGAAAGATTTATTCCATTATTAAATATGGCGATCCGATTCTGGAAAAGCCCACGAGTGTGATTACGGAGTTTGGTCCCGAACTAGAGGAATTGACCGAGGACATGTTCGCGTCGATGTACGCGGCGCAAGGCGTGGGGCTGGCTGCTCCACAAATCGGGAAAAATCTGCGATTGACGGTGGTGGATGTGACCGCGGGGAAAAATCCGGAAGGAAAAATTGTACTGATCAACCCGGAAATTATTCATGCGGAAGGCGAAAAGCGAGAGGAAGAGGGTTGCCTTTCTATTCCGGGGTTTCGCGGGTACGTGGTGCGGCCGCAATTTGTGACAGTCAAAGCGCAAAACGCCAAGGGCGAAACTTTTGAGATTCGCGGAGAAGATTTGCTGGCGAGAGCTTTCTGCCATGAGATTGATCACCTAAACGGCATCCTGTTCATTCAGCACCTGAGCATGCTGAAACGCGACCTGATCCGGCGCAAGATCAAGAAGCTAAGAAAACAAGGCGAGTGGTGAACTGTAGTTAGGGATTGGCCTGCTGTTCCTCAGAATTTCTGCACGAATTTCTCACTGTTGTCGTAACGTCGAATCAGGTTGAATAAATTTCATAAGTTTGTTGGCCGGAAGGATAATCATGCGGATTGTTTTCTGCGGAACGCCTGCTTTCGCGGTGCCTACGCTGAAGGCCATAGTGGCGGATCCAAATCATACGGTGGTGGCGGTGATTACGCAGCCGGACAGACCGCGAGGGCGCGGGCAGGAGGTTTCGTTTTCTCCGGTTAAAGAAACGGCGCTGGAAGCCGGGATACCGGTTCGGCAGCCGGTGAAGATCCGCGCTCCAGAGGCGCGAGAGCTGCTGCAAAGTTTCGAGCCCGAATGCTTCGTAATTATTGCCTATGGACAGATCATTCCGGCAGGGCTTCTGCCCCTTTCGAGATGTGGCTGGATCAATCTACATGCTTCCCTGTTGCCAAAATATCGTGGCGCGGCACCAATCAATTGGGCGATCGCGAATGGCGAGACCAAAACGGGGTTGACCACCATGCGGATCGATGCGGGCATGGATACCGGGAATATGTTGCTGCAGGAAGAAATTGAGATTTTGCCGTCGGAGACGGCGCCAGAGTTGGCCGCGCGGATGGCGGAAACCGGAGCGAAGTTAATGATAGAGACGTTACGCGGGCTGCCGGATGGATTGGTTACACCGAAGAAGCAGAATGATGCGTTGGCAACTTATGCGCCTTTGCTGAAAAAAGAGGATGGAAGAATTGACTGGGGACGGCCCGCTTTGGAGATTTTCAACCGCATGCGAGGTTTTGAGCCATGGCCGGGGGCATACACCACGTTTCGAGCGAAGACCTGCCACCTTTCGGGGAGACCTGCAAGGCGAGAAGGAGCGCCTACGGCTCCCGGAACGCTGCTTCTGGAAGACGGCGAATTGCGAGTAGCGTGTGGGGACGCAACCGTTTTACGTGTTTTGACCGTCAAACTGGAAGGACGCGCGGAAGTGTCGGCACAAGAATTCGTCAACGGGGCACGGTTAGCCAAACAAGAACGCTTTGGTAACACCTAAATTGCGCATGGGCCAGTGCTGAGGCATACTCGGCTTCTCCCTAGTTTTTCGCCGTTCAGGCAGTTCGAATCGTCATACCGATTGGAGTTCACAGTTACATGATCAATTTTGGCCCAGCAAGAAAGTATGGACGCCGGAGTGTAGGGGTGAAGGATGTCATTTGTTTGGCATCGCGTATGGCGGCGTGCGGGGTAGTTTGCGCGCAGCTGGTGGTGGGACCCGCTGGTTGGGCGGCTGCGGAAGATTCCGCAGTCCCTGGAAGCGCTTCAGCCGCAGTGGACGCCAAGAAAGCCGTAAACGACCCGGTGTTAAAGGTGATGCAGGCGGAGCTTTCGCGGGCCAACACCGAGTTGGGCAAAACTGACCAGGCGCCCTATTACCTAAGTTATACGGTGTACGACCAGGATTATGTGGTCCTTGTCGGGGCCTACGGGAGCTTGCTGACCGATGCGGCGGCCAAACGGAGGCAGGCGGACGTAACCATGCGCGTGGGGACACATGCGCTGGACAATACGCACGGGCAGAGCCGGTCGAGCGGTGTCACGTCGGGGTCTTTGCCGCTCTCGGACGATCAAGACGCCATTGGGCGGGTCCTTTGGGAGCTTACGGACCGGGAGTACAAGCGAGCGGTTCCCTCGCTGATGAATGTGCGAACGAATACGGCGGTACGTGCAGAAGAAGAAGACAAGTCACCTGATTTTTCGAAGGAGGCATCGGCTACGCACATCGGTGAAGCGAAGGTGCCGGTTACGTTGGACCGGACGACGTGGGAAGGCGAAATCAAGAGATTATCGGCAATATTCCGGAAGTATCCCGACGTGTATTTCGGAAGCGTGATGCTGCAGGTGCAGAACTCGAATGCGCGGATGGTGAACAGCGAAGGGAGCACGGTGGTTACTCCGAGCGCCTCCACGCGATTGATTATGGAAGCGCAAACGCGTGCCGACGACGGCATGGAATTGTTGCGAGTAGAGACTTTCCAGGCGCCGACCGCCAAAGGATTGCCGGCGGAAAGCGAATTATCCGCAAAAATCGAGAAGATGGCGGCGGACTTGAAGGCGCTGCGCGCGGCTCCGGTCGCTGAACCGTATGACGGACCGGCGCTGTTGAGTGGACGAGCGGCGGCGGTGTTTTTTCATGAAGTGCTAGGGCACCGGCTGGAAGGCCACCGGCAGCGAGACGAGGAAGAAGGACAGACATTTACGAAAATGGTGGGGCAGGAAGTGCTGCCGAAATTTCTAAGCGTGACGGACGATCCTACGACGAAACAGATTGGCGATGTGAAACTTTCCGGGTCGTATGATTTTGATAATGAGGGAACGCCCGCGCAGCGTGTGGACGTCATTCAAAATGGAGTGCTGAAGAATTTCCTGATGTCGCGAATGCCGATCAAAAATTTCGGAGTTTCCAACGGGCACGGACGAAACCAGCCGGGTCTAATGCCCACAGGGAGACAGGGAAATTTGATTGTGACTTCCAGCCAGACGATTCCTGAAACAGAGATGCGCCAGAAGCTGATCGATGAAGTAAAGAAGCAGGGCAAACCTTACGGACTGTACTTCGACGACATACAGGGCGGGTTTACGCTGACGACGCGGTCGTTGCCGCAAGCCTTCCAGGTGCTTCCTGTGATTGTTTACAAAGTCTATGTCGACGGGCGGCCCGATGAATTGGTGCGCGGAGTGGATATTGTGGGCACGCCATTAGCGGCCCTGACGCGCATTGTGGCTACCGGGGATCAGGAGCACGTGTTCAACGGAATCTGCGGGGCGGAAAGCGGGAGTGTGCCGGTAGCGGCAGTGGCACCGGCAATTATTTTCTCGGAGATGGAAGTGCAGAAGCGGGCGCATGCACATGAGCGGCCGCCGATTCTGCCGCCGCCGGGATTTGAAGACGCGGCACCTGCTGTGGCGGCGCAAAACGTGGCACCCGTAGCTGCGGGTACGGGAGCACGCCCGTGAACAAAACTTATCTAGCTTTACTGAGCGCAACTTTATTTTTTGTCGGCCAAATCGTCGGATCTCCCGTTCCTGCAAAAGAACCCGCGGTGAAGGATTCGCCAGCCAATGAGAGCGCCGCGCCTGGAGACACAGGCAGTCCTGCCACGGCAGGTAAACCTGCAGATGCAGGGAGGCCTCTAAATTCCAGCGCCATGACGGCGGCCGTCGCGGCGGCGAAAGGTGACGCGTTACTTGAAGCGCTGCTCACGGAACTATCGCGGTCTTACACTCACTTGAAGATGGATCAGGTGCAAGCACCTTACTACATCGAATACCGCGTGAACGATGTGGATGATTACAGCGCGGAGGCGGCCTTTGGCGCGCTGGTGCAGAGCCAGCGGGTGCACGTGCGCATATTGCGAGTGGTGGTGCGTATCGGAGACTACAAACAAGATAGTTACTTCAGCCAGGGTGTGGGGGAGACAAATATTCTGCCGCTGGATAACGATCCAATCGCTTTGCGTCATCAGATCTGGACGGCCACGGACGAGGCGTATAAGAGCGCGGGGGAAGCATACGCGGAAAAACAGGCGGCACTGAAACAGTTCAGTGCGGATCCGAACGCGGTTGATGATTTCGCCAAAGCGCCAGAAGTGATCGCCTTGGAACCGGTAACGACATTAAAGGTCGATCAGAAGGAGTGGAAGAAAACGCTCGAGGATGTGACGGAGCTATATAAGCAGTTTCCGGATGTGCAGTCTTCGACGGCGTCGGCGCGGTTCACGGGAGTGAACGAATATTTTGTTAATTCGGAAGGAACAGTAACGCGTGACGGGCGAGCGACCTACAGCGTGCAATTGAATAGCGCGGCACAGGCGGACGACGGAATGCGGGTTACGCGCAATCCGGCATGGATGGTGGCGCGTGCGGAAGAATTACCGAGCCACGATCAATTAATGAACGATGCGAAAAAAACTTTGGAGACCGTGGTGGCGTTGCGAAATGCGCCGATCGTGGAAGAGGAATACCGCGGTCCCGTTTTATTCGCGCCGGACGCGGCAGATGACATCGTAGCCTCGTTGATTGGACAGAACGTCGTGGGGCGCAAGCCGCAGCTTGGAAAGCCAAATCGCACGACGGGCTCGTTTGCGTCCAGTTACAAGACCCGGGTGCTGCCAAATTTTTTGAGCGTGGTGGATGACCCGACGCTGAAGGAATTTCAAGGCAAGAGCACGGTGGGAAGTTATGCCGTGGACAGCGAAGGAGTCAAGGCACAGCGCGTCACCGTGATTGATAACGGGACGTTAACCAATTATCTAGTGGGACGCCAACCGATACGCGATTTTACGACCTCGAACGGGCATGGCCGGGCTGCGCCGGGGGTATTCCCTTCTGCGGGCGTCGGCGTGTTGGTGGTGAAGACCTCGGACGCGCAAAGTCCGGCGGCTTTGAGGCAACGCGCGCTTCAGATTGTGGCGGATCAAGGTTTGCCGTACGCGTATCGGGTGGATACGCTTGGGCCGGGTAACACACCGCGCCTGCTTTACCGCGTATATGCGAAGGACGGACATGAAGAGTTGGTGCGAGGAGCGGTGTTCAGCGAGCTAGATGTACGCGCGATGAGGAGCGATTTGATTGCTGCGGGTGATGACCCGCTGGTGAGCAACCGGTCCGGAGGAGCGCCGACGACGATAATCAGCCCGTCGCTGCTGTTCGGGGAACTGGAAGTGAAACGCGCGGACACCAGCAAAGACAAATTGCCGGAGTATCCGGCGCCGCCATTGGTGGCGTCAACAAGTGCGACACACGAAAAGGGCTCGGACTAATTATTTTTTTGAGCTGAGATTCAATTTATGACCCTGCGCGAACGACTCGAATGGGTGAGCAGGATGTCGCTGCTGGTCTTTATTCTGGCTTCGGCGGCATTTCTAAGCGCAATTACGGCGATGCGGGTGGCCATTCATGGCCGTGAAGTGACAATGCCGAATCTTGTGGGGAAGAACGTTACGGAGGCCAGCCACCTGTTGCGCTCCCGCGGTTTAGTTTTGCGAGTGGCAGATCGCGTGTATAGCGATTTACCGACCAACGTGGTGGTGAGGCAAACGCCCACAGCAGGATTGTTGATGAAGGTGTCGCAACAAGCTCACGTGGTGCTCAGCCTGGGACAGAGGCAACTGACCATTCCCCGGTTGGAAGGAACTACGCTAAGGGTTTCTCGCATAGAAATGCTGCGCGAGGGGCTCCAAATCGGTGAGGTTTCCAATATCACGTTGTCCAAGGTACCCGCGGATACGGTGGTGATTCAAAATCCGAAACCCGGCACTGGGGCGGCTACGCCGCGTGTGGATGTGTTGGTCTCGCAAGGTGACCGGGATAAGGCTTACGTGATGCCGCATCTGGTGGGCCTGAATGAAACCGACGCGCAGCACCGTCTGGATATTGCGGGGTTGCGGCGCAAAGTGAACTATGTGACGGCGCCGCAATGGCCTCATGGCGCAGTGGTGGATCAGACACCGTTGGCGGGGTCGCGGATTCCGGCTTCTGCGCCAGTGGAGCTGACGATAGCTCTGTAAAATCAGGCAGAGCTTTCGCTGCCATCCAAAAAGATTCCACGCAATTACTGAAGGGCGTACAGATTGCCATCGGTGCTGCCGAAGTAGATGGTGTCTCCGGCGATGACAGCGGAACTGAGAATCGCACCGGTGGCAAAGAGTTTGTAAACGCCGACGAGCATGTTGTCATAGAAATTTTCCGTGAATACCGCCTCATAGTTTGTAGGGCCGTCAGGCTTGGACAATCCTGCGAGATTTTGGCGGGAGCCATCGGTATCAAAAGACCATGCCACCTTGAAAGTTTTCAAATCGACAGCGGTCAACACGCCGTTGTGGCTGCCGAAATAAACAGTATCCCCCGCTACGGCTGGAGATGAAAAAATCGGCCAAGTAAACTTCAATGACAAAATTGGCGTTCCTTCGGTTTTGGCTTCGAAGGCATAGAATTCTTCGCTGTCGGACGTGGCGAAATAAACTTTGCTGTCGTAGACCGCCGGCGAAGTGATGACCCAGGAGCCTTTATTATTGAAACTCCATTTTTTCTGTCCGTGGATGCATCTAAGGCGTAGAAATTTGAATCGCGGCACCCGAAGTACACGATGCCATCGGCGACGGCTGCGGAGGATTGGATGCCCTCCTGGTTGTGAGTATCCGGGTCAACACCGGTTTTGAAGCGCCACTTTTCTTTTCCGGTGGCGGCATCGATAGCATAAAAATAACTGTCCCAGCTGCCGATGTAGACGGTCCTATTGGCAACTGCGGGCGAGGCATGCACCACGTTACCGGTTGTAAACTTCCAATTTAACTTTCCGGAAGCGGCGTCAAGAGAATAGATGTTTCCGTCGCCGCTGCCGAAATAAACGGCTTCCCCGGATAGAGTTGGGGAAGAGAGATAGAAGTCGAAGGGATCTGGCATGGTTTCCGCTTCAGGAAGCGAGCCATGAATATGTTTGGCGATGAAACGACGCTGGCCGGCAGTTTGGAATTTCCATTTCAATTTGCCGTTGGAAGCATCGACAGCGTAGAGCTTTCCGTCGTAGCTCAAGAAATATACGGTGCCGCGTTCGATGGCTGGAGAAGAAGTAATGCGGGCTTCAGTGGCAAACTTCCATTTTTGCTCGCCAGTAGCAAGATTCACGGCATAAAGGTTGCCGTCGGTGCTGCCTACATAGGCGGTTGAAGTATCGATGGCGGGCGAGGAAATAACGAAGCCAGGCGTATGAAATTTCCATTTTATTTTGTGGAACGCGGGCACCCCGGTTGAATCATAAACGGCTGTGTGCTGGGGATTGCCGCGAAACATGCCCGTTCCGGACACTCCAGAGGATGTCTTGTTTTGGGCCAGCGTGGCGGCGGGTACGAGGAACGAGGCGAGCAGAAACAGCGTTTTCATAGCGCGTTAGACGGAGATGCTGGAGAAAGGTTAAGAAACAAAGAAGATACGGAGGCAACCCCGAGGTATGGGGGTGGTTCTCATTAACGGGACTTTGCTGGACGAAGGCGCAAAGATGAGTGCGGGCTGGCCTTTCGTTCAGGTTATAATCTCGGGAGTTCGGGTTTCGAGCGGCTCTCCCCTAGCGGCCGCGGCAGAGGTTCGAAGGAATTTCAATACTTAGAGAGGTGTTGATTGCGAGGTACTCCGCCGTATGCCACTAGCAATCGTTTAGCGTTTCTGTTGATGATGGCGATTTTCCTCCTGGGGGCGACGCGGGCCAACGCCCAGATCCTGCACAAGAAGAAAAAAGTTGATAAGTCCACCAGCGCGGACAATAACGTTCAGCCGGATAAAGTTTTATACGACCGCGCCGCGGAAGACATCAAGCACGGCAAGCATGAGGTTGGACGGCTAAACCTGCAAACGCTCATCAACACCTATCCCGACAGCGAGTATTTGGCCAAAGCCAAATTGTTGATCGCCGACTCTTATTATAAAGAGGGCGGGACGGCGAACATGACGCAGGCCATCTCGGGCTACAAGGATTTTATCGTGTTCTTCCCTTTCCTTCCGGAGGCTTCTTACGCGCAACTGCAGGTGGCCATGGGTCACTTCCGACAAATGGAAAAACCGGATCGGGATCGCACCGAAGCGAAAGAAGCGGAGAACGAATTCCAGACGTTCCTGCTGAAATATCCGAAGGACCCGCTGGCGGATAAAGCGATGCAACATTTGCGGGAAGTGCAAGAGGTGATCGCGGAGGGCGATTACCGTGTGGCTTACTATTACTACGCGAAAGGCGACAAGCGCGCGGCGGCGGCCCGGCTGATTGGAGTAACCAATCGTTATCCGCTGTACAGCAGATCGGATCATGCGCTTTGGATATTGGCGGACATATTCGATAAAGCGGAGAAAAAAGAGGTTGCGGCAAATTACTACGCGCGAATTGTGAAGAATTACCCGCTTTCCAGTGAGGCGCCGCAAGCTAAGGCGCGGTTGGTGGCGATGAAAGTGCCGGTACCGCAGCCCGATCCGAAAGCTCGTGCACGAATGGTTACGGAGCAGAATGCTCCGCGGCCGCATACCAGTCTGGCGAAGAAACCGCTAGGAATCCTGCATTCCGGGCCGACGGGCGAAATGAAGACCGCTGCTCGGGTGGGCGAGCCGAATCTCGAGCCGGAAGCGGACACTTCGTCTGCGACGGATGTGCTTACAGGCGGCAACTCGTCGCGGATTGTGGTCGGTGGAAGCGGCGGAGGCGGGACGACGACGGGCGCGGGTGGGAACTCGACTGGGATCGTGGCTACGGTGACGCCGGGCGGCCCGAAAACAACAGAGGAGAATGGCGGCACGGAAGGAGCTGCGCCCGCGGATGTTAATGCACCTGCGGATGGCAGTGTTGCGGTGCCTGCGGCGCAGCCGGAAGCGACTGCAGGAGAATCAACGTCGACTGCACCCGCAACGCCTAGCGCAACTCCTAATGGTGGAGAGGCGGCAGTACCGACCGGAACCGACGCCAGTGGAACGACGACACCCGCAACGACGAGCACTAGCGACGCTAAGACCGATGCCTCGCAGGCTGATTCGGCGAACCAGAGCGACAATGGGAAAGAATCGAGCAGCAAGAAGAAAAAAGGTGTGCGAAAACTAGTGCCCTGGTAGATCCAGGGCATCAGGCGAAAGGCGTGGCCTTTGGCCACGCCTTTTTTTTTGCCATGCGCGGAGTGGTAAGACCCGGCCATTGGTGCAGGTAAACCGCCGTATTCACTTGGGACACACGTAAACCGTTGATGCGTTGACGACCACGGTGGAGGATGCTCAAATACCTGAAGAATCGAGCAAATTCCCGGCTACCGATGCTTGGGGTCTGCATTACATTTCGCGGAGGATGTGGGTGGCCAAGATTCTGGTTGCGGACGACAACAGCAACATCCAGCGGATGGTCGGGCTGGCCCTGAAGGATCAGGGTATTGAGGTTGTCGCAGTAGGCAACGGCGAAGCCGCGGTGCGAAAAATTTCCGAGATCCGCCCCGATCTAGTGTTGGCGGACGTGTTCATGCCGGTTCGCAACGGCTACGAAGTTTGCCAGTACGTGAAAGAAGATCCCTCGTTAAAACATATCCCGGTAATTCTGTTGGTCGGCGCATTTGATCCTCTGGACGAGCAGGAAGCGCAACGAGTAGGGGCCGACGGAGTATTGAAAAAGCCGTTTGTTCCGCCGGATCCGTTGATTGTCATGGTGAAATCCGCACTTCAACGGGCGGGAGTTTCGCTGGGTCAGGCGGAGGGGGGTCGAGAGAAGAAAATTCCCACGACTGCTCCCAGGAAGTCTGCTGATGTTCTGTCGTTTACCCCAGCTCCAGCTTTTCCGATTGCGCCACCGGAAGCGGAGCCGCCAGGTTCTCCGTTAGGAGGGTTGTCATTTAGTCGTACCTCAACGCCAGAACCGATCGCGGTGGGTGATGACAGCTTTGTAGATACTCCGACTGCTCCGGAGCCAGTGAAGATCGACGCGGCCGAACAGACCATGGCGTTCGGGGAATTGTTGGGACTGCCAGCCACCGAGGAAACAGAATTCACTTCGTCCTATGAAACGCAAAAGACCACTAGCGACTGGCCTGAGCTAAACGAACCAAACGAGGTGGCTGAAGAAGAGGAAGAAGGATCGAAAGAAGCGGCACCTTCGTGGCGGCGCGAGGAGAATCCGAATGCCGCTCGCGGAGACGAAGAAACCGGCCCAGTACAGGATTGGCGGGACCACCCGATACTGCATACGACGGGAAGGAAGAACCCGTGCGAAACGTGGGAACAGACTGAAGACAAAGGCGGGTTTGTCACGGCAGCTGACGTACCAGCAGATATGGGCGGATTTGTTACGGAAATCGGGACGCTCGAGAGCGAATCGCTGAATGCCAAGACAGAAGAGACGAACGCAGCTGGAAATCTGGTCGAGGAACCGTCTCCAAAAGGATTTTTTGAACAGAAAGAGACATCTTCCAGTGATGAGAGTGCAATTGGGCTCGCGGAGGAATCTGAATTTTTGACGGGACCAGCGAGCGTGCGGTTTGCGAGCCAGGATCAATTCATAGGACAGCAGGTTGGCGAGGCCTCGAACGAAGTTATCAGCGAACCATTGCCAGAGATTGCACATCTGGAGGAGGCTGCGCGGCAGCACGAGTTTGCACGACGGGAAGAGGCTGCACGACAGGAAGAAACTGCACGACAAGAAGAGCTTGCGCGACGGGAAGAGATAGCACGCCAGGAAGAAGTTGCACGACAAGAAGAACTTGCACGACAAGAAGAGCTTACGCGACGGGAAGAAGCCGCGCGACACGAAGAGATTGCACAACAGGAAGAAGCGGCACGACAAGAAGAGCTTGCGCGAGAAGAAGAAACTGCTCGGCAGGAAGAAGTTGTGCGCCAGAGTGCGAAACAGGCTGAGCCTAATCCGGTCAATAGCTGGTTTTCGAGCCCGGCGAGCCCCTGGGACAGTGACCCAAAGACTTCCAACCCATGGGCGGCGGCGTTGGAATCGGCAAAAACTGCGACAACAGATGCGGTGGAAAATACTCGGGCGACAAGGAACGGCAGTTCGGATTCGTTAAGTGGCCCCGGCGACGTTCCCTCTGATGCGCTGGCTGCAGTGATTTCGGATTTGTCGGCCGAGGAAGTAACTTCGACGCACCCGGCGGCGACGCAAACTGAAGTGGATGAGATGGTGGCCAAGGTATTGTCAAAGCTCAGCCCAGAAGTCATGCAGGCGGTAACTCGAGAACTCCTGAAGCCGGTAATAGCATCGTTGGTACAAGACGAACTGAAATCAAAGAAGTAGCGCCTCCCCGCTGATTTTTCCAAGTACTTTATTCACATTAGAGTTCCGACCCACTCAATTGCGGTTTGACTGGGGCATAATTGACGACTCCGCTTTGTCCCTCGTATAGTCGAAGATCATTCTTGAAAAGAAGTTGGGGTGGCAGGTGAATGGCCGATAGTGCCAAGCAGGGTGGAGAAATTTGCATTGATGGCTCGCGAAATTCCAAAAGGTTACCAACCGCAAGAGATTGAACCGAAATGGGCCGATTATTGGGTTGCGGAGGCGCTATTCCGCGCTGATCCTGATACGCCACCGCCTATTTTTTCCATTGTCATCCCGCCGCCCAACGTGACCGGATCGCTGCACATCGGGCACATGCTGGAGCATACCGAGATAGATATCCTGACGCGTTGGCATCGCATGCGCGGATACAACACGTTGTATTTACCGGGCACTGATCACGCCGGCATCGCGACGCAGCGGGCAGTGGTGCGGCAACTGGCGGAGGAAGGGATAGATTATCGCGAGCTGGGACGCGAAGAATTTGAGAAGCGGGTGTGGAAGTGGAAAGAAGAAAGCGGCGACACGATTACCGAGCAGATGAAGCAGATTGGAGAGAGCTGCGACTGGTCGAGGGAGAAGTTCACACTGTCGCCGGAGATGTCTCGCGTGGTGCGCGAGGCGTTTGTGCAATTGTATGAAGAGAAATTGATTTATCGCGCGCATTACCTGACTAATTGGTGCCCGGTGTGTTTGACGGTTTTGAGCGACCTGGAAGTGGTGCATGAAGAGCGGCAAGGGCATTTGTGGCATATCAAGTATCCGGTGGCGGATACGGGCGGTGCCGGTTCCGGCGGCGCTGCGGCGAAATTTTTGGTGGTGGCGACAACGCGACCGGAAACCATGCTAGGCGATACAGCGGTCGCGGTACATCCCGAAGACGAGCGTTACAAAGACTTGATCGGGAAAAACGTAGCACTGCCGTTGATGAATCGCATGATCCCGATTATTGCCGACGAGATGGTGGATCGCGAATTTGGCACCGGCGCGGTGAAAATAACACCATCGCACGATCCTAATGATTTTGAGGTTGGGCGTCGCCATCACCTGGCGGAAATCAATGTGATGACGGACGACGGAAAGATGAATGCCGCGGCAGGCCCTTACGCGAGGATGGACCGGTTTGAAGCGCGGAAGAAGATTGTTGAGGATTTAAAGGCTCAGGGATTACTGGAAAAAGTTACCGAGCATACGCACGCGGTGGGGTTGTGCGAGCGCAGCAAGACCATCGTGGAGCCGCGGGCGTCGACGCAATGGTTTTGCAAAATGAAACCGTTGGCGGAGCCGGCGATTGCGGCAGTGGAGCGCGGGGAAATTCGCATCGTGCCGGACAATCGGCGAGAAGAATATTTTAACTGGATGCGAAATATTCGCGATTGGACATTGTCCCGGCAATTGTGGTGGGGACATCGAATTCCGGCTTGGTATTGCGAGGACTTCGGGCATGTTACGGTGTCGCGCGAAGCGCCTACGAAGTGCGCAACCTGCGGGTCTGGGAACCTGAAGCAGGATGAAGACGTGCTGGATACCTGGTTTAGCTCGGGACTGTGGCCGTTTTCGACGTTGGGTTGGCCTGCTGAGACGAAGGATTTCAAAACGTATTATCCGACGACGTTGCTGATCACCGGCTACGACATTTTGTTTTTCTGGGTCGCGCGAATGATCATGCTGGGACTTCACTTTACAGGGCGGGTCCCTTTTCGCGCGGTTTATCTGCACTCGCTGGTGCGCACTGGCAGCGGAGAGAAAATGTCCAAGTCCAAAGGGACGGGACTCGACCCGGTATTGCTGAATAAACAGTACGGAACGGACGCGATGCGCTTTTGTCTAGCGTCAATGGCAGCACCGGGGACGGACATCGTGTTGTCGGATGATCGTCTCAGCGGGGCTCGCAATTTTGCCAACAAAATGTGGAATGCGGCGCGTTTTCTATTTGTAAACCTGAAAAAGTTTGAGCAGGGTGGCGCCAAGTTAGAAGAATTGGCGAACCCGGAGATTCGCGCGAAAGCTCCTTATGCGCTTGCGGGCGCTGTACCGCTGCGGGATGCGTGGATTTTTGCCCGGCTGGCGGCGACTACCGAGCAAATGAATGACGCATTAACGAATTACCGGTTTCACGATGGAGCGCAAGGCGTGTACCAGTTTTTTTGGGGGGATTTTTGCGATTGGTACATTGAGTGGGTAAAGCCCGATCTGCAAAGCGTTGATAAGGAGCGCGCGGTTGTTGCGTGGCGCAATTTGTTTGCGGTGTTTGAGGCGGCGCTGCGGCTGTTGCATCCCTTTATGCCGTTCCTGACGGAAGAATTGTGGCACCAATTTCCGCAACGCGCCGGAGCGAAATCGATAGCGCTGGAACGCTTCCCGGAAGTGCGGCAGGGTTGGCGCAATGATGCCGCGCTGGAAGACTTTGGGCTGGTGCAGGAAATCATCACGGCGATGCGCAATATTCGGGCGGAAATGAAGCTGGACCCCAAGAAGAAGGTGACGGCGGAGCTTTCTGTGGCGGATGAAGTGGCGCGCACAACGGTGGAATCGAATCGCGATGGAATTGTGCGGTTGGGAATACTGACGGACTTGAAGATCACTGGAGGCCGGTTGGCACAAGGCAGTGGTGCAATGCGCTCGAGCGCGAAATTTGACTTGCGCATCGAGTATACGGAAACGGTGGATGCCGCTGCGGAGTGCGCCAAAATCACGAAGGAATTGGAAGGTCTGCGCAAGGCCATTGGCTCGAAAGAAAAACAACTCGACGATGAAACGTTTCGAAGCCGAGCGCCGGAAAAAATCATTCGCGGATTGGAAGCGACGCTGGCAACACAGCGCATCGAGATGCAAAAACTGACAGAGCGTTTTGAACAATTGGATTGTTAGTTGAAGATAGAACGGCCACAGGCGCCGCGCAGTTGCTTGAGTCAGGACACACCTAATGGCAGTCCGCGCTAAACCTTCAGGAAATATCGCCGGGAGTACGGAGCGGCAGGGCGCTGCGCTGCTGACGCTGCTAGCGGAAAATAGAACCATCGTTATCAGCGGAGCAAGGATCGCGCGGGAAATCGGCGTGTCGCGTTCGACGGTGTTCCGATGGGTTACGCGGTTGAGGGAATTGGGTGTAAAGGTAAAAGGACGCGCGGCCACGGGATACTTTCTCGAGCAAGTACCGGACATTTTGACGGCTGACATGCTCCGGCAGCGATTGCGCGGCAGTTTATTTGGGAAGCGGATTTATCACTTTTTTAAGACGGATTCGACCAATCGCGTGGGCTTGGAGCTGGGACATGCCGGGGAGCCGGAGGGTGCGGTGGTGCTCGCGGAGGAGCAAACGGCTGGGCGAGGCCGCGCGGGAAACGCGTGGCATTCCGAGCGCGCCACGGGAATTTATGCGACGCTTTTGCTACGGCCACGGCTGGCGCCCGTGCAAGCTCCACTACTAACCATGATGGCCGGGTTGTCAGCGCATGCCGCGGTGCAAGGAGTGACGGGCCTAAATGTGGATTTGAAGTGGCCCAACGATTTGCTTATCAATGGGAAAAAAGTGGGCGGGATTTTAACGGAAATGCATGCGGAGCCAGCGCAAGTCCGGTTTGTGATTGTGGGGATTGGGATAAACGTGAACCAGGAGAAATTTCCGGCTGATCTGAGCAGCAAGAGCACTTCCTTGCGGATGGAGACCGGACGGGCACAATCGCGGCTGGAAGTGCTGGTGCAATTCCTGCGACAATTTGAGCGCGACTACCAGGAGTTGCTGCGCGAAGGCGCGAAAAGTGTGGTGAAACGGTTCGAAGCGACTTCGAGTTATGCGCGCGGGAAGCGCGTGCGCGTAACGAATGGCAGAGAAAGTTTCACAGGAATAACGGCGGGATTAGAAGAGGAAGGTTTGCTGCGGGTGAAGCGCGACACTGGCGAGACTACGGCGGTGATTGCCGGTGATGTCACTGAGGTTCGGTAAAACTGAGGATGCGGATAAACTGGAACATATGCTCCTGACCATCGATGTTGGAAATACAAATACGGTTCTGGGGGTTTTTCGCGACACCGAGCTGGTTGCGAATTGGCGACTAAGCACGGCGCGGGAGCAAACGGTCGATGAATATGGCGTGTTGACGAGGAATTTATTCACACTGGCGGGGCTGAACCGAGACGCGATTACCGGGGTGATGATCAGCTCGGTGGTGCCGCCTGTGAATTGGACGCTCAGCGAAATGGCGCGGATTTACTTGGGAAAGAAAGCGCTATTCGTGGAGCCCGGCGTGAAAACGGGGATGGCTGTCCTGGTTGATAATCCCCTGGAAGTGGGCGCGGACCGAATTGTAAATGGGGTGGCGGCGTTTCACGAGTACGGTCCTTGCATAGTGGTGGATTTTGGAACGGCCATTACTTTTGACGTAATCTCGGCGCGCGGCGAATATCTCGGTGGAGCGATCGCGCCTGGCATCGGAATTTCCTCGGAAGCGTTGTTTGCGCGAGCGGCAAGACTTTCGCGGGTGGAAATTAAGGATCCGGGAAAAGTGATCGGAACGAATACCGTGAGCCACATGCAATCCGGGTTGTATTACGGATTTGTGGACCTGGTGGATGGCATGCTGAGACGCATGAAGGATGAGCTGGGCAACGAAGTCACGGTGGTGGCGACCGGTGGGCATGCAAAACTAGTTGCGCGAGGTTCGAAACATATTCAGCATACCGACGAATTTTTGACGTTGAAGGGTTTACGGCTGATCTGGGAAAAGAATCAGGCTGCGGATTCAAGCAAGGCAGGGCGGCTTCGCGAAGCAAGCGTTGGCGCAGACAAGAAAGCCCCGCGATCATAACGGCAAAGCTTAACAGTTGGCCGGCTTTGCTATTGTCATCATACATGGACAGCTGGAACTACTTCAACTATTTCACGGAAATCGAAGAGTATTTTTGGAAGAAGCGTGGCGCTCATCTACTGGTTTCGCCGCTTGACTGGGCGATTATGGAGACCTGGCAGAAGGCCGGGATTCCACTGGATGCGGCTATAAAAGGGATTGATCGCGCTTTTGAGAGTTACCAAAGGTCGAGGCGCGGCGGCTTGGGCAAACCGCTGAAGAGCCTGGCTTACTGCACGGACGCGGTGCTGGAAGCGGCGGAGGAACAACAGGAGGTGGCGGCAGGAAGCACTCCCAAGGCCGCGCGAGCTGCCCCAAAGGAAATATTTTCTCGCGAGGAGATTAAGGCTTATTTCGCGCGAAACGTGGACGGGATTAGAGCTGTCGCGAAAAAGCTGGCGGCAAGTCGGGCGGGACTCGAATTCAGTTCGCGTTTATTGGAAATCGCAAAATCGCTGGAATCCAGTGTGGTGCTGCTCGATACGCCCGGGTCGCTCGATCTGGAAGATTTGGAGCGGCGATTGACGATTTTGGACGAAAAGCAACAAGCGCTGATGGCTAGTTATGTTAGCGAAGAACGAATGCTGCAACTGAAACGGGAGATGGACGGGCAATTGGCGGCGTACCGAAAGAAAATGAAGGCCGAGCAATTGGCGCTGGTGGAAAAGCAATATACACAAAAGCGATTACTGGAGGAGTTTGGATTACCGAGGTTGAGTCTTTTTTATCTGGCGTGAGGGAATATCGAAGAGAGATTCCTCCGCTTCGCGGGCTGACTCGTTCGCAGGAGCGAACGAGAAGAAAATGCGTCGGTCCTCTCCGGTCCTGCCGGCGGCCGGCAGGCGGAATGACAGGTTAGTGTCTGGGTCGGCGCTATCGGAACACGAATTTCTTTAGTTTAGTGGCAGCTTGGGTCGTCGTTGAATGTGCCACTGAGCACCATGGAGTTCAGGAACTGGCTGCACTTTTGAAGTTTTGCCAGGGTTGGGTCGTTCTGCAGGGTATTAGGATCGACGGTGCGGGCCCCATTTAGCTGCTGACGGGCAGAGTCCACTTGATTGGCCCAAGCGGTCATGGAATCGGCTTCGTTCTGCAGCAGTTGAAGAGCATTCTTATCGGCGTCGGTGGAGGCAGCGACCCCTGCCTGGCGGATAGCGTCTAATGTTTGATTATGATAGGCCTGCACCCAAGTGTCGCTGACCGCCAGTCCGTAGAGAATCATGGCGCGGACGGCTACGCGCCACTCTCTCATGTTGGCAAGGGCGGATATAGCGGCGGAGGCAAAGTCGCGCGAAAGCCTTTGTGAATTCTGCGCGGAATCGTCAGTCGCTACAGCGCCGGCATCGGCTGGAGGTATGGTCAGCACCACACGACGGGGCTCAACCGTGAATACAGCGTTAGTGGCCTGGGCAAGGGTCTCCAGGTCAATATACAAGCGGCCGTTGATTTGCCGGACGCCCGCACTGGCGGTCTTACCGTTAACCACGAGGGTTTTGTTTGAAGTGCTCTGGGCGAAAAGGATTCCAGAGAGCGTCAGGACGGCGGCGAGATAAAGAACGACCCGAACAGAGGGGTGTTTGCTCATCATTGGACACCACGATTTCTGGGCTGGAGTTCCAAATCAATTGGTATTGTACATCACGCGCTTTTTTGAGGCTTGTCGGTTACACTTTCTACCACCCGCATTTCTTCTGCAGATATCACTGAGACGGCTGCGTCCCGACTGCTCGCAGTAAAACTGAGGCTTAAAACTATGTCAGATGAGTTACTATTATTAATTGAGAAGCTTGTTTACGGCGGTGATGGATTGACGCATTCCGACGGCAACACCGTCTTTGTTCCTTATGTATTGCCAGGTGAAGGTGTGCGCGCGGCCGCCAAGACTAAAAAGAAAAAATTGATCTGGACCAAGCTGGTGGAAGTGACTTCGCCTTCCGCGGAACGAATAGCGCCGGAGTGCCCGCACTTTCAGGTTTGCGGCGGATGCCACTATCAGCATATCCCGGCGGCGGAGCAGGTGCGACTGAAGATCGAAATTTTGCGCGAGACGCTTTCGCGGCTGGGGGGCGTGCAGTGGAACGGGGAGATAACGGCACACTCAGGGGCACCTTACGGCTACCGCAACCGGGCACAGTGGGCGGTGCGGAGCGGAATGCCCAGGGCTCTCGGGTATTTTTTGCCGGAAAGTTCGGTGATTTTGCCGATCGACACCTGTCCAATACTATCGCCGCGATTGCTGGAGACGTTCACGCTGTCGCAAGAGATGGCCCGAGGCGGAAAATTGCCGGCGGGGATTCTGGAGATAGAGGCGTTTACCGATACTTCGGATGAGAAAATTGCGCTCAACGTCGCATTCGATAAATTCCACGCGCCGGCTGCGCAGATCGCTTCCCTGTTTCGAGCGGAATTGCCGCGACTTGAAAGCTTGTTGCTGCTGGACCAGAAGAAGGACCGTTTCGAATTGACTGGGCCTGGATTTTTGATTCACGAGGTAGGCGGGTTCAAATATCAGGTCAGCCATTTGTCATTTTTTCAGGTGAATCGATTCTTGTCGGAGGACTTGCTGAAAGCGGTGACGGCGGGTGCAAAAGGCGATCTGGCGCTGGATTTGTATGCAGGCGTGGGATTTTTTACTTTGCCATTGGCCCAAGCGTTTGAACGGGTGGTGAGTGTGGACGCGAATTTGGCAGCTACGCGCGATTTGTTTGCGAACGCGAAAAATGCGGGCGTGGAGGTTGTTTCTCACAACGAGCATGCGGAAGAATTTTTGAAAAAGACCGCAGAACGGCCGAATTTTGTGGTTCTGGACCCGCCAAGATCGGGCCTTGGAACCGCGGCTGCGGCAGCACTGGCATCGTTAGGAGCCGCGGAGATCGTGTATTTGTCTTGCGACCCTTCAACGCTGGCGAGGGATTTGGCGGTTTTAACGGGATCGCAGCGAAAATCCGGCGGAACTGTTGCCCAGGCGAACACTGAAGCTCGCACGGCAGCGAGCAGGGAGAGCGCGGCCGGAGCCAATCGCTACGAAATTACCGAGATGGCAATGTTTGATTTGTTTCCGCAAACATTTCACGTTGAAACGCTGGTTCGATTGCGAAAAGTTGCATGAAACTGTCGGCACTTGCGATCGCTACGGCATTTGCCTGGGGATCGCTTGTGGCCTGGGAATCGCGTATCGCAGTAATTCTCACCAATTTATTGCACTCCTTCTTTGCAGCGCCTCTACTTCCCTGCTAATCGGTATGTTTTTTCGTATGGCGCTCGCGAGTGGTTGTAGCCGGGCTGG
>DATBBY010000037.1:0-12599 GCA_036270765.1 Candidatus Acidiferrum sp.
CGCTTTCTCCAAACCAAAAAATATCTACTGACTTTTTCATTTTCCCACCTCCCGCTATACCGCTGTGCCCCCAGTGACCCCTTATTACCTCGGCACGCCCGACAAGGGACCCCGTCTGTACTGCACCGTATAAGCAATCTCTATTACTAATATTCTAACTAAATCACGGCTATTTTTCATCTGGCACGGAAGGTTCATCTAAGTACTGCTGGTCGACCAACACCGCCGTTCTGATGATCTTGGCACTCCCGAACCGCAGCACCCCACACGTGTCATTCCGACCGGAGCGGGCCGACGCTTTTTCCCCTCGTTCGTCCGCGAACGAGTCGGCCCGCGCAGCGGAGGAAGCTCTCTTCGCTTTATGCCGTGAGCAACACGTCCCCATAACGGAGCCGAACAGTTTTCTGGTGAGAATACATAAAATAAAACGGAAGCACTCATTATCCGCGCTCTCGTCAAGATAACCCTACGACATCGCTTCTCCCGAATTCTTCGCTACCGATTCTCTGACGCTGTCCCGCAGCCGAATCAATTCATGCCAGTCAGCCCCGCCACCTTCCGCATCGCCGTTCGTAGCACGCGGAAATACGGGGGGCGACAACGTAATCGTTACGTCCGAAAACCGCGGCAGGATCGCCCCGTCCGGTAAAATCTTCCGCGCCCCTCTTAGCGACACAGGAATAATCGGCGCTCCAGTCTCCACCGCCGCTTTAAAAGCGCCCAATTGAAATTGCCGCACGCCCGGAGCGCGCGTAAACGTCCCTTCCGGAAAAACAAAAACGGACTCGCCCTTGCGCAGGAAATCTTCCATCTCCGCCGCCTGATGCAATCGCGATTCGGCATCCGACCTATCAAATGACAAATGTCCCATCTGCCGAAGGAACGTTCTGATGAACGGCATGCCCGTCACTTCCATCTTGGCCACAAATCGATAGGGAACTCCCAGCCCCATCATCAACGCCACAACATCGAAGTAACTTGTGTGATTCGACGCATAAATCTTCGCGCCCGGAGTATCCATAAACTCTTTTCCCACCACGCGCACTTTGCAGCCGATCAGGAAAAACAAAATCTTCAGCGCTCCGTTCGTAAATCTTCCTGCTGCTCGATGGTCCGTATATAGCTGCACGATCATCCACGTCGGCACGATCCACAGTGTGAACACCACCGCGAAGTAAATTCCGTACAACAATTCAAGTCCACGCTTCACGCTCTTCGCAATCGCGCGCCCTGTGGCTGAAACTGCGCCGCCTGCCCCCAGCCGCGCAATTTGCAGCCATGCAGGCGCTTTGTTCTCCGCCAACGTTCCCGCCAGATACAGTTGTTTCGTCTCTTCCCGGCGCAATTTCCCGCTCGACGTCTTCGGAATGCTTCCGAGCGGGAGCAGTTCCACGCGATCCGGCGGCAATCCCAAGCCTCGCGATACTACTTCCGTGATCTTGGCCGCCATCTCAGCCCGCCGTGCGTCATTGGTTTCTCGCGATTCCGCCACCACCACCATTTTTTCTGTTCCACTTGCTTGATCCTTAATTCCAAACGCCACAATGCAGCCTTTGCGAATTCCTTCTATCCCCGCCGCCAACTCTTCTACTTCGTGCGGATACAAATTCCGTCCGCCTTTAATAATGATGTCTTTCACGCGGCCGGTTACGTACAGTTCGCCATCCGCGATATATGCCCGGTCACCCGAATTTACCCACGCGAATTCTCCATTCCCATCGCCAGGCCCCAGCGGCAGCAACGCATCCGTCGCAGCTTTATTTTGATAATATCCCGTGGTCGCCGAAGGCCCGCGAAACCACAAAAAACCTTCGGTCCTCTCCGCCACCTCCTCCCCGGTGTTGTCCACCACGCGAATTTCATGTCGTGGCACGGGTTTCCCCGCCGAAACAAACGCAATACAATTTTCATCTTCAGCACGCGTCGGTATTGCCTGTCCTTCCGATTCAAAAACTTTTCGCTCGATGCGATCGACCACCGGCTCGCGCCCCATTGGCCCTGCCGTAACCGCCAGCGAAGCCTCTGCCAATCCATAAACCGGCAGCAATGCTGTGGCACGAAATCCATATTTCGCGAAACGTGTCGCAAAGCGTTCCAGCGTTCCTGGATTTACCGGCTCCGCTCCATTCATCGCCATACGCCAGGAATTCAGGTCCAGCCCCTCAATATCTTTGTCCGCGATTTTTCTCACGCACAACTCGTACGCGAAATTCGGAGCTGTGCTGAGTGTTCCGCGATGATTGTGTATCGCCCACAGCCAGCGCTCCGGCCGCATCAAAAACGCAATCGGTGACATTACCGTCAGGGGAATCCCGTAATACAGCAGCGTCAGCCACGCGCCGATCAGCCCCATGTCGTGATACAGCGGCAGCCAACTCACTCCCACGTCGTCCGGCCCTATATTCACCGCTTCGCCCACCGCTCTAATATTCGCGAGCAAGTTTGCGTGTGTCAGCACCACACCCTTGGGATCCCCAGTCGATCCCGACGTGTATTGCAGCAACGCGACATCTTTTCCTGTTCTCGCACGCGTTCCACTTAAATGCAGCGGCCGCGCCCCCGGTGAGGGAAGAGGCGCTCTATCCGCCGCCTCAATCAATTTTTCCGCATCCGCCACGGCGGCAAGCGAGGCAACGCGGGGCTTCAATAATTTCGCCACCGCTTCCGCGCGACGAAAAGTCAGCAACAACATCACGCCGGCATTATTCAAAATTGCCGATTGCCGCGCCGCGTACTCTTCAATGCGATCGGCGCGAAACGGGGGATAAATCGGCACGGGAATCGCGCCCGCCAGTAAAATCCCCGCGTAAGAAACAAAAAACGCGCGTGAAGTCGGCAGCATCAGCGCCACCCGGCTACCCGCGCTCACTCCCCGCCGCATCAATTCCGCCGAGCAGCGCTGCGCGGCCCCGTGCAACTCACCGAACGTCATCGTTATAGTTTTGTCTTGCCCGTCTGCGTCTTCCGTAATCACCAGGTGCGGTCGCGACGCGTCATGCGCCGCGCGGTAATGCAGAACATCCACCAGCGTCTCCGCTGACACGACGCCAGCTTCTTCAGCTTTGCGTCTCAACTGCTGCACTTTAACGGATGCCCGCTCCGCGGAAATTCCCCCTGTCTCCGCAACGCTTTCCGGAGCCTCCATCACCGCCTCGGCAAGATCGTCCGGCGTATTGGCCTGCGTAGCGGCCTGGTCCGCAATGCGCACGCCAAACGCATTCTCAAGCCGCGCCATCAACTCCACTCGTTCCAGGCTGCCCAGCCCCAGATCGCGCTCCAAATGCGAGGAACCGTTCAGCATGGGCATCGCGCCCGCACTCCCCAATTCCTGCAAAAGCCCGCGAATCTCCTCGAGCACGCGTTCGCGCACCATGGAGCGTTCGAATTGTGCCGTTGGTGTAGCCAAGAAAAGAAAATCTCAGAAAACTGTGAACCCACTACCCACAGACACCAAACCACCAGAACCGAAAAGGGCCACTAATACCGGCGTCGCCTATCAACATCAACTATCAATACCAGCTGCCGACAGTCATTCCGCCTGCCCGCCGCAGGCGGGACCGGAGCATCGCGATACGAAGTCCACCTACTAAACGCTGAACCCATTTCCTCGCCGCTTCGCTCACAACTACGCACTTTTCTTGCCCGCCGCCACATATCCCTTCGGCATCAATGTAGTCGCCAAATCTACACCCGAAAGATCCACGCCCGTTAAATCCGTCTCCCGCAAAATCGCCACGCCCATATCCGCCCCCGCGAACTTCGCCCCGCTGATATTCGCCAATCTAAAATTCGTATTCCGCAAGAGCGCGCGTTCAAAATTCACATTGGAGAGGTCGCATCGAAAAAACTCAATCCCGCTCGCCTGCGCTTCCGACAAATCCGCGCTCGGCAAAATCGCCTCCGTCAAATCCGAATTGCGCAGATCCACTCCATGCATCTTGGTCCCCGATAAATCCGCACCTGGCAGTTTCGCCTTCCGCAGGTCGCTGCCCGTCAGGTTAGCCCCAGTTAAAATCACGCCGCTAAGGTTCACTCCGCTCAAGTCGGCCCCAGACAAATCCGCCCCGGCTAGGTTGGCGCGCTCCCCGCCATCCTGCCCGCGAAAAAATCGTTCATGCGCCTCCAGAATTTCCGTCAGTTTCTTCCCGTTGTGGGTGATACTTTTGGCCTTCTTCAATCCCATCGTCGATAGCCCTCGATCTCTTTTCGCCTCAAGCAACACATGTTACTCGTCCGGCCTCCAATTGTTTACGCCAATGATGACTTTACCGAAAATGTCGTCCTTACGGAACCACCACACTGGTACTGCCAACAGTCATTCCGACCGGAGTAGGCCGACGCTTTTTCCCCTCGTTCGTCCGCGAACGAGTCGGCCTGCGCAGTGGAGGAATCTCTCTTCGATCCCTCTTACAGCGAGCTCCGGTTCCGTTGCCCCCGCTCGAAACCACTGGTAGTGTGAATCTATCGTGCTACGTCGCTCAATACTTTCGGTTTTCTTCGCAGCTCTGTTGCTCCCGCCCATCGCCACCACTCAATCGCTGCAGCGAGAAGACGAGATCGTCGCCAGCCTCGCAGGCGGCCGCGTCATCGCTCAGGTGGCCAAAGACAACGTCATCGTCTTTGCCGCCATCAATCAGCCCGTAGAGCAAAATTCTGTCCCGCCTCGGCTACTGCAGCTCGATGCCACCCACGTCGGTGTCCTGCTCGGCGCCTCAGAATGGCAAATTCCTTCCGCTCCTGACCCCGTTCGCCTGGATCGCAATTATCAAAGCATCCCGCAGTCCCCGAACAACCAACACTATTCGCCATATCCCGGTCAGGAAGCCCCCGATCTAGAAACCATCGGGATCGCCTTCCTCGAAAAACTTCGTCCTCTGGTCGCGCAGCTTCATCACAAGCTCGATTTCCGTCCCGACGACGCGCTTTTCGAGCTGGTCATTCTCGGCTTCGGTCCCGATTACGGCCCCGAAGTATGGCAAGTGGAATATCGCATCGAGCAGCAACAGGTGGCCGCGCGCGGAGAATATTGGCAGACGCGCATCCTGCGCCCGCGCTTCACGCAACTGTATCCGCCCGAAGGCGGCAAAAAAGCGCCCCACACCCTGGTCGAAGCGCGCTATCCCCCCGAGGATCCCAGCGCGCTAGCCAGCAGAGTAGTCACGCAAAACACCGAACCGCCTCTGATCGCTCTCATCCAAGCCGGCGACCCCGCTCTCACTCGACTACGTACCGGTGATCCAAAATTCGCCAAGGTCATGGACGCTATCGACCACGGCCAGGCGCAAAAAGCTTCCGCCACGGATTCCGCCGATTTTCTGCGCGCAGCCTTACCTTTAATCGCCGGCGGCAACAAATTTTTTCTTGGCACTATGGAAGAGCAGCATGGCTTTGACTGGATTGTTCCGCCCGATGAACCCATCGAAAAAACCGACGACAAAACACGCCCACCAGGCGCACCTTCACTTCGCAAAAAGCCCACTCCTTGAGTCTTCTGCAAATGGCAAACTCGCCGCCGTTGAAACTTTTTCAATCCTGTCCCCCCGGCAAATCATTCCGCCCTCCAGCACGCGGCACAACATTCCTCGTCGACCGCGCATCTCGCGCCGCAGCCCCGGCCGTATTTTTTCCAGCTGATCGCACGGATGACAAATCTCGCTCACTTGCAATCGCACTTCGCCAATGCGCAATTCTTGGTTCTGCGCCAGGATGTTCACATCTATCCCGTCGGTCGTAATATTTTCGCGAACGATTCCCGGCCGCAGATCCATCGCCTCCAGTGTTTCTCGATCCACCAATAACAGTTGTCTCGGGCCGCCGCCCGGACGCGCATGCGCACAGCCTTCTAGCCCCACATTTGCGATCACTCGCGCTTCTTCAATCTCCTCCATAGGAAGCCTTTTCTTCGGCGCGCGAAAGATATGCAAAATCTTTGCCATCAAAATTCCCTCGCTTATTAGCGACTCTAACTCCAGTAAAACTCAAACGCGCGGCGGGTGCCCCACCCTCGGCTTTTTGGAGGGTTTACCTGCCGTGGCAGGTGGGTTTTGTAACGTGGGAACATCATTAATCGTTCTCCCGCTCACCCTCGCATGCGCTCCAATATCTTTCCTATAGTGCGCGCCCTGAAACCGAATCTCTTGCGCCGCTTCATAAACGCGACCTAGCGCCTTCTCCAAAGTCGCGCCCGCCGCGGTAACGCCCAACACCCTCCCGCCGCTGGTCACAATTTTATCTCCCTCCAATTTCGTTCCAGCATGCAACACTTTCACTCCGCGCACCGTATCAGCCTCGCGCAACCCGGTAATCTCCTTGCCTGTGTCAAATTTCCCCGGATAACCCCCCGACGTCATCACCACACACGCGCTTGCGCCCCTTTTCCATTTTAATTTCGACGCATCCACCCGTCCGGCCGCCACACCCGCCAGTACCTCCGCCAAATCAAAATCCATGCGCGCCACGATCGCTTGCGTCTCCGGATCGCCCAGCCGGCAATTAAACTCCAGCACCTTTGGTCCCTTCTTCGTCAACATCACCCCAATATACAAAAATCCCTGGTAGCGAATTTCGTCAGTCGCCAGGCCCTGCAGCGTTGGCGCCACAATTTGCCTCACGATTTTCTCGCGCAACAAACTCGGCAACAATTCGTCGCTTGAATACGCTCCCATCCCTCCCGTATTCGGCCCCTCATTCCCATCAAAAACACGCTTGTGATCCCGCGTCGGTATTAGCGCCGCATAGCGCTCACCATCCGTCAAAATAATAAACGACAACTCTTCTCCTTCCAGCGTTTCTTCCAGCAGAATCCGTGCTCCGCCCTCTCCCAACTCCCGTTTCTCGATCACGCTGGAAATAAAATTCGTCGCGGTCCGTTTGTCCGGCGCGAGAAAAACGCCCTTTCCCGCGCACAGTCCATCCGCTTTCATCACCACTGGCCATTTCACCGTTTCAAGCGCGGCCCTTGCTTTTTCCGCAGAGTCATAGGCGCCGTACATCTTCGCCGTCGGAATATTGTGGCGCTGCAAAAACTCTTTCGAGAAAATCTTGCTGCCTTCCAATTGCGCCGCTTGCCTCGTCGGCCCCACAATCGCCCACTTCCGCAGCGCAAACGCATCCGCGATTCCATTCACTAGCGGCAATTCCGGCCCCACCACCGTCAAATCCGGTCGAATTTTCTCCGCCAGCGCGACGAGCGCCGCCACATCGCCCGAATCCACATTCACGCATTCCGCTTCCGCCGCAATGCCAGCGTTCCCCGGAGCGCACCAAATCTTCGTGACTCGCGGACTCTGCTTCAACTTCCAAGCCAGCGCATGCTCCCGCCCGCCGCTACCAATCAGCAACACCTTCATGCGCTAGTCCTCATCTTGATCACCCACTCACACTAAATTCAGCCATCATTATATCGCACGCGTTTTGTAGGTCGCCGCTTTAGCCCCCGATGCATGTAAACGCAAAATTTCCCGAAGGGATTTAATAGCTAGAATTTTTACAGGAGAAATTTCAAAAGAAGAATTATTGTAAACCGTCAACCCGCGTTAAGAAGCTCGCCCAGCCGCTCGAATCGGAATTGTAATCCCGGAAGTCATATCCGACGACGCCAACATGTGGCATCGCCCATCAAAAATTCCGCCCGGATCTACCACCATGCACGGCGCGTGCACTTCGCCGGTGACCACGCCCTTCGCTTGAATCTCAACGCGCCCCTTCGCGAAAATCACGCCGTCGAATCGTCCCGCGATCACCACCTTGTTGCCTTCAATCTGCCCTTCAACTTTTGCGCCTTCGCCCAATATTACGGTGTGCTCAGAAATAATATTGCCCTTCACGATTCCGTTGATGCGAAACGTTCCGCTGACCTGCAGCGTGCCTTCCAGCGTCACTCCTTGATCAATAAATCCAGTCCATTCTTCAGTGACGTTGTTACTTGAAGCGCCGGGCCATTTCCAGGCCATGACATCCTCCGCAGAGACTCTTCTACTGTAGTCTCGCGCGCCACCAAGTCAACGCAACCCATTCCTAACGTGTCGAATGCACTTCCTGACCGAATGGCCAGTCCTCTTTATCCCCCCGCAATCGCTCCAATAATCAAAAGTGGTTCAACGCCCGAAGCCACAGCTTCCGGCAGCGGAGCATCCACCGAATCGTGCGACAAATCTTCGCCGCACGCGAAAAATCGCAAAAACGGCCGACGTTCTTGCGTGACATGCTCGCGAATGGTCCCGCGCAGCATCGGGAATCGCGTCTCCAATGCATCCAGCACGGTCCGCACCGTCACCGCACCGTGTACTTCAAGCTGCACTTCACCCTGAAAAGACGCAAGCGTCCGCAAATGCGCCGGCATCACCACACGAATCATGCCAACGTCTGCACTTCCACAGAAAGCACCGCAGGCAGATCGCGCACAATGGGCTTCCAGTTATCTCCGGCATCCTTCGACGCATAAACCTGCCCGCCCGTCGTGCCGAAATATACGCCGCACGAATCCATGGAATCCACTGCCATCGCATCGCGCAAAACATTCACGTAGCAATCACTCTGCGGCAGGCCACTCGTCAGAGCTTCCCATTCGTTTCCACCCGTCTTGCTGCGATACACCCGTAGTTTTGCATCCTGCGGATAGTGCTCCGAGTCGCTCTTGATGGGCACTACGTAAATGGTTTCCGGGTCGTGCGCATGCACATCAATCACAAATCCAAAATCCGTGGGCAAGTTGCCGCTCACTTCCTGCCACGAATCTCCGCCATTGTCGCTGCGCATCACGTCCCAGTGTTTCTGCATAAAGAGCACGCCAGGCCGCGCCTGGTGCATCGCAATATGGTGAACGCAATGACCCACCTCGGCCTCCGGATCAGGAATATATTGCGACTTTAGTCCCTTGTTGATGGGCTGCCACGTTTCGCCCCCATCCTCAGTCCGAAATGCGCCCGCAGCCGAAATAGCAATAAACATTCGTCCCGGATTCTTCGGATCCTGAATGATCGAGTGCAAACACATCCCGCCGGCTCCCGGTTGCCAGCGTGGCCCAGAGCCATGTTTACGCAATCCGGAAATCTCTTCCCAGTTTTGCCCGCCATCCTTCGACCGAAACAATGCCGCATCTTCGATCCCCGCGTGCACCGCATCTGGATCCGTCAATGACGGCTCCAGATGCCACACGCGCTTGAACTCCCACGGGTGCGGCTTGCCGTCATAAAATTGGTGTGTACCTGGCACTCCGTCGTAGATAAATTTGCTACCGACCGGCTCCCACGTCTTGCCGCCATCGTTCGATCGTTGAATCATTTGACCGAACCAGCCGCTGCACTGCGATGCATACAGCCTGTTGGGATCCGCCGGTGAACCCTTCATGTGATAAATCTCCCAGCCCGCAAAATGCGGTCCGCTGATATCCCATTTCTCGCGCTTTCCATCCGCAGTAAGCACGAACGCGCCTTTCCGCGTTCCTACTAAAACTCGCACTCCGCTCATTCCGCCCTCCCAGGGTTGCTTTCTATAAATACGATTGAAATGCCCAATAATTTCAGCACATTTTGTCAGATTACTTGTTAATTGCAAGTGAAAATATTACACTTTGTTTATGCCACGCCGTCGCCCGCGGAACCAGCTTCGCTCCGGGTGCCCCCTAAACGTCTCCGTCGAAATACTCGGTGATCGCTGGTCGCTGCTGATCATTCGTGACATGATGCTGCGTGGATTTCGCAGCTACTCGCAGTTTCTTGATTCCTACGAGCGTATCGCCACAAATATTCTGGCCCATCGATTAAAAAAATTGGAAGGCTATGGAATTATTGCTACGCGACAAGATCCGTTAGACGGAAGAAAACTTATTTACACTCTTACGGAAAAAGGAATGGACCTGGCTCCGGTCCTAACAGAAATGGTCCTCTGGACCGCAGCCCACGAAGAGCATCAAAATCCCGAACTGATTCGTCAGATCAAAAAAGACAAACAAAAATTTCTGGCCAGCGTCCGGCAAAGGTGGCTGGAAAATTCCTCACCGGTGGATTAACGGAAGGGAACCGTGCGCTGTTCTCGCCGCGCGAGGTATCGCTCGCTTTACCGGTATTATCGAGCTCGCCGACCCACTACTTCATCAGCTGATCGTACAGCCTCATCAAATGCGGATCATCGTAAAACTCAATGATCAATTGTCCCGGATGCGTTTTCGTATGTGGCCGCAGCAGGATTTTCGTTCCCAGGCTCCGTTGCAGTTCATCAATTGCCGATCGTGTGTTTGCATCCGATTCTTCCCTGGCTACCGGGGCTCGATTGCGGGCACGCCGCGACGCCAGTCGCTCGATCTGTCTTACAGTTAAGCCTCCACGCGAAGCCCGGTGCGCATAGCGCATTCGCAGCGGCGAGTCTGGCACAGCCAAAAGCGCCCGCCCATGACCCGCCGTTAGCTTTCCTTCTTCAATCCATTCCTGAATCGTCGATTCCAGTTTTAACAATCGGATCGCGTTCGATACCGTGGCCCGGTCTTTCCCAGTACGCTCGGCCACCATTTCCAGAGTCATCTGAAACTCGTTTATTAAGCGATCAAACGCCCGTGCCGACTCAATCGGGTTCAAATCTTCGCGCTGAATGTTCTCAACCAGCGTCATCTCCAGCGCAAGTTCATCCCGAACTTCCCGAACGATCGCCGGCACCTTGGTGAGCCCCGCAAGTTGCGCGGCCCGCCACCGGCGCTCTCCGGCGATCAATTCGTAACGATTGCCAACTGGGCGCAGGAGTAGTGGCTGAATGATTCCGCTCGCCAGAATTGAGCGCGACAACTCTTCCAAAGCCGCTTCACGAAACGTTGTGCGCGGCTGGAAAGGACTGGGTTCGATCAGGTCTATATCAATTTGTAGGGTTTGGCTTCCATCCCGCGCTGGCGCAGCCGCAGCTCCGCCCGGCGTGGTACCATATGGCTGATCTTGTTGATTTGTATTGCCTTGTGGCTTTACTTGAGGTGCGACCGCTGGCTCAGGCTCCCGAATGAGCGCTCCGAGCCCCCTGCCCAACGCGTTTCTCGTCATTGGCTATTACCTCCTGCGCAAGTTGTGTGTACCCTTCGGCCCCTTTGCTATGTATGTCATAGAAAATGATAGGCTTACCAAAACTTGGCGCTTCCGCCAGCCTCACATTGCGAGCAATTACCGCTTGGAATACCTGGGTGCCAAAGAAACTTCTCAGATCCGTTGCCACTTGCCTCGAGAGCGTCGTCCGCTCGTCAAACATCGTCAGTAGAATTCCTTCAATCTCCAAGCTAGAATTAAGCGTCCTTCGGATGCGCATTAGCGTGTCTAGAAGCTCAGAAACACCTTCCAGCGCAAGATATTCGCACTGGATTGGCACCAGCACTGAGTTGGCGCACACCAGAGCGTTCAAAGTCAGTAAATCTAGGGCTGGAGGGCAGTCTAGAATTACGAACCGGTACCGATCTTGGAATGATTTTAGCGCTGCCTGAAGCTTATATTCGCGATTTTCGGCCGTTACCAGCTCTACGGCAGCCCCGGCAAGGTTCTTATCCCCCGGAATAACGTCTAAGAGTTCCACTTGGGATTTTTGAACGATTTTCTCAAGTGGCTCACCTAGGATCAGTGAATGATAAAGAGTCTTGCGGGCGGGGTCTTTAGCGAAGCCGATTGCCGCTGTAGCGTTCCCTTGAGAGTCGCAATCGACGAGAAGAGTAGGTTGTTCCGAGGCGGCCAAACAAGCGGCCAAATTAACGGCGGTTGTGGTTTTGCCGACACCGCCCTTTTGGTTTGCACAAGCGATGATTCTTGCCAAATGTTACCCCAGGCGAAAACTTAGCAAAGGTTTTGCGCACTTGCAAGTTGTTTCACGGGGAACAGAGTGAAATCAGGTTCGAATGACTACGTCGGGTTCCGTTTTGAATCAATTGTCGGAGTCCCGACCTTTTGTGCACTAACCGCCCCGTTTCACGTGAAACGGTGTTTTTTAGAGGGATTTTGGGATGACTTCATGCTTTAACGTTGAAGTCTGTTTCACGTGGATCGGATACGGACGCGGGCAGTTTGGGCAGTTTGCCCGTGATCGTTTCACGTGAAAACGGATTCTTCGCGATTCGCGTCGCCCAGACCAGGTCGAACGGCATCTGGACGGCTAAGCTCACAACTGCGTTTCACGTGGAACAGACTTTCTGTCGTGAGTTCTCTACCAGACTAACGGCAATTTCACGTGAAACAGAGTTTTCGTCGGCTTAATCCGCCACTCTTTGGACTCCTACAGGACAGCCTTGCCCCAAATCGAGTAATAATTAATTCAAATCCCCGTTCCACGTGAAACGACGTTCGAGTGGGCTATTGCCAACAGCATTCTGTTCTGTTCCACGTGAAACACAGTATTCCAGTGCGAATCGCCTTAGCTTAATGGACCTCGAAGCTCATTGGGCCTTTGGGCCTCGAAGCTCTAAGGGAGGCGGCTCTTGGCCAAATCGAGTATGACCTATTAAATCCCCGTTCCACGTGAAACGAGTTGGGTTATTCCCAAAGCGTTCTGTTCCACGTGAAACGGCGTTCCGGGGCAAAGTTGGTCAATGCACCCGTGAGGACAGCTTTCGGCCTGACCTGGCGGCGCAAAGAACAACTCTA
>DATBBY010000038.1:0-17802 GCA_036270765.1 Candidatus Acidiferrum sp.
ATTTCACCTAAACGGACGGACATCCGCAGTCACTCCTGGCGCACTAGACAGCCAACGCTCACATTAACAAATGCCAAAGCGCACGGTGGCGCGAATTTCGAGCGTAGTTCTGAAGTGGCTAATACCTGCACGTTAGTGCAGGTTAATAGCCATAGGGACAGGTGCGATTCTTGACTTGGTCTCACGCGATGGCTATCGTGCCAAATAGATGTCTTCTTTGTGTTCCCATTTCGCGTTTAGACACCAGACTGGAACATCAGGGAAAAAGTGTCTGCCGGTGTTTGAAGCGTGCCGGAGCGCTCTGCCAGCGGTGATTAACAACTTTGTGCTGATGCTGAGGCGAGGTACCCGCAGTAAGCCTTTGGCATCTCACCGTGCACTAAGCGGTGTACCGCAATGAGCCGGCTTACTTCCAAACAACGCTGGGGCTTCGCCGCCGGGGCGCTATTCCTCATCTTATTGCTCGCGGCAGTGTTTACTTTTGGGTCGCTGGGCGTCCCATTCGAACCTAAAAACTGGCGCGAATTGCTCACCCTCTACGCGGTCACCACCTTTATCACCGCGGCACTCCTTACTTTCGGTTTGATACTCGTGCGCACCGCGCTACGCCTGTGGGCGGAACGGCGGAAGGATCAGCTGGGCGCGCGGTTCAAAACGAAGATGGTTGTCGGGGCTATGGCTATTTCTTTGCTCCCGGTCCTGTTCATGTTTTTTGTGAGTTATTCGTTGTTGAATCGCACACTGGGGAGGTGGTTCCCGCGACCCCTGGAAATCGCTTCTGAGCAGACACAGCTATTACTGAACGATCTCGGACGCACGCAAATTCCTCGGTTGCGAAATATCGCGCACCAGATCGAGCCGCTATCAAACAAGCCCGCCAGTGAATTCTTGGGGCGCGCTTTTATGGCGGGCGCTGACGCGGTCTGGATTCTCGATCAAAACGGCAACGCTGTTGGCGGAGGCGTAGTTTGTGACAACCCACCGGAGATCCGTGATGCAGTGACCTGTATCGTGCCCGGCGTTTTGGGTAAACGGTTGCGCGTGCTTCAGAGTGGAATTGAAATCTGGGAGGCCGGCAATTTCACGTATTCTGGCGCGCGAATCCCGATCAATGACTCTCTTGGGACTTCTGGATATTTGTTAACCGCGTATCGCTCCAATGCCACTTTCCTAGACCGTCTCAACCAGATTCAAGCGCAAACCGCGCAGTACTACGCTGAAAAGCAAAGTCTGCGCGCACTAAAACGGCAAATGCTGCTGATCCTGTTGTTCTTCACCATGCTGGTGTTGTTCTCGGTGATGTGGGTGGCGTTATTTCTTTCCAAACAGGTTACGGTGCCCATTCAGGCTCTTGCCGAAGGCACGCGCGAAATCTCTTCGGGGAATTTTGATTATCAAGTTCCGGATCAAGTGCAGGATGAGCTGGGAATCCTGGCGCGTTCGTTCAATAACATGACCAAGCAGCTGCGCGACAATCGTTCGCAAATCGATCAGTTCACGCGCAATCTGCAACAAGCTGTGCAAGAACTGGAACGACGACGCCAGCTGATGGAGACGGTGCTTGAGAATATACCCACCGGAGTTGTTTCTCTGGATGCCACCGGGGCGATCCTGCGCTGCAATACCGCCGTGAATGGGATGTTGGGGACAAATTCACGCGACAAACAAACACTGGATGATTTGCTGGGGACGGAAGCTTCGCGGGCGGTGCAATACCTCATGCGGCGTTCCTTGCGTATGGGAGTAGTGTCGCGGGAAATTGAAACCGTGGCAGGCGGGCGCGTTTTACATCTGGCGGTTACGGTGAGTCCTCTGGGGCCGCGGCGAGGCAATACCGGCTACGTGCTGGTGCTTGATGACCTCACCGAAATGTTGCGGTCGCAAAAATCCGCAGCCTGGCAGGAAGTGGCGCGGCGCATCGCGCACGAGATAAAAAATCCCTTGACGCCAATTCAGCTTTCCGCGCAGCGATTGCTGCGCTTCCTTGATCGTCGGACTACTTCGGATTCGAAGCCAGTCGACACCGAGCTAACTACCCTCGTTCAGGAGTGCTCGCGGTTGATTGAGCGCGAGGTGTCCACGCTGGCGGGGTTGGTGAATGAGTTTTCTCAGTTCGTACGCTTCCCTACCGCCAAGCTGGTGCCCACGGAAGCCAATACGATCGTTCAGGAAGCAATAGAAGTTTTCTCTAATCGGCTGGATGGCGTGAACATCAAAACCATGCTGGCGGAGAACCTTCCGCAGGTGCGCGCCGACGTTGGGTTATTGCGAAGCGTGTTGATCAATTTGATCGATAATGCCGCGGAATCACTGGAGCATTCCAGCCTACGCGAAATTATTGTTTCCACTCGGAACCACGTCGAGGCCGAATCCGTCGAAATTTCTGTTGCTGACACCGGTCACGGTATTTCGCCCGAAGATAAAGACAAACTTTTCCTGCCACAATTTTCCACCAAGGACCGCGGCACGGGTCTGGGTCTGGCCATTGCTGCGCGCATTATTGCCGAGCATGGCGGCACTATTCATGCGGAAGACAATCATCCGGTGGGCTCACGTTTTCTGATCGAGTTGCCTGTGACGGAAGTCGTGCCTATAGCTGTAGGCGAACCACACGCGCCAGCGCCGGAATCCTCGCGATGATCCCCATGCCCCACCTATTGATCGTGGATGATGAACCCGGGATTCGTGAATCTCTGGCTTCCATTTTGCGCGACGAGGGCTATGTTGTGGACGCCGTGGGCTCTGGGGAAGAAGCGCTGGAGAGAGTGGCCGGGGGTGAACTTGAATTAATTCTTCTGGATGTGTGGCTGCCGGGGATGGATGGTTTGGAAGCTTTGAGCCGCATACAGGCTGGAGCACACCCGCCGGCGGTCATCATGATATCAGGACACGGCACCATTGAAACGGCGGTGCGGGCTACAAAGCTCGGAGCCTTTGACTTCATTGAAAAGCCGCTTTCGCTTGAGAAAATAGTTTTGCGGGTGCGCAACGCGGTGCAGCAGCGGCGACTGGAAGAGGAAAATCAGACTCTCCGCAATCAATTGGGGCACCGCTATCAGGTGATTGGCGACAGTATCCCGATGAAAGCGTTGAGGCAACAGATCGCGGTGACTGCGCCTACGAATGGGCGGGTTTTGATTTACGGTGAGAGTGGTACCGGTAAAGAATTGGTCGCACATGCGTTGCACGCCGCGAGTCTGCGAACCAAGGGCCCTTTCGTGGAAGTGAATTGCGCGGCGATTCCAGATGAACTGATTGAGTCGGAGCTTTTCGGGCACCTGAAAGGTAGTTTCACTGGAGCGACGGAAAATAAGATTGGAAAATTTGAAAAAGCGGACGGCGGGACGCTGTTTCTGGATGAAATTGGGGACATGAGTTTGCGCACGCAATCGAAGGTGTTGCGCGTTCTGGAGGAGCAGCGTTTTGAACCGGTGGGCTCGAATCAGACTATTACTGTGGACGTGCGGGTCATCGCGGCGACCAATAAAAACCTCGAACAGGAAATCGCGCACGCGCGTTTCCGCCAGGACCTTTTTTATCGGCTCAACGTAATTCCCTTTTTTGTTCCGCCGCTACGCGACCGCTTGCAGGATATACCAACGCTGGCGCGTTATTTTTTGAATGAGTTTAGTGGCGCGTATGGGAAGAAAGGTCGTGAACTAAGCGACCCGGCGATGGATATTCTGGTGCGTTATCCGTGGCCGGGAAATGTGCGCGAGTTGCGCAATCTAGTGGAGCGGTTGGTGATTGTATGCCCGCAGCCGCGCATTGAACCTCACCATTTGCCACCGGAATTATTTCGTGGCGTGGCCGAAAGCCCGCAGCAGCCCTATTCGACTTTGTATGAAGCGCGTAGTGCCTACGAGCGGGAGTTTATACTTCGCAAATTGCAGGAAAACCGCTGGAATATGACGCAGACCGCAGGCGCGCTGGGACTTGAACGCAGCCACCTGTACCGCAAAATGAAAAGCTTGGGCATCGCCGCGCCAGATTAGAAAGAGCCTTGATTAACTCCCAGATTCTTGGCCCCAATCTGAAGTCACGAAAGCTCCCCCGGTATTTCTGGTCTTGAATTTGTTGAGTGAAAACTGTTTTCGTTCGTTGGCGATCGTTCTTTACAGTAAAGCTCTCGAAGTCAATCAGCTTTAATTTCCCCATTGAAACTTCAGAACCGGAGCGCATTTTGCACCGCTGAGTTTGATTTGCGTAGTGCCTCCGGACTTTCCCGCCACGAATGGCAGCATAGGAAGTTGATACTCGCCATTGGCATCCGCTTGGTCACTAAGAGTAAGGGTTTGTTCGTAAGACGCAGATTCTAGTCCAAGCGATTCATTGGGCTGAAATCCTTTGCCGCGAATCAGGACTAGCTCATTTTTGAGGCGAAGGCTTATCACTTCAAGAGCGCAAGCGTTGTCTGTGGCCTGAATCGGAGCCGGAATGACAGCAAAAAATACCTTTGTTTTTTGATCCTGTGATACCAGAGCCAGGCGATAGATCTCGCCGTCCAGTGGGTAAAACACTAACTTTACGGGAGCATCGGTTTTTCCTGGCTTGTCCGGGTGGCTACATTGATCGGTAGCCCTGCCGGCACAAACGACTAGTCCGTCATCCAAAATGCTGAGGCCGGCGATGGACGTAGAAGGATCAGGGGCGTTCGGAGGCCAGTCCACCAGCGTGTAATTTTGATCCTTGGGGGCCCCGGTGACGAAGATGTGATATTGGACTTCCAGTTTGCCTTTAACCTGGCCTTTTGAAATTTCTTTGAGTTGCGCGCTCATGCCGGGAGTGGACATTGTGCCGGCTAACCACCTTTTCGTGGCGATCACAGTTCGTTGAGCGGCGGCGTTGCCAGCGAGTGGATCAAGGTTAGAATTTTGCCGCGGGGAAGGACCGCTAGCAACTGTGCTTTGAGATTGCGAATCGAGCGTGGCGGATTGCATCTGCAGCGGTATGGGAGGAGCGCCAGAAGTAAACATCGCGAAATAAAAGCATGCAGCGATAAAAGTCCAACGAACCCCGTGCAGCATTATTTCCCCCGGGCAGACTGGGATATCTGCTCAGTATTATGGCGTTTTAAATCCGATCAGGGCCAACCACGCGACCAACGTAGCGCTTTTTTCGTCGGCACTCCACGGGGCTCCGTGGGATCGACCCATTTCGGTTATGTGAACTTTTAATTTTGGCTCTGGAATGCGGAGCTGCTTCGCGGCGAATTTGTAGAGGTCGCGTTCGGGAACGCGGACACACTGCAAATTTAAGTCCTTGGCGGCTTTGGCGATAGCGCTCCGGTACAGTTCACCCTCCGCGGTGTGCACCATAGCATGGGAGCGCAGCGTGGATTCGAGGGAAGGCAGTGCGCGGCCCGACGCAACAACAATTCCGCAGCAGGTCACTTGCTGATTGTTGCTGATTGCCACCGCGAGGTCACGCACGGCGACCAATGCGCGGCGATCGATGGCGACGATCACATCCTTGATAAATTCTTCGGCTTTTGGCAAATCCATTGTACGGGCGGCATGATAGGGCTGGACGCCGCCGGGCGAGCCGGGTTCGACGAGCGTGATCCGGCGGCGATCGATCACTTCTGGGGAACGCAGCGGTCCACCCAGAGCCACGGCGGCGGCCCATCCGGAATGCGCCCTAAATCCGAGCGCCGCGTTGTTGGCATTTTTCACGAGAACGTCCAGAAGATACTATTTGCGGGGCGGATCTTCACCCGCGGGAGATTTCCGCGCGATATCTTCGCTGAGGCCTTCCAGCTGAAAATGCCAATCGAGCTCGCGAACTTTTTGAGGGTTCTCGCGCCAGTCGGGCACGACCTTCACAAACAATGCTAGATAGATTTTAATATCGAAGAGTTTTTCCAGTTCTTTGCGAGCTTCAGTGCCGATTTTTTTGAGCATCTCGCCCTTGTGGCCAATCAAGATTTTCTTCTGCGAATCGCGCTCGACGTTCATGGTCACTTCAATGCGCAAAAGTTTGGGCAGCTCCTCGAATTTATCGACGATCACCGCAAGAGCGTAGGGAACCTCGTGATACATGACCTGGATGGCTTTTTCGCGAATGATTTCGGCCGCTAAAAAACGTTCCGGTTGATCGGTGATTTGATCGTCTGGAAAATACGGAACTCCGGGTGGGAGTTCGCGTAGAATCGCTTCCAACAGTTCGTCACAACCCGCGCCGGTGAGCGCGGAAATCGGTACGATGGCCGCGAAATCAAACGCTTTTTGAAAAGCGTCGATCAAGGGCAAAAGCTTGGGCTTAGGAAGGCGATCGACTTTATTCAGTGCGAGAATCGTCTTCCCGCGGAAGCGTTCGGCCTTTTGCAGCAGCAGAGCGTCGGCATGGGGATAAGCGTGGCTGGCGTCCACCATCAATAACAGCACGTCGATGCCTTCGAGGGCAGCAGCTACTTCATGCATCATCTGGCGGCCCAGCGCGGAATCGGCATCGTGCAAGCCGGGCGTATCGATAAAAATGATTTGTCCTTCGGGCTTGGTGACAATTCCCTGAATGCGGTTTCGGGTGGTCTGGGGTTTGGACGTTACGATGGCGATTTTTTGCCCGACCAGGCGATTCACGAGTGTGGACTTACCGGCGTTGGGGCGGCCTACGATGGCTACGAATCCAGACTTGAAGCCGGCACGAAGTGGTGTGGCTTCCGTTGGCCTATCTGGAATTTCTTGATCTGCTTTTTTGCCTGGATGTTTTTTGTCGGGCATGGAGATTTTCAGAATGCTGGAACGATTACTTAAGCGCCCGACGCGCCGATTTTAGTTTTTCGGCACTCGGCACGTGACTGACCTGCGCAGCAATTTGCTTGCGTATACGCACGCGCAAAACCTTTCGCTGGTTGGCTTCCAGTACCTCGAATTTGTGGCCCTCGAGGTCGATCTTGTCGCCCGGCTCCGGAACTTTACCCGAAACGTGGCTTAGTAGTCCGGCAATGGTGGTGACCGCAGCGTCGCTCTTCTCGCCAAACTTTACGCCGAGCAATTCCTCGACGTCATCGATGGACATACTACCGCGCATGACCAAGCCGCCGTCGGTTTCGCGCACTACGTCGGCGAGAGGCTGCTTGGCATCGTAACCGCTTTCGCCGACGATTTCTTCGACCAGATCTTCCACGGTGGCGATGCCCGCGACTGAACCATGCTCATCGATTACCACGGCAAGGGGTTGGCCCTTTTGGCGCATCTCACGCAAAAGATCGGAGCCGGCTTTCGTTTCCGGTATGAATAGAACTGGCCTTGCTAATTCACGGACTTTGCGTTTGGGTAAATCCTGGTCCGCAATGTGCAACAAATCCTGCGCGTTCACCACGCCGAAAATATCGTCAAGCGTTTTTTCGTAAACGGGCATTTTGGAAAATTTATGTTCCACGAACTTTGCGTGTAGTTCTTCGAGCGTGGCTTCGGCGGCAATCGCAATGATATCTGGGCGGGGAGTCATCACCTCGCGCACGCGCTTATCGCTGAATTCGACTACTTGCTCGATGAGGTCGGCTTGCTCCGGCTCGATAATCCCCTCTTCTTCGGCGGCTTCGACGAGTGCTTCGATGCCCTCTTCGGTGCGCTGTTCTTCGGATTTTTCGTTCTCTTTTTCCGAGATGCGCGCGAGTGATTCGGCGCCTTCGAGGAAAACGCGCACGGGCCACACCAGCCACATGCATGCGCGAATTGCGGGCAATAAGCGCAGCAGCCATCTTCCGGAGGTGCGGTACAGCAGCATGTCCGGAATGAAATGCATAGCAATGACGACTTCCAAGCTCAGGAAAACGATGAACTGCACTACCGATTCCCACGCTTCGGGAACGAAATGGACCACTCCGCGGGTCGTTTCGAGGACCAGGAAGGCCAGCCAGAAATGGCCCAGGATACGAAAGGTGCGGCCGCCGCTGCGGCGATTGATGTGTAACTTGGGCTCGATTTCGGCTTCGAAGATTTCCAAGTGCTCGTGAATGCGCCCGGTAGTCATCCGCCCGAGTTCGCGATAAATCAGCGTAAGGTAGGAAAAAATGGGCAGGCCAAAGGCTAAAACGGCGATGCCCAATATATATAGCCAGCTGAATGTCACGCCAAGCCTAGCCGTTTGCGGAGTTTCTTTTCGGTGCGATCCATTTCGCCGTGATCGGCTTCGTGGTCGAAACCGAGAAGATGCAAAACGCCGTGGAGTATTAGAATTTTTAGCTCCGCTGGAAGGGTGCGGCCAAAATTTTTGGCATTTCGTTTGGCTACGGCGGGGGCGATGGCAATGTCACCTAGAGATGCATCGCTGTCCGCAGAACCGGAGGCCAAGGAACCGGGACGTCGCTTCGACCGACTGGGCTGTCTAAGCTTTACCGCGGGAAAAGATAGCACGTCGGTAGGCCCGCGCTTCTTGCGAAAGGACTCATTCATCCCCGCGATCTCCGCATCGCTTACCAGGCAGACGGTAACCTGGGCTTGCTTAAGATCCAATTCGCGACGCACACGATGCAAAAATAACTCCAAAGCTCGTGTCGACAAACGTACCGCACGCTGGCGATTCAAAATCATCCTTACTTAGCGTCTGGATCCGCGGATTGATCTGAGACCCGGCCAGATTCACGAAGTTGTTCGGAGGCCAACTCTTTAGCGACTTCCGGAACGCGACGGTCGCCCCGGCCATTCGACGCGCTGGCACTAGAAGTTCTGTTGGGATGCGCGGGATGCGTGAAGTCCCACTCCTCGTAAGCACGGATGATTTGCTGGACCAGATTGTGGCGCACGACGTCTTTCTCGCCGAACTGAATGGTACCGATGCCATCGATTTTGCCGCAGACTTCCAAGGCCTCCACGAGGCCAGACTTCTTGCCAGTGGGTAGGTCGATTTGTGTGATATCGCCAGTGATGACCGCCTTGGAATTGAAGCCGAGGCGCGTCAAAAACATCTTCATTTGCTCGCTGGTGGTATTTTGCGCCTCATCGAGAATCACGAACGAATCATTCAGCGTGCGCCCACGCATGAATGCCAACGGAGCGACCTCGATAATACCCTTCTCCAAAAATCGTTCCAGCTTGTCGGCGTCGAGCATGTCGTACAACGCGTCGTACAACGGGCGCATGTAGGGATCGATTTTTTGTTGCAATGTGCCGGGCAAAAATCCGAGGCGTTCGCCGGCTTCCACTGCGGGGCGGGCGAGGATGATGCGATTAACTTGCTTGGTGAGTAGCGCGCTTACCGCCATGGCCACGGCGATATAGGTTTTGCCTGTGCCACCCGGACCGATGCCAAACATCATGTCGTGCTTTTCAATTTCTTCCATGTAGCGACGCTGGCTGGCGTTTTTTGGAGTGACCTGCTTTTTTCCAAAGGAACGGACGCGGGTCGGCTCAAACATGGTGCGCGGCGATCCGTGCGGAACCTCAGTGGCCACGCGCATCAGGGATTTCACTTCGGCGCTGGTTAAGGTGCGGCCATGGCGGGTCAGGTGGTTGTACTCTTCGACGATCTTCACAGCCTGATCGACGTTGTCCTGGTCGCCTTCAATGGTCAAGCGGGTGTCGTGCAAGTGCGTGCGCACGTGCAGCGCGTCCTCAAGCAGACGCACGTTGTCATCCAGCGTTCCAAAAAACGGTTCAATTTGTCCGGATATGTGTACGGTACGTCTCATCCAGTTGGCAGGTTTTCCAGCTACAGGCCCAGTTACGGGCAATGAGTGGCCGATGGTTCCTCCGGGCTAGGATAACTGCGCAGTAACTCAGGAACACACTGCCTCCACCCTATCCCAGCCGTTCGATGCGGTCAAGGTTGACGCGCTTTGTTGGGCAACGGTGCCGGCATAGTCGCGCGGGTAAGAACTCGCCGGGAGAAGGGGCAGAGTGTCGCTGTGAAAACGACGTAAGTGGAAGCGTTCAGCGAAGCAGAGTTGTTCTGCTCCGCTGTTCTTTAGCGCCGCCTAGATTTAAGAACCGGCGCGGTGGCGGGCCAGCGCGCGCATGTCCAAGTTGACGCCAAATGAGAAACTGTTCAGTTGCAGCGGAATGCTGCGGCTGAAGCCGGCTTCGAGATCTACGTAGCGGGCTGGCTTCATCTCCACGCCAAAATTGAAGCCGTTATCGCGGACAAGAGCGGCGCCACCGGTTTGCACGCTGGCGTCCAGGTACCCTTTGCGATTGGTGGAGTTCCCGTTCGCGGAGCAAGTGGTCCCGGAGGAACAGCGGAATACCCTGCTAACGACGGTCTGCGTGCCCCAGGGCGCTACATCGTACGCGGAAGCCGTCAGGCTGAGCGGTCCAGCGTCAACTTCAGCGCCAGCTTCGGACTGAACGTTGTAACCAAAGGTGATAAACGGACGGTGAAAGTACTTGGTATCGCTTACGGTGTTGCCAACCCCCAAGTCAACGAATGGAGTGACAACGCTGAAAGCGTGTTCAAGATGGTTTGCCCAATTCCAGGTGGCGTGACCGGTGCTGAAACCCTTTTTGGTCTCGCCGGTCGGGGCAGTGAGGTGGATCGTAGGATCGTAGTTGAGGAGTTCGCCCGCGAAGTTCCATTTGAGGTCTGCGCCCAGGCTGCCCAAGCCATCGCCCGAAACCGCTTGCGGATCGTTTTTCTTCACGGAAGAAGGAGTGCCTACAAAGTAGTAAGGAATGCCCAGGTCCACACCGAAATGGCGGGAAAAGTTGTAGCCGACGCCGGTGCTCAAATCGAAGATGCTGCCATCACTGCTGGTGCTGCCTTCAAACTTCACTCCCGCGTTGAGTCCTGGGGTGAAGCCATCGGCCGGCTTTGCAAGAGGACCGCTGGCAGGGGACGCGGGAGACTGCGCGAAATCCGAGCCCTGCGCAAGTAAGAGCAGCGAAAGAACGGCAACACATCGAAGTGTTGGGTAAACGAAGTGGTGGACCAAATTAGGATGCCGCAAATTGCCCCCTTGTGGCTTTTCAAAGAACGCCGAAGTCGCGCTCATGCGCTGGCGATTCTGAGAACTGTGGTGATTTTTACTTGCGAGAGACCGGTTGTTGGAGGCTCCCCCAATTATGAGAGAAGTTTAAAGTCGAGAGAGGCAGTTGTGAACGGCCCGAGGTACAGGTTCCAGGAAAATATAACTGTACGAAGGCTCCGGTGGCCCACAGACCACTGCCTGGGGGTAACGAACGCCAAGATCGGGAGGAAATGTCTGAGCATTGTCATTATCGCGCGCTGCGATGTCACAATTTAACGACGGCAGACGTTTAAGTAGTGTAGGAACGGGTGACTGCTCTTGTCAGAGAACGTGTTGGAAGGGTTTCCGGCGCACAACCACACGGTGCGCGAGCCGCAACCAGAGGCGCTGAGAGCTTGCCAACCGAAGGTCCTCATGCGGGCGGCTGGGGAGCCCGGCGTTATGAATGAAGGGTCAAGGGTTGGAGAATTCGAGACCCTGTTCGTCAAACACTATCCGCGTATTGTAGGCATTTTGCGGCGCATTGTCGGGGATTACGGACCGGCTGAAGACTTGGCTAGTGAAGTTTTTTTGAAGCTTTATCGCCAGCCCCTAGTGCAAGAGTCAGAGGCCAATGTAGGCGGCTGGCTTTATCGAACGGCGACGAACCTGGGAATTGATGCGCTGCGTGCGACGGCTCGAAGGAGCCGATTCGAGCAAGCCGCAGGTCAGGATGCCGGACAGAACAAACCCGCAGAAAATGGATTTCAGCGAGTGGCGCGGTTTGAACGAGAGCACCGGGTCCGCAGGGTGCTGGCGGAAATCAAACCGGCACAGGCGCAACTGCTCCTGTTGCGCGCGTCGGGAGATAGCTATAAAGATCTGGCGGCAGCTTTGGAGATTGAACCTGGATCAGTAGGCACGCTTTTGGTTCGGGCGGAAGCAGCGTTCGAGCAACGTTATCGGGAACTTTTTGGCTCTGAGGAGGACGTATGAATTGCGTTTCAGAAAACAATTTGCGCGCGTATCACGACGCTGAGTTGGGCGCGGCGCAGTATTCAGAAATTCAGGCGCATCTTGCCTGTTGCGCAGAGTGTGCAAAGCGCCTGGGTGAAATAGCCGCCACCGCTGCACGAGTGGAGAAGCAAATGGTTTCTTTAGGCGCTTCTTCAGCGGAAATGAAAATTGATGCGCAAGCTGCGCTTTCGCGCTTCAAGGCGCAGCAAAGTGCACGGGTAGAGACTATGCCTTCAAAAGGTGATTTGGTGGTCCAAGAAGCCCATGTGCGGGCCAGAGGCAGGCGCTGGCGTCCGTTGTGGATTGGCGCAGTGGCCGCCACGATTTTGTTGTGCAGCCTGGCGTTTCCATTTGGACGCGGCCTGGCGCAGCGCTTTCTGGGGACTTTGCGCATTGAAAAAGTACAGCCGGTACGCCTTGATTTTTCGGCGCTCGATGGCAATCGGCCATTACAGGAAATGTTGCGCCAGATGATTTCCGACAAAGTGGTGGTTACCGCAGATGAAAAAACGCAATCGGCTTCCACCGCCGCGGACGCGAGCCAGCTAGCGGGATTCTCTGCGCATGTACTGAGTGTGCGCACAGATACGCCGAAATTTATCGTTGGGGGGCAGCACGCTTTCCATATGACCATTGACCGCACGCGCTTGCAGGATATTTTCGATCAGGCTGGGCGTGCTGACCTTTTGTTGCCCGCTACGTTGGATGGCGCAAATGTGTCGGTGAATGTACCGCGCTCGATTATGGTGGAATATGGCGATTGCCCAGAGAGGCACCCGGCGGATGCCACGCAGACTGCTCCTCCACAAGCACACTCCGGAGCATGGGCTAATTGCGTCGCTCTGGAGGAAGTGCCGAGTCCGCTGGTCAATATGCCGTCCGACCTCAACCTTCAGCAGTTAGCAGAAATTGGATTTCAGCTCGCGGGAATGAGCGCCACGCAGGCACGTAACCTTGGACAGACGATTGATTGGAAGTCGACGCTGGTGCTGCCGATTCCGCGATTCGCGAGTTCCTATAGTCAAGTCACGGTGAACGGCGTGCAAGGCACATTGATCGAGGGTTCCGGCCGTCGTGGGCCTGACTATGTATTGGTTTGGGTAAAGAATGGGATTATCTATGGGCTGGTCGGCCACGGTGATTCGAGCAATGCGGTGGCGCTGGCGAACTCGCTGAACTAAATCCCGTTGGCTCCCGGAGGGGCACCTGGATCAAGAGGCCGACTTTGCCATTCAAACGGTGGGACTGCGCAAAGTATTTGGGAGCAAGATTGCGGTAGGTAATCTTTCGCTGACGGTACGCCGCGGCGAAGTGTTCGGCTTCCTGGGCCCGAATGGCGCGGGGAAGAGTACATCCATCAAAATGTTGCTGGGGCTGGTCAAGCCCAGCAGCGGGCAAGCCTTCGTTCTTGGCGCGCCCTCCGACAATGTAAAAGTCCGGCGGAAGATCGGTTTTCTGCCGGAGGATTTTCGGTTTTACACCTGGCTCACCGCGTTCGAACTGCTGAAATTCCATGGCCGGCTGTGCGGGATGAGTGCGGCGCGTCTGCGCGAACGCGTTCCTGACCTACTTGAGTTAGTGGGACTGACTCCTCATCGCGAAAAACGTCTGGGTGATTTCTCCAAGGGCATGCTGCAGCGGATTGGGTTGGCCCAGGCATTAGTTCACGAACCGGAGCTGGTTTTTCTAGATGAGCCTACTTCCGGGCTTGATCCCATGGGGCGACGCCTGGTTCGCGACATCATTCGGGCGGAGCGCAAACGGGGCGCCACCGTGTTTTTGAACTCGCACATTCTCAGCGAAATTGAAATTACCTGCGACCGTGTGGTGTTTATCAAAGAAGGCCAAGTGGTCGGCAGCCGCGATTTGCGAGCGAATCCCGACGGAGAAGTCCACGTCGTGGCGCGGGTGCACAATATATCCGCGGAAGCTATTGCGGGACTTTCGCGATGGAGCGCCTCGGCGGCACTGGACGGAGAACTGTTGACACTTACCACCGCTTCCACTTCTTCCCTGCCACACATTCTTCGTCACCTGGTGGAATCCGGCGGCGATGTATTTGAATTCAGACCGCAAACTGTTTCACTCGAGGATCAATTTCTCAAGATTATGGGCGAGGACCGCGGACTTTAATGGGCGCATGGATTATGGCGGGCGTTACGTTTCAGGAAGCGGCGCGCAGAAAAATTCTTTGGACGGCGGTAGCCGCTGGTGCGGGATTCCTCGCGTTGTTCGGCACCGGAATGCATTTTCAGGTAAAGGATCTGGCTAGCCACAACGTGCCGCCGTTGATTGGCCACCAAGTGCAAGTGGCGATGCTTCAGGTGGGATTTTACGCCGTCGATCTTCTTGCGGTGGTCATGACTATTTTGACTTCCGTGGATACGCTTTCGGGCGAGATTTCCTCGGGAACGATCCAAGCCATCGCTACCAAGCCGATTTCGCGATGGGAAGTGTTGATGGGCAAATGGCTGGGCTTTGCGGGCATGATTGCCATTTATGTGAGCGCGATGTTCGGAGGAGTTTCCGCGATTGGATATTTCATCGCCGGTGTGCGTCCCCACAATGTGGAGCGCGGCGCGCTGCTGGTTTTTCTGGAATGCTTATTACTTCTGACGGTTACGTTTGCTTGTGGAACGAGATTTTCGACGTTGGCAAACGGAGTGATTGTTTTGGGCCTTCACGGTTTGGCATTTATTGGAGGATGGATCGAACAGATCGGGGCGATGACTACCAGTCCGCGTTTGGTCACCCTGGGCATTGTTTCCAGCTTAATCATGCCTAGTGAGTCGATGTGGCGCCGGGCTGCGTTCGAAATGCAATCTTCGCTGACACGATCGATACAGTTCACTCCATTTTCAAATGCGTCGGCGCCTAGTCCGGCGATGGTGGGTTATGCCACGCTGTATCTACTCATCGTGCTCGTGGTCGCGCTCTATAATTTTCAAGAACGAGATCTTTAAATATTGATCCCGCCAAACATTTTGGCTTGAGAGGACTCAATGCGTCACTCGCAGTGGTTAACGGTTATACTTCTCGCGCAAACAACTGCTTAGCGAAACGAGGACCGATGGTTCGTGTCACGAGATGCCTTTTTTGGTTGTTTTTCATCGTCGCAATGGGTGTGGCTGCAACTGGCGAAGCGCGAGCGCAAGGTTCCAGTAACGCGAAAACATCTGACGCGGCAGTCACCGGGCAGGCTGCGCCCGCATTCGACGTTAACGCGGCGGTTGAAACTTATTTGGCGAAGATGCCGCCAGCGGAACGCGCACGTTCGAATGCCTATTTTGAAGGGGGATATTGGCTGCAGTTGTGGGATTTTTTGTCGACGGTACTGGTGATGTGGATACTGCTCCGTTTTCGCTTGTCCCTGCGCATGCGCGACTTAGCCGAGCGCATCACCCGCTTTCGCCCGTTGCAAACCGCGATTAACTGGGTACAGTTCATCGTCCTAGTGACGGTAGTGACGTTTCCGCTTACGGTTTATGAAGGTTATGTTCGCGAACATAAATATGGCCTGTCGAACCAAGCTTTTGGTCAGTGGATGCGGGATCAAGCGGTGGCGCTGGGCATCGGCATAGTTTTGGGCGCGATTTTCATGATGCCATTATTCGGGGTGGTGCGGCGCTTGGGCAAGAACTGGTGGGTGTGGGGGGCTGTCGCGACGGTAGTGTTTATCGCTTTTATTGCACTGATCGCACCAGTTTACATCGCGCCGCTATTCAACAAGTACACCAAGCTGGAAGAGCCGAGCATTAAAGACCCAATCCTGAGCATGGCGCGCGCCAATGGAATTCCGGCGACGGACGTGTATGAGTTCGATGCTTCACGGCAATCCAATCGCGTGAGCGCTAACGTGAGCGGGTTCGCGGGGACATTGCGAATTTCGCTGAACGATAACCTGCTGAAACGCTGCACGCTGCCTGAGATTGCCACCACTATGGGCCACGAGATGGGCCACTACGTTCTAAACCATATATATAAAGGTTTGGTGATGAATGGCGTGGTGATCGCGATTGGCTTTGCATTTCTGAACTGGGGGATAAATTTTGCGCTGTCGCGATGGGGAGAACGTTGGGGCGTCCGGGACATTGGAGATGTCGCGGTCCTGCCGCTGGCGGTGGTCGTACTCTCGAGTTATTTTTTTATTACGACGCCGATAAACAACACTATTACACGCACAATGGAATTTGAGGCGGACATGTATGGGCTTAATGCCGCACGGCAGCCCGATGCCGAGGCTAACGTGGACCTGTTGTTGGGTGAATATCGCAAAATGGACCCAGGGCCGATCGAAGAGTTTGTGTTCTTCGATCACCCCAGCGGACGCACGCGGATTACGGCCGCGATGCGCTGGAAGGCTGAACATCCGGAGGCGGCATCGGGGGAAGAGTTAGCCAGACCGATGTTCAGTACACCATAAAATTCGTTTAATTGCCGAGTAAGCGAACCGATTATTGGTCCGACTGAATGACCGAATTGACGACTGGTCTGCTGACTCGCAAAGGCTCCATTACGGCAAAGAGATCCATGCTGCGGATGGGCTTGGAAACGTATCCGTCCATGCCCGCAGCCACGCATCGATCTGCATCGCCCTTCAGTGCGTGGGCGGTCATGGCCACGATGGGTATGTGCTTGCCAGTGAGCTTTTCCGCTTCACGTATCGCGGCTGTCGCTTCGAATCTGTCCATTCCAGGCATTTGAATACTCTCGGAAGATTTGACGATTAAATCGATTTAATGTGCAACCTGCTTTTGGACGCATTAGAATGCCCTAGTTCCGGAGGAGATATGAAACGAGCTTTGATCGCAGTGCTTGCAACGTTGCTGCTGGGGGTGTGCGGCGCGCGTGGCCAAACGAAGATATCCGTCAAATGGGAAGAATTGAGTGCGGCTGATTTCCGGCGGGCCATCGAGCAATCCAAGGGCACCTGCCTGCTACCGTTTGGCATTCTTGAAAAACATGGACCGCAACTTCCGTTGGGCACCGACTTGTTGAACGTACGATACGCTTCGCTGCATGCAGCGGAGAAGGAATACGCGGTGGTTTTTCCGGAATATTACTTTGGCCAGATTTTTGAAGCCAAACATGAACCGGGGACGATAGCCTACAGCAGAGAGCTACAATTAAAACTGTTGCAGGAAACTACCGATGAGATGGCGCGCAACGGCTGCAAGAAAATTGTGATTGTAAACGGTCATGGCGGAAACGAAAGCCTGCTGCCCTTCTTTGCACAATCCCAATTGGAAAAACCGCATGACTACGTGGTGTACGTTCAATGGGGCCGTGACGAACCTAAGGGTGGCCCGCAAAAAAAGGACGCACTGGACATGCACGCCGGGCAATCGGAAACATCCACGATGATGATTTCTCATCCGGAGTTGGTGCATCTGGATCGAGCCAGCAGTGAATCGGGCGCAGACCAGAAGCGGGTCAATCTCCCCGCCGACGTTTACACCGGTATTTGGTGGTACGCGCGCTTTCCCAATCATTACTCTGGCGAGGGCGCGCTGGCCACCAAAGAACTCGGTGAATTTGAAATGAATGCATGGATTAATGCCATTACCGCGGCCATTCGCGCTGCCCAAGCCGACGATCAAAGCCTCCGGCTGCAAAATGAATTTTACGAGAAGAGTAAGCATCCGCTGGAAACGCGGCCATAGTTTGACGGGCTGAAGATTCTGTATCTGTCAGATATTCTGAGGATGCTGCGGTGTTGGCTCGGCGGAAGGCGGAAGAGGTTCGGCGAAAAAGCGAAGAGAGATCCCTCCACTTCGCAGGCCGGCTGCTTCGCAGGAGCGAAGCAGAAAAGCAAAAGCGCCGGCCTGCTTCGGTCGGGATGACCGGTCTGGGCGGTGGCGCGAACGACGACTCGCTTTGTTTTCAACGCCTAACTT
>DATBBY010000039.1:0-17503 GCA_036270765.1 Candidatus Acidiferrum sp.
CGGCCATGCCAGCCAGTGATCTGACGAACTCGGGCATTAATTTGCACAGCGGAGATAAGCTCACCGTGCACATGAGCTATAACGGCTCCACTCTTGCTATGACCGTCACCGATGGAACGACTGGTGCTGTGTACAGTAACAGTTGGCCGATTAACATTCCGCAAGTCATCGGCAGCAACACCGCCTTCGTGGGGTTCACTGGCGGAACTGGTGGAACAACAGCCACACAAAACATTCAGACCTGGACGTTCGTCAGCGGCACGCAGCAGCAAGCGACTGCTCCGATCTTCTCGCCTGCTATAGGCAGCTATACTACAGCACAGTCGGTAACTCTCTCGACGTCCACTCCTGGTGCCTCGATCCATTACACGACGGACGGTTCCACGCCCACGGCTTCGTCGACACTTTACTCCAAACCGATTACGGTCAGTGTTACTGAGACGATCAAGGCCCTCACAGTGGCCAGTGGTTACTCGAACAGTTCCATCTCCACCGGCACCTACACCATCAGCTCTCCTAGCTCGGGCGGTGGAGGCGGAGGCGTGGGTTTGGGAGGAGGCTTTACCGCGGGTGCGATGGCGCTCAATGGTAGCGCGGCATTGAACGGAACCAGACTGCGTCTGACGGATGGCGGCGGAATGGAAGCCTCTGCCGCGTGGTACAACTCGCCGGTAAACATCCAACAATTCACGACTAGTTTCAGTTTCCAGCTTTCGCCGGGAAGTAGCCCAACCGCGGATGGCTTTACGTTCGCAATTCAGGGCAACAACACCGCTGCTTTAGGTGCCCTTGGCGGCGCCCTAGGATACGCGGGCGGCGCGCTGTCACAGAAAAGCGTAGCCATCAAGTTCGATCTTTACGACAACGCGGGCGAAGGAGTGAATTCGACCGGGTTATTTACCAATGGCACGTCTCCCAGCACGCCATCGGTCGATCTGAGCGGCAGCGGCATCGATCTGCACAGTGGCGATGTCATGAATGCCCAGATCAACTATGACGGAACGAATCTGTCCATGACCATCATCGATCCCACCGCAAACGCCACCTTCACACACTCGTGGCCAGTAAATATCGTGTCGGTGGTCGGCGCAAATACTGCGTTTGTCGGATTTACGGCGGGAACGGGCGGTTTGACCGCGATTCAAGACATCATCAACTGGACATTCGCGCCTGGAGCAAGCGTCCCAGTTCCGCCGCCAAGCGGGGGTGGCGGCACGAGCGCAATCAATTTTGCATCCGGCTTCACGTCCACCGGAATGCAGTTCAATGGGAATGCCGTTTTAGTCGGCAACCGTCTCCAGTTGAGCGATACCTCTACGACCTTTGAAGACAGCAGTGCATTCTGGAATCAAAAGGTAAATGTTCAAGGTTTCACCAATGATTTCAGGTTTCAAATAGCGAATCCCGGTGCCGACGGGATCACCTTCACGATTCAAGGGTCATCGCCAACTACTATAGGTGCTGTGGGGGGAGGTTTGGGATATGGGGGAATGACAAATAGCGTTGCTGTGAAATTTGATATTTACGACAACGCCGGGGAAGGAACCAATTCGACAGGGGTCTATCTTAATGGAGCCTACCCGTCAGTTCCGGCAACCACGATAGGCGGTGGAGTTAACCTTCAGTCTGGGGACGTCATGGCAGTGCATATGACTTACAACGGCACCACGTTGACGATGACGATCACCGATACTTCGACGAGCCAGACGTTTACCACGAGTTGGCCGGTCAACATTCCCGCGACCGTAGGGTCGACCGCCTACGTCGGCTTCACCGGTGCCACAGGAGGTTTGACATCCACGGAGCAGATATTGACGTGGTCATACAGTACAGGTATCTCGGCCAACGCGCTGGTCGTGTCAACCGCGAATCTGGCGGCCACCGCAACTACATCCGGCCCAGCCGTTCAAGTATTCAGCTACCAGAACTTCCCTGACAATTTGGGCACCATGTTCTATTCCACGAGTGTGGGAGATAACGTGACCTTTATGGTCAATGTTCCTGCGGCTGGGACCTATGGCGTGAAAATTTCCTACAAGCAGTATCAACCTCGTGGCATCGTGCAAACAGGGATCAACAGGGTCAGCGTTGGCCCTCCCATTGACCAATTCATACCAAACGGTGATGCATATGCCGTCACGGATCTGGGAGCTGTTAATTTTCCGAGCGCCGGAAGCTATCCATTTACATTTACGGTGGTCGGGAAGAACCCCAGCAGTACGGCTTACAGCCTGGCGTTCGACGATATTATCCTGACGAAACAATAATCGCCGATTAGGGATTTGTACTCAAAAAAGGGATGCCGCGGTTGTTTAACAGCGGCCTCTCTTTTTTGTGCGCTTAGGTCTTCCGTTTCTACACTTCGGTGTCTTGGGCGCCTGGTCATTAACCTGGGGGCCATCGCATACTTCTTCCACCCAATAAGTGAAGATGTAGGTGCAGCACGGACTGACCCGCGTTCGCCCCGGTATTGATTACGGTACGAAACCCTTGCTGCAAATCTCTTTGCCGGGCCAGGTTCGCCGCCACCGTCTGCAAGTGACCCAACATTCTTTCGTCCTCGTCAGTCACATCTTCCAGCGAGACGATGTGTTTACGCGGGCATATCAGCAAGTGCGTGGGCGCTTGCGGGCCGATATCTTCAAACGCGAAAACGTCAGGATCCTCGTATACGATTTTTGCGGGAATTTGTTTTGCTGCTATTTTGCAGAAAAGACAGTCGGCGCTCATTGATTTTCTCCCGCCTCCGAAAAGCTATCATCGAGCCGAATGACCATGGGCGTAACTCCTTCGCTTGAGCGCAGGCGCTCGCCGAATTCCTTGGCGGCTTCTTCGCCGGATACCTTGCCCACGTGCACACGGTAAAAAACACCGCTGCTGGTGTCGTAGCGTTTAACAAAAGTAGGAGAGTACGTGGCGCTCAAGCGTTCGCGTAATCGGTCGGCATTGGCGCGCTCGCGAAACGAGCCCACCTGAATCGTAAAAAATCCAGACTCGGGATCTATGCCTGTCGATAAAACCTCCAGGCGCACCGGCACGACTCCCGGGCCGATGGAATCTATCTCGCGCGCCGCCGCATAGGAAAGATCGATAATGCGGTTATTGACGAACGGTCCGCGATCGGTGATGCGCACCACGGTGGATTTTCCATTTCGCTCGTTAGTGACCCGCACCATGGTTTCGAACGGTAGCGTGCGATGAGCAGCGGTCAGTTTGTTCATGTCATAGATTTCGCCGTTTGACGCTTGCCGTCCGTGGAAGGGCACACCGTACCACGACGCTTCGCCTGTTTCCTCGTAGCCTGCGGGAACTGGAATGGCGGCGGTGTCCCGGCGGCGCTTTGCAACGCCCCCAGAACGCGGCGGGGCAGGCGCGGGTGGGTTCTTGGCGGATGCCGAGGCCGTTTCAGGCGTGGAAGAGGTGTCAGTCGGCGGCTGGCTGGACGCTACCGGTCTGCGCGAGGCACATCCTGAGGCCATGAAAAGAACAGAGCCTACCAAAATTATTAAGAGTACGAATTTGCAGGATTCAACTGTAGGACTGAGCCGGTGGGTAGGAGGTATTTGGGAATTGCGTCGTTGGCCGAATTGCTGTCGCGGTATCGCTGCGTTCACTGGCGGCCCATGGTTGCGTGCGTTGCCCCTTCGTTCCTAAGAATGAGCGTCTTTTGCAGACCCTGTTTCGCGAGCCGTATTGCGCGCTTCCAGCTTCTTCGCGGCATCGGTCAGCAACTCGGAAACCTCGCGAAGGAATCGTGCAGTGCGCTTTTCGGTGCCGGGCGCAACTTCTTCTTCGACATATTTGCGCAGGCGCGCCAGTTCTTTGTCGAGCCGCTGTCCAATTTCCTCAAATTTGTCCATGTTTTGCCCTCTTACCGGGACCCAGCCTTTGCAAGTCAGACAAGTTCGCCGACTTGGGTATTATAGGAACGCGGTGTGCGGGTCGCAAGGAGGAGAATGGCGCTTCCCTATCAGTGGCAGATGCGCGTGAATCGCTGGCGAAGCGCGATGAGCGGATTTTTTGGAGGCGGCGGCGAGCAACAGCCGCGGCCCAAAATTTGTCCCGCCTGCGGAACGCTGGTCGGCATCAACGCGACGCGTTGTCATCAGTGCGGCACCAATCTCAATTTTTCGATGGCGGCCTTAAATCGGCGCTTCTCCGGATTTTTTGGAGGAACTCGGGCGCCGGCCACGACGGCGTTGCTGATCGCCAACATTCTAATTTTTGGTATCAGTGTGGTTCTCACATTACAGGCCGGGCAGGGTGGCGGCTTGCGGATTCTCTTTGGTCTCGATGGAGAGGTTCTTTACCGGCTTGGGGCTTTGTGGGCACCAGCCATTGTGCATGGCGAGCCGTATCGCCTGGTAACTGCCATGTTTCTACATGGCGGTTTAATTCACATCGGTTTCAACATGATGGTGCTGATGGATATTGGGCCCGTCGTGGAAGAGGTGTATGGCTCGGCACGCTTTCTGTTTCTTTACACAGCAGCCGGAATTGCCGGCTACGTTCTTAGCGCCTTTACTCCGTTTAGGCCTCACCCCGCGCTGGGCGTCGGCGCCAGCGGGGCGATATTGGGACTGATCGGAGTGATGATTGCGATTACCACTCGCCGCGGCGGATCGTCCATGCAAGCACTGCGTTCACGGCTCATTTCCTGGGTGGTTTCGATCTTCGTCTTCGGCTTTATTATGTCCGGCATCGATAATTGGGCGCACTTCGGCGGATTAGCGGCGGGCTTTGGGCTGGGAAAAGTCTTCGCCGATCGTGAACCCATGAATCCTACCGAATTGAAACGCGCTCATGCGCTAGGTTGGAGCGCAGCTATTGTGCTGCTGGCCAGCTTTGCATTCATGATCCTGCATTTCCGCGATCCCTTGCGGTGAACTTTTTTTTGGCCGACGGTTTAACCACACAACACGCCAGTTCGACTCTACTGATTCCCACATTGCGAAATGCGCTACTCTCAGTAACGCTGGCGAGCATTCAACATTGCCTTCAGGCCAAAACAAATTCAACTATGGACCTGCATTCCATCATCCTCGTGAGTTTGCACTCTCCGAAAGAGAAGTTTTGGGGCGAATTGCTGGTTCTCAATCAGGCGGGCATTACTGTACGCGGCATTGATCTGAACTCGTTCGACCACGTTGTGCGCGCCATCAACGAACCCGATGGCGAACGCGTGGGATTCCCCACCATTTTCTTTCCCATGAACCGCGTGGAGCGTATTTCTCTGGACGAATCTACTGGTTCCATTCCGTCCATGGCGGAGCTTTTCCAGCGCAAAATAGGCCGCTCTCTCAGCGAGTATCTCGCGCAATTTGCTTGAACTGCGTTATCCTCATCGGCAATGCAAGGCCCCATCTGGACAGTACCTAATCAAATCACCTTGTTGCGGCTGGGCTTCCTGCCGTTTTTCTTGATTCTCATTTCTTACGAACAGTACCGGTGGGCGCTTCTGGTGTTGGTGATAGCGGGACTTTCGGACGGCATCGACGGACTACTGGCGCGCAAACTGAATCAGCGTTCAGCGCTGGGCGCGTATCTGGATCCGATCGCGGACAAGTTGTTACTCTCTTCTTCTTTCATCATTCTGGCGTTCAAACAAAAACTGGCATGGTGGCTGACCATCATTGTGCTCAGCCGCGATGTGCTGATACTTATGGTCGCGGTGGTAATTCTTCTCATCTCCGGCTACCGCCCCTTTCCGCCCAGCATTTATGGAAAGCTGACCACCGCTGCGCAGATTCTTCTGGTGTTCATGGTGGTTTTGTCGGCGGCGTATCCGCATCCCGCATTTACGGCGGTAAATCGTTTTCTGATTTATGCGGTGACCGGCCTAACGGTATTTTCCGCTTTTCATTATTCGTTCACTACTTCGAGGCGGCTTAGCGCTTTCTGAGGGCCTGGCCTGAGCGGGACATCAAACAGGCATTGTTCGTGGACCGCCAGGAGGCAGCAAGAGTTTCGGTTCCGTGAGTGATTGAACTTCTTCAACACAGATGCCCGGCGCCAACTCCCGGAGCAGCAAGCCTTCTGGTGTCACATCGATTAGTGCTAGTTCCGTGACGATGTGATCCACGACTTCCACGCCGGTAAGTGGCAGCGTGCACTTTTTCAGAATTTTTGGGCGCTTGTCGCGCGTGGCGTGTTCCATGGCGATGTACACCCGCTTCGCTCCCGCGACCAGATCCATCGCGCCGCCCATGCCCTTCAGCATCTTTCCAGGAATGGCCCAATTCGCTAGCGTCCCTCGTTCATCCACCTGCAGTGCGCCCAAAACTGTCAGGTCGATGTGTCCTCCGCGGATCATCGCAAAAGAATCTGCGGATGAAAAATAACAAGTGCCCGGCAGTTCGGTGACAGTTTCCTTGCCAGCATTGATCAAATCCGGATCGACTTGAGACTCCAAAGGGTAAGGCCCGACGCCCAGCATGCCGTTTTCGGATTGCAAAACCACGTCCATGCCTTGCGGCACGTAGTTCGCTACGGCAGTCGGCATACCGATGCCGAGATTAACGTAGAAGCCGTCGCGCAGCTCTAGCGCGATACGCCGGGCGATGCGTTCACGTTTTTGTTCTTCGCTTAGATTCATGTGCGCCTTTCACTTTGCGGCCCGCGGAATGCCCAACTTTTCTTTTCTGGTGCAGCGCTTCTCAATTCGTTTTTCGTATGCCGTTCCCTGAAAGATGGCATTCACAAAAATTCCCGGCGTGTGAATGGAGTCAGGATCCAGCTCCCCCAGATCGACTAATTCCTCCACCTCTGCGATCACGTAGTCGGCGGCGGTAGCCATCATGGGATTAAAATTTCGGGCCGCTTTGCGGTAAACGAGATTTCCCCAACGGTCACCTTTCCACGCTTTCACAAATGCGAAGTGGCCCCGCAGTCCCCGCTCCATCACGTATTGCCGCCCATCAAATTCCCGGGTCTCTTTTCCCTTGGCAACCACGGTGCCGACTCCGGTGGGCGTAAAGAACGCCGGCACTCCTGCTCCGCCAGCGCGGAGGCGTTCCGCCAAGGTACCCTGTGGATTCAGTTCCACTTCCAGTTCCCCGCTGAGCACCTGCTGTTCAAACAATTTATTCTCGCCGACATAGGTGGAGATCATTTTTTTAACTTGCCGGCTTTGTAGCAGAATCCCGATGCCAAAATCATCGATGCCCGCGTTGTTGCTGACGATAGTGAGGCTTTTTGTGCCCTTACGGCGCACCGCAGCAATCAGATTCTCTGGAATCCCGCACAAACCGAATCCGCCCATCAATATGGTGGCGCCATCGGTCAACCTTTCGATGGCCGCATCAGCTGAAGAAATCCGTTTGTCCATGAATGCTCTCGCGAACAGAACTTAGTGTAATGCAAGCTGTCGGGCTGTTGACAGGACCATACGCTAGGTTTTCGCGGTTAAAAACTACGCAGCAGTTTGTACAATTCGTTTGCCGCGTCGAAGTCGGCTTCCAGTTCGCGGGACGCGAGCTTGTCGCGCAATTCGTCGAGGCGGCGAGCAAATAAATCGAGCCCGGCGGAAAGAACTTCCCTGTTGGTCAGCACAATGTCCCGCCAAGTGCTGTAGGGACTGCCAGCAAGGCGCAACGTGTCGCGCAGGCCGGAACCGGCGAGCGCGATAGGCAAGCCATTTTCGTCGAGGTGATCGTAAAGAAAGGAAGCCAGCGCGACGGCCGCGAGTTGCGGAAGATGCGATGCCAGGCCCACGGCGTAATCGTGTTGTGGCGCTCCCAGCCAAAGCGGCCGCGCCCCAATTTTGCCTATGATCTTCAGAAAAGCAACCACACGTAGATCGTCTTTGGATATGCGCACCGGCTCAGGACGCACAGGCGATTGGTCCGGCTCTGCTTGCGAGCGCGACTCGGGTGCAACTTTGTCATGCATATCGGACGAAGATTCGCCGATAAGTGCGTAAGTGGTGTCGCGAAATAAATTCGGGTCAGCGTTGGCAATTCCGGACGATTCCTTTCCGGTCATCGGGTGGCCGCCAAGAAAAAGCTTCTCACCACCTCCCGAAAATAATTCTTCTGCCGCACGCACAATTCGCACCTTGGTGCTGCATGCATCGGTCACCAGGGCGTGTTGCGGGCTATGCCGCGCAATCTCCGGCAGAATATCCAGCGTGGTGCTGATCGGCAGCGCCACGTAAATCAGGTCAGCACTTTCGATGGCAGGCTTCAGTTCACCAGAAAAAATCTCGTCGGCTGCGCCCAAATCTTTTGCGCGTGCCACGGTGTCTCGGCGATCCCACGCAGTGATGTGAATTCCTTCCGTATATTTCCGAAGCGCCAGCGCGAAAGAACCGCCGATCAAGCCGGTGCCAAGGATGCTGACGCGATTAATGAGGTGTGCTGGCGACATGAATCAGGCTATGAATTGGACCACGGTCAAGCCATGCGCCGCCCAATGGCCGGCGCGATGATCCGCAACTCACCCATCAATTGCTCAAACTGCCCGGGGTCGAGCGATTGCGCGCCATCGGAAAGAGCGTGATCAGGATCGTTGTGCACTTCGATCAACAAACCGTCGGCTCCCGCGGCCACCGCTGCTCGCGCCATGGGTGCAACTTTATCTCGACGCCCGGTGCCGTGAGAGGGGTCGCCAATCATGGGCAGATGCGACAGCTTCTTGATCACCGGAATGGCCGCGATGTCAAAAGTATTGCGCGTGTAAGTTTCAAAAGTGCGGATGCCCCGCTCACATAGAATGACGTCCGGATTTCCGCCGGCAAGAATATACTCAGCGCTTAGTAACAGCTCTTCCATGGTCGCGGACATTCCACGCTTTAGCAGGATGGGCTTGCGCACTTCACCCAAGGCACGCAGCAAATGATAGTTTTGCATGTTGCGCGCGCCGACCTGCAGAATATCCACGTAGCCGATCATCATTTGAATCTGCGAAGCGTCCATGACCTCGCTCACGCTAAAGAGGCCGAATTTTTCGGCGGCCTCACGCATGAATTCCAGGCCCTTTTCGCCCATGCCCTGAAACGCGTAGGGGGATGTGCGGGGCTTAAAGGCCCCGGCGCGCAAAATTTGGGCTCCGGACTTCGCCACGCTTTCCGCAATAATGTGAATCTGTTCGCGTGATTCCACGGAGCATGGCCCCGCCGCGACGACCACTTCATTACCGCCGATGGTCACACCTCGGCCCAAATTGATAATCGTTCCCTGCGGATTAAATTGGCGGCTGGCCAGCTTGAAGGGCTGCGTGACGCGCATCACCTCGCGCACGCCATCGAGCAATTCGAAATCGCGGTGATCGAAATCGCGGTGCACGCCAACAGCGCCGAGCACGGTGTGCGATTCTCCCGTGGAGCGATGCACGTTAAACCCGCTTGCGACGAGCCGGTCAATCACATGTTGAATCTGGGCGTCTGTAGCGCCCTCTTGCATCACAATTACCATGAGCTGGCTTTATTCCCTTTCTCAATTCGCATTGGTCTCTCGTTTTCTTGTCGCTGAATTATTCTTTGGAGCTTCTCGCTTCCGGCTCCATAGCTGCGCGTTCCGCCGTTCGTGCTTCATCGATAATGCGTTCGAATAGACGCCGAATAGCGCTATTCGTTAGCGGGCCGGGATTCGATTGCTCGGCGTTTTGCAATACTTCTTTCTCCCGTTCCGGCTGATACAGTGGCAAATTTGCCGCGTGCTTCAGTTTGCCGATTTCCAGAGCGCAACGCGAACGCTCATTCAACAATTCCACCAACTTGCGGTCGATCTCATCGATACGGCGTCGCCAGTCCTGAAGATTCATGGCGCCGCCTCGCGCTTGGAAAGGCCGTGGCGAGCCGCTTCTTTCAAGACCCGGACCCGATCGCGTAAAGCATTTGCCGCCTGCTGAGGTGTCTTTGCGTGTTCGATTTCAGAAACTAAAGAAGATCCCACGACGGCAGCATCCGCTAGCCCGCCAAGCAAAGTAACGTGCCCCGGAAGCGAAATCCCGAAGCCTACCGCGATAGGCAACGTCGTAAAATTTCGCACTCGCCGTAACAACGCCGGCAAATCATCCGGCAAAGTATCTTTCGCTCCTGTAACGCCAGTTCGGGACACCAGATACAAGAAGCCACTCGAGCATGCCGCAATGCTGGCGAGCCGCTCGTCCGTCGAAGTCGGGGCGCAGAGAAAAATTGTATCCAAGTGATGCATCCTTAGAATGCCCCGGTATTCCAAGGATTCTTCCGGCGATAAATCCGTGGCCAGCACGCCGTCAACTCCTGCTTGGGAAGCGGCGGCGGCGAATTTTTCCAGCCCCATTTGCAAAATTGGATTGTAATAGCTAAAGAGCACCAGCGGAATTTGCGTGGATTTCCGAATGCGGCTTACCAGTTCCAGAATCTTCGGCAAAGTGGCGCCGGATTTCAAGGCGCGTTCCGAGGCGCGCTGAATCGTAGGGCCATCCGCCACCGGATCGCTGAACGGAACGCCCAGTTCGATGACGTCTGTGCCAGCTTCTTCCAACGCCAGCACAAATTCCAGCGTGGCATCCAGCGAAGGGTCACCTGCGGTGATGTACGCGACAATGCCCATCTCGCCGGCCCCACGGAGCGTGGCAAAACAGTGTTCGATACGGTTTGGTTGCGCGACAGAAATGCTCATTGTTATCGGAAAAGCTTAGAGCAGGCGCGAGTAAGTGTCCATGTCCTTGTCGCCGCGCCCGGATAGATTGAGGATGACGAGATCACTTTTATGTACCGACGGAAGGCGTTCTATCAGGCCTGCCAGAGCATGCGCCGACTCCAGCGCGGGGATAATTCCTTCGCAGCGGCAGAGCAATCGCGCGGCATCGAGCGCGGCATTATCCGACATCGCAAAATACTCGGCACGTTTTTCATCCGCCAGCCACGCGTGTTCCGGGCCGATCGCCGGGTAGTCAAGCCCCGCGGAAATAGAATGCGTAGTGGAAATTTGCCCGTCTTCATTCTGCAGCACGTAAGTGTAAGTGCCGTGAAGAACGCCCGCACGCGCCCCAGTAAACCCTTGCGGCGCGCCCAACCTCGCCGCGTGCTCGCCGGGACCCGTACCGCGACCACCAGCCTCGATTCCAATCATCTTCACGTCCATATCGCGCAGGAAATGATAGAAGAGTCCAATGGCATTCGAACCGCCACCCACGCAGGCAAACAAATGTGTCGGTAGACGCTTTTCCGCAGCGAGGATTTGCTCGCGCGCTTCGCGGCCGATCACCGACTGAAAATCGCGCACCATGGTGGGATAAGGATGCGCACCAAGCACAGAGCCCAACAGATAATGTGTGCTTCGTACATTGGTAACCCAATCGCGCATCGCTTCGTTGATGGCATCTTTCAAAGTACGGCTGCCGGAGTCCACGCCAACAACCTTCGCACCCAGGATGCGCATGCGTGAAACGTTGGGCGACTGCCGCGCCATATCGTCGGTGCCCATGTACACAGTGCACTCGAGACCAAGCTGTGCGGCAACCGTAGCAGAGGCTACGCCGTGTTGTCCCGCGCCCGTTTCGGCCACGATGCGGGGCTTGCCCATTTTTACCGCTAGCAATCCCTGGCCGATGGCATTGTTAATTTTGTGCGCGCCGGTATGCAACAAATCCTCGCGTTTCAAATAAATCCTGGGGCCGCCCAACTTGTTGGTGAGCCGCTCCGCAAACTGTAAAGGCGTGGGACGGCCGGCAAAATTTTTGAGCAGATCGGCAAAGCGAGCTTGAAAACTCGGATCGGATTTAGCCAATTCATAAGCGCGTTCCAGTTCGAAGAGCGGCACCATCAACGTTTCAGGAACGTAGCGGCCGCCGTAAGGACCGAAGCGCCCGGGCGAATAACTCAGCGATTTAAGAATGGAGCTCATCTGGCGCGCAATTTCTCCACTGGTGAATTCAGCTCCTGGTCGGCTCGACGCGCTTCGCGAACAAACTCACACAACTGAGCGTGATCTTTTGCACCGGGCCAGGCTTCCACACCACTGGCCACATCCACACCATAAGGTCGCACCTGGAGGATCGCGGCGGCCACATTCTCGGCATTCAAGCCGCCAGCCAAAAAGACTCTGTGGCTGCGCGCCGCCTGCTGCGCAACACCCCAGTCTGCCAGCCGGCCGGTTCCACCGTATTGACCAGGCATCGCATCGGCGGTATCGAATAAGAATCCTGAAACATCGGGATAATTTTCCAACGTAGCGGCGGAAAAATCGGGCCCGACCCGTAGCGCCTTGAATACCGGTGCTAGGCGTGCCAACTGCGTAACCGTTGTCGGCGACTCATCCCCATGTAATTGCAGCGCATCGAGCCGTAAATCCCGGAATATTTTTATGACTTCAGCGGCTTCAGCGTTTACAAAAACCCCAAAGACTTGGACGCCAGAGGGAATTGAAGCTCGGAGTTCGACAGCCTTTTCAAGAGACACCGCGCGAGGGCTTCGCGGATAAAAGTTCAGACCAATGGCGTCGACCCCGGCCTCACAGGCGACACGCGCGTCCTCGGCATTGGTAATTCCGCAAATTTTTACTCGGGTCATGATTTAATTTTGCCAAACACCGTTCTTCGCGTCGGTGGCAGCGGATGCTGCATCAAATTGCTCTCTCGTCACGCGAGGCTGTCCCAGCAATTCGAATAGCGCCGCCCCTGGGTCGGCCGCCTTCATTAAATGCTCACCGATGAGAAACGCATCGAATCCGGCGTTGCGCATCTTTACAACATCCTGGTGGTTGCGAATGCCGGACTCGCTGACGGCCACGCAATTTTCTGGAATCTTTTCGATCAGTTCCAGCGATGTTTCGATGCGCACCTCCATGGTTTTCAAATCGCGATTGTTCACCCCGATGATTTTCGCGGAAGCAGCCAGCGCTCGTTCAAGCTCCGCGGCAGTATGCACTTCAATCAACGGTTCCATTCCAATTTCGCGGCCAAGGCCAATCAGATCGCGCAAGAGAGAATCGCTTAACACCGCTACAATCAGAAGAAAGCTATCGGCATCATTAGCCCGCGCCTCCCACACTTGCCACGAGTCAAAGATAAAATCCTTGCGTAGCACTGGCAGGCCCATAACTTTTCGCGCATCACGAAGATTTTTTAGTGAGCCACGGAAATATTCGCCTTCGGTAAGTACCGAGAGCGCAGCCGCTCCGGCTTGCGAAAGATCCTTGGCTAGCTCGGGCGCGTCAAATGGGTCGCGAATAACTCCGCGTGAAGGAGATGCCGGCTTCAGTTCTGCGATAATGTTTAACCCGTCGCGTGACAGCGCGGAATAAAAATCGCGCACCGGTGACGCCGCTTTCGCGCCATATTTCAGCGCTGTTTCGGGTAGTACGCATTTGCGGTGCTCCACCTCGGCTCGACGAGATTCGAGGATGCGGTCCAGCACTGTTCCGGAGTTGGTTTGAGCGCTCAAACGGGTAAGTTTGTATGCTAGGTAGCCGCGGCGGACGTGTCAAATCGTAAGCGTAAGGGACGCCGCTGCCTTTTCATAGGGCTAAACGCCGACGGAGAAATGATGGGATATCGCGAAGAATACGGCTCGCTGCTCGATTCGATCGTGCAGGAGGGCGACCTCATCGCCATGCGATATTTCCGCGCCGTGGAAATGCGCGTGGACCGCAAGGGCGATGGCTCCGCGGTGACCCAAGCCGATCGCGGCGTCGAAGAAATGGCGCGTAAAAAAGTAGCCGCCAGCGGATTGGCCCTCGATGTTCTGGGCGAGGAAATGGGCGGCCGCGATATGGAAGGTGCCAGCTCCGGCGACCGGGCAAGATTGATCATCGACCCTATCGACGGCACTGAAGAATTTTCGCGCGGCATTCCCACTTTTGGAACACTGCTCGGAATTGAACACCGCGGAGAAATTGTCGCGGGCATGGTGAGTGCTCCAGCGCTCAGGACCCGTTGGTTCGCTTATCGCGGCGAGGGCGCTTTTCGCGATGGCAAAAAGATTGACGTATCGAACGTTTCGAAGCTCAGTGAAGCCATGATTTTCACTACCGGCACTGGCCCGAAAAAAGACGCAAACGACCGCGCGAAACTGCGTCGCCTGCACGATGCTGTGCGAAACAGCCGCTCTCTGGGTGGCTTTTGGCAACACATGCTGGTTGCCGAAGGCGCGATCGACGCCGCCGTGGACTGGACGTCCATGCCGTGGGACCTGGCTCCCCTGGGTTTAATCGTGGAGGAGGCTGGCGGAAAATCCACAAATCTGCTGGGCGAGCGCTCGATTTACAGCGGCCAATTCGTCAGCAGCAACGGGAAAATTCACGACGAGGTTCTGGGACTTCTCGCGTGAACCGCCAGGCTGCGCTAAAGCGCCTGGCGCGCGAGGTGGTAGCGTGCCGCTTATGCCCACGCCTGGTGGAATACCGCGAGCGCGTTGCACGTGAAAAACGGCGCGCGTATCTCGACTGGGAATATTGGGGCAGACCGGTGCCGGGATTCGGCGATCCCGACGCAAAGTTACTGATCGTCGGGCTGGCCCCCGCGGCGCACGGAGGAAATCGCACTGGCCGCGTATTCACCGGCGACCGTTCCGGCGATTTTCTTTTCGCCGCGCTTTACGACGCTGGCTTCGCGAACCAACCCACTTCTGTGAGCCCCGATGACGGTTTGCAGCTCATCGATAGTTACATCACTGCCACGGCACGCTGTGCCCCGCCGGATAACAAACCATTGCCAAGCGAAATCCTGAATTGCCGCGGTTATATGGAGCGCGAAATTCGCATTCTGGAACCAAAGGCAGTGCTGGCTCTAGGCCGCATCGCTTGGGATGCCTACCTTGAAGTGCTGAAGCAACGAGCGCTCATCACTTCGCGAACGCCTTACCGCTTCGCGCATGGAGCTGAAATTCAACTGCCTGCACCCGCGCCCCGATTGTTCGGCGTATACCATCCTAGCCAACAAAACACGCAAACCGGCAAAGTCACACCGAGTATGTATGCGGAAGTTTTACGACGGATTAGAAGGTTTTTTGGCGACTAAACCCTCGCAGCCTGCTAATAAATTCCCGCTATTGCATTGCCGCGGATGAAGAAATACCCTTAAAACACGCGTTGGCACCCAGGCCGCATCTAATATTCTGCGCATCAAAACTGATAACCGGCGGAAATAAAAATCTGGGGAGAGAATCCATGACCCGAACATTTTTAACGTGCGCGAAATCCAATAGCGTCTTGTTCACCATATTACTCGCGGCCATAATTTTCCCCGCAGCTGCGAAGGAAATTCAGCAAAACCGACTACAGGATAACGGGCAATCTGCGCCTGAACCCCAGCAGGCCGATGGACGCAGGCATGGTTTGCCGCCCGAGACTTTTGCCGTCGCTCCGGGAACGAAATTCCTGGTGGTTCTCGAACAGGATCTGGCTTCCAAAGGTACAGAAGAAAACTCTAAATTCATCGTAAGGACTGTTGAGCCGCTGGAAGCCGGCCGGGGCATCTATCTGCCACCCGGTGCGGAGATTCACGGCCACGTCAGCCGCATTGAGCCCGCCGGCGTAACCGGACGCGCAAAAATTTGGCTGACTTTTGACGACATCTATACAAAATTCGGCAAACTGCCCATCGTCGCGGAGGTGGTCAGTGTTCCCGGCGATCACAGTGTTAAGCCCGTAGCCGCCAACCAAGAGGGATTGATCGAAGGACGCAGCAGCACGCAACAGGACGCCGCCCAAGCCGCAGCTGCCGGCGCTGCGGGTGGCGCGGTTCAAGGTGTGAAGGACAAAAACAAAAAAGAAGCCGCGGAAGGCGCAGCTCTCGGGGCCTTGACAGCTTATCTTATGGAGTCCGGACGCGGACACGAGTTGAATTTGCCGAAGGGCGCCAAACTCGAATTAGAGTTGGAAAGAGCGCTGTACTTGCTGAAAGAATAACGCATGACGCGACTGCAGCAGCACCTTGATTAACATGCGCTGATTTCCACGATTGCTCTATCAAAAAAGTTACCAAAAACTTGGCAAGCACCCATGGGCTTGTTAGAGTCGAGATTGCCCAGTCAAGCGGCTTTCTAAATAGCCAAAACCACGATAGGCGGAGAGGTTTTTTACACATGGCGGAAGAAGCGAAGGGCGCGGTTCGCGCTCTCGAAGCGTCCGAGCGCCGCGACCGCGTTCTGATCGTCGAAGACGAAGACAACGCACGCAGAGGCTACGAACAATTATTGCAACGCTGGGGATGCGAAGTTTTGGGCGTAAGCAACGCGGAAGATGCGTTGGCAAAATTTGCTACGTTCCAGCCCGATGCGCTGATTGCCGATGTCGAATTGCCGGGCATGAATGGATTGGACCTGCTCAGGCAGCTGGGGCCAGAACTTCACGACGTTCCGGCCATCATTATTACCGGTCGAGGTAGCGAGGAGCGCGCGGTAGCGGCTATCGAATCCGGCGCGTTCTGGTACATCGAAAAACCTCTGAAAGGCCCCGTACTGCACGCATTGCTGGATCGCGCATTGAGGCGCGCGCGCGATGCCCGCCAGTTGGCGGTATTGCAGCGACAACTGCGGGAATCTGGCAGACTTGGCGACCTGGTTGGCGGTTCCAAGCCCATGCAGGACGTGATGCGTCTGGTCGAAATGGCCGCGCCCAGTTCTGCTTCCGTGCTCATTACCGGCGAAACCGGATCGGGCAAGGAGATCGTGGCCCGCACCATTCACAAATTGTCGCCGCGCGCCGGCGGGCCTTTTGTGGCTATTAATTGCTCGGCAATTCCCGAAACGCTCATGGAAAGCGAGATTTTTGGTCATGAGCGTGGCGCATTTACCGGTGCCGCGGAGAGGCGCATCGGGTGTTTTGAATTGGCTGACGCCGGGACGTTGCTGCTCGATGAAATCGGCGAAATGCCCGCGCCTACGCAGGCCAAGTTGTTGCGCGTGCTCGAAGACCGCAAAGTTCGCCGCCTCGGCAGTAAAAGCGAAACGCCAGTGGACGTACGCGTACTCGCCGCTACCAATAAGGACGCCGCGCAAGCCGTCGCTAGCGGAGATTTGCGACAGGATTTATTTTTTCGCTTGAACGTTTTTCATATTAATTTGCCGCCGCTTCGCGAACATAGAGAAGATATTCCTCTGCTGGTCGATCACATCTTGCGCGATGTGAACTCCAAACACGGGAAACATGTTCGCGGCATCGGAACGGAAGTTCTCGATATTTTCATGAGTCATACCTGGCCAGGCAATATTCGCGAGTTGCGCAATATCCTGGAACGCGCCTGCATTATGTGCGAGAAAGAATTGATCACCCGTTCATGCCTGCCCGAGGAGTTCGGCCGCACGGCCGCCAAGGGCCCCAGCGATCTTTCCAGCATCAAATTCCCGGTGGGCACCACGGTTGACGCCATGGAGCGCGAGCTGATTCTCCAGACCCTCAGCGCTACTGGCAACAATAAGACACGCGCCGCGGACCTCCTCGCAATCAGCCTCAAAACTCTGCACAATAAGCTCAAAGAATATGGCGCTGACCGCGCTGGCGCGGAATAGGGACTTTCATGCAGCTACGGCTGCGCACAAAATTAACCATTATTATGACCGGGCTGGTGCTGCTGGTGG